>NZ_JBIUAG010000002.1:194431-679021 GCF_044547355.1 Kutzneria sp. NPDC052558
CCGCCACCGAAAATATCGAGGTCCCCGCTTGGTCGCCGGGGTTCACCCCCCCCGCTTGGCCCCCGGGCCTGTGTTTGTCGGGGTTGTGCCCCGCCCGCCGGGGCGGGCCCACAACCGGCCCTTCGGCCAGGTAGCCTCGTCCGGGCACATACCTGCCGGTGGAGGCGTGTGGGGAATGACGGGACAACTGCGGGCGGACGCGAAGCGCAATCGCGACCAGATCCTCGCTGCCGCCCGTGACCTGCTGGTCAACCAGGGCGCAGGCGTGCCGATGGAGGAGATCGCCCGCCACGCGGGTGTCGGTGTCGGGACGCTCTACCGGCGGTTCCCCGACCGCGTCGCCCTGCTGCGGGCGCTGTCCGTGCACACCGTCGAGAACATGACCGACCTCGCCCGCACCGCGCTGCGCACCGAGCCCGACGCCTGGAACGCCCTGAGCCGGTTCGTCCGCGAATGCGTCGCCCTGCGGCTGGGCGCGCTCCGGTCCATCGTCGATCCTCAGCTGCAGACCGCGGTCCACCACAGCGACGAGGTCCGTTCGGCCCGCCTGGAGCTGCTGGGCATCGTCGAACAGATGATCACCACCGCCCAGCGCGACGGCTCCATGCGCACCGACGTCGGCGTCGTCGACGTGGCCATGCTGGTGTCCCTGCACCTCAAGCGGCCGTTCGACCTGCCCGGCACCCGGGATGAGGAGATCGACGCCCGCCTCACCCAGCTGATGCTCGACGGCCTGCGCCCCGACGCCGCGACCCCGCTGCCCGGCAAGCCCATCAACCTCGCCGACGTCGTCTGGGAAGCCGGACGCTGAGCACTCCGGCGCACCCGCGCGGGCAGTCCGACGAAAACCACGACTTCGCACGACCTCGAGCAGACCGACGAACTCGAGAAGTCCGCCGAAGTCCAGCAGACCGACGAAGTCGAGCAGCGCGTCGAAGCACCGAAGCGCGACCAGGTCGAGAAGCTCGACGGAGCCCAGCAGACCGACGAAGTCGAGAAGTTCGTCGAAGTCCAGAAGTTCGTCGAAGTCCAGAAGTTCGGCGAAGTCGACCGGGACGCGAGCGGACGAGCTGTCCGGGTGAGCACGACCGGCCCGCACGTGGGCGAGGACTCCGACGAAATGCAGTGGAGCGACGCGGACGACTGCCGCGGACGACAAAGTCAGGCGCGGCTGCCGCGAGGAGTGCGGCGGCCGCGCCCGGGTTCGGTCAGGCGGTCAGGAGAAGTCGGGCGACTCGGTCCGGGTCCGCTTGAGCTCGTAGAAGTGCGGGTAGCCGGCCAGCAGCCGGGCGCCGTCGAAGACGCGGACGGCGTCCTCGCCACGCGGGATCTTGGACAGCACCGGGCCGAAGAAGGCCACGCCGTTGACGTGGATGACCGGGGTGCCGACGTCCATGCCGACCGGGTCCATGCCGGCGTGGTGGCTGGCCTTCAGCTCCTCGTCGTACTCGGTGCTGGTGGCCGCCTCGGCCAGCTCGGCCGGCAGGCCGACCTCGGCCAGCGCCTGCTTGATGACCTCGTCGTACTCCTTGGCCCCCTCGTTGTGGATCCGGGTGCCCAGGGCCGTGTACAGCGGCAGCAGCACCTTGTCGCCGTGGTGCTTGGCGGCGGCGATGGCCACCCGCACCGGGCCCCACCCACGGTCGAGCAGCTGGCGGTACTCCTCGGGCAGGTCCCGCCCGGAGTTGAGCACGGACAGGCTCATCACGTGGAAGTTCAGCTCGATGTCGCGGTGCTCGGCGACCTCGAGGATCCACCGGGACGTGATCCACGCCCACGGGCAGATCGGGTCGAACCAGAAGTCGACCTTCACCTTCTCGTCCGCGACGGACGGCACTGCGGTCATCAGCACATCTCCATGGCTCAACGCCGGCCCGGCCTGCCCGGGCCCACCCCTTAGGGCAACCATCGGGGGGCGCCGTGTCTTCCCGTCCGGCGATTACGCCGGATCCTGGCAGCGCGGCGACCACGTCACGTGATTGGATGCGGGGACCCCTGCCCATCCCCGGTGGCCGACGACAGCCACCCGGACCCCCGACATCCACAGATGAGGTGACCCAGTGGCCGCGCCGAACCTCACCCGCGACCAGGCCCAGCAGCGCGCGGCGCTCCTCGAGGTCCAGTCCTACGGCATCGCTCTGGACCTGACCGGCGACGGTCCGACGTTCGGGTCGACGACTACCGTGCGCTTCCGCAGCCGCACGGTGGGCGCGTCGACCTGGATCGACCTTGTCGCGGGCGAGGTGCAGTCCGCCGTGCTCAACGGCGTCGAGCTCGACGTGTCCGGCTACCGGGACGAGGACGGCATCGCCCTGCCCGACCTGGCCGAACAGAACGAGCTGGTGGTGCGGGCGCAGTGCCTGTACACGAACACCGGCGAGGGCCTGCACCGCTTCGTCGACCCGGTCGACAAGGGCGTCTACCTGTACACCCAGTTCGAGACGGCCGACGCGAAGCGCATGTTCACCTGCTTCGACCAGCCGGACCTGAAGGCGGTCTACGACGTCACGGTGACCGCGCCGCAGGACTGGAAGGTGATGTCCAACGCGGCGTCGGCGAGCGTCGAGGAGATCGACCCGGAGACCTCCAAGCACGTCTTCGAGACCACCAAGACCCTCTCGACCTACCTGATCGCGCTGGTCGCCGGCCCTTACGCCGAATGGCGCGACGAGTACACCGACGACGAGGGCAGCATCCCGCTCGGCCTGTACTGCCGGGCCTCGCTGGCCGAGCACATGGACCACGAGCGCCTGTTCACGCAGACCAAGCAGGGCTTCGACTTCTTCCACCGCGCGTTCGGGGTGCGCTACCCGTTCGGCAAGTACGACCAGGCCTTCGTGCCGGAGTTCAACGCCGGCGCGATGGAGAACGCCGGCCTGGTGACCTTCCTGGAGGACTTCGTCTTCCGCAGCCGGGTCACCCGCTACCTGTACGAGCGGCGCTGCGAGACGGTGCTGCACGAGATGGCCCACATGTGGTTCGGCGACCTGGTCACCATGCGCTGGTGGGACGACCTGTGGCTGAACGAGTCGTTCGCCACCTGGGCCAGTGTGCTGTCGCAGGCCGAGGCCACCGAGTACAAGCACGCCTGGACGACGTTCGCCAACATCGAGAAGTCCTGGGCCTACCGGCAGGACCAGCTGCCCTCGACCCACCCGGTGGCGGCCGACATCCCGGACCTGCAGGCGGTCGAGGTCAACTTCGACGGCATCACGTACGCCAAGGGCGCCAGCGTGCTCAAGCAGCTGGTCGCCTACGTCGGCCTGGACAACTTCCTGGCCGGGCTGCGGGTGTACTTCGCCAAGCACGCCTGGGGCAACGCGACCCTGTCCGACCTGCTGGCAGCCCTGGAGGAGGCCTCGGGGCGCGACCTGTCGTGGTGGTCGGCGCAGTGGCTGGAGACGACCGGCCTGAACCTGCTGCGGCCGAAGTTCACGGTTGACGCGGACGGCCGGTTCAGCGAGTTCGCCGTGCTCCAGGGCGGCGCCCGGCCGGGCGCGGGCGAGCTGCGCACGCACCGGCTGGCCATCGGCGTCTACGACGACGACCCGTCGACCGGCAAGCTGGTCCGCACCCACCGCGTGGAGCTGGACGTGACCGGCGAGCGCACCGAGGTCCCGGACCTGGTGGGCGTGCCGCGGGGCAAGCTGGTGCTGGTCAACGACGACGACCTGACCTACTGCACGATGCGGCTGGACAACGACTCGCTGGCCACGCTGGTGGACCGCATCGCGGACATCACCGAGCCGCTGCCGCGCACGCTGTGCTGGTCGGCGGCCTGGGAGATGACCCGCGAGGCCGAGCTGAAGGCCCGTGACTTCGTCACGCTGGTGCTCGGCGGCATCCGCTCGGAGAGCGAGGTCGGCGTGGTGCAGCGGCTGCTGCTCCAGGCGCAGACCGCGATCTCCTCGTACGCCGACCCGGCGTGGGCGCCGGAGGGCTGGCGGCGGTTCACCGACACGGTGCTGGAGCTGGCCCGCACCGCGGAGCCGGGCTCCGACCACCAGCTGGCGTTCGTCAACTCGCTGGCCGGCGCGTCACTCACCGACGACGTCGTCGCCGTGCTGAAGGGCTGGCTGGACGGCAGCGAGCCGCTGGCGGGCCTGGTGGTGGACACCGACCTGCGCTGGCGGCTGCTCCAGGCGCTCACCGCGCACGGCGCGGCCGGCGACGCCGAGGTGCGCGCCGAGCTGGAGCTCGACCCGACGGCGGCCGGTCAGCGGCACGCCGAGCGGGCCCGGGCGTTGGTGCCGACCGAGGCCAACAAGGCCGAGGCGTGGCGGCGTGCGGTGCACGACGACGAGCTGCCGAACGCCGTGAACGAGGCGATCATCTACGGCTTCTCGCACCCGAGCCAGAAGGAGCTGCTCGCGCCGTACGCGCAGCAGTACTTCGCCGATGTCGCCGACGTGTGGCGGCGGCGGTCCAGCGAGCGGGCGCAGCCGACGGTGACCGGTCTGTTCCCGTCGTGGGCGGTGGACGCGGCGACCGTGGCGGCGTCGGACGAGTGGCTGGCCGCCGACGAGCACCCGCCGGCCCTGCGCCGGCTGGTGTCCGAGGGCCGTGCCGGCATCGTGCGGGCGCTGGCCGCCCGGGAGTTCGACAGGTCCTGACCAGGACGAACACGAAGGGGCCGTTCCGGATGGGTTGTCCGGAACGGCCCCTTCGTCGTCTGTGCTGAGTTGTCAGTGCCGCATCGGCCGGCCGAGGTTCAGCGGCGCGGGGCAGGGCCCGCCTGGTCGGTCAGCATGCGCAGGCCGCTGACCAGGCCGCCAGCCAGGTTGCTCTCCTTGAAGGAGGCCACCATGCTCATCACGGCCAGCTTGCAGCCACGGTCGGGCAGCCGACGGTGCGACTCCTCGCCGGTCACGATCTCGACGGCCCGCTGGCCCGGCGACACGGCGATCAGCACCGCGTGCGTGGGCCGCAGGGTCTGGGCGTGCAGCTCCTCGGCGGCCTTGCGGGTGTCGTCGCCGTCCAGCTCACCCAGGTAGATGCTGAAGTCGAGGCCGGTCTCACGGCTGGACAGCGTCAGCGCCTCGTCCAGCTGGGCCAGCTCCGAGGAGCGGAACGGCAGGGCGGGCGGCTTGGGCTTCTGCTCGACGGCGACCGAGATCCGGCCGTCGGCCATGCGGGCCGCGCCGTAGCCCAGCTCGCCGTCCTCGACGTCCTGTCGCGCGATCTCACCAGTTGCCACGAGCACCTCCCCGTGCGGTCGGCGCGGGCTCACCGGCCTCGCCCTGCTCCAGCGCCAGGTGCGCGGAAGGGGCGTGGGCGCCTACGCCCGCGGGATTGGCGGTCCACCACACTGGCGCGTAGCCCCACTCCTGGCCTGCCTGGTACCGGGGGGTACGCGCGAACTTCGGCCACAGCGTCAGCAGCGCGATCAGGCCGTACACACACAGCGGGATCAGCGCGAAGACGAGGAGGGTGTCCACGACGTTCACGGGGCTTTACGGTAGCCGAGCCCTCCGCCAGGCGCGTCACCGGCGTCCGAGTGTGGGAGGTTGCCATTGCCCGATCGACCACGGTCAGCGACGACGTGACCACTCCGTTGCCGATGACAGGGCGTGAAAGTGATCATCAGCACGCACTCTTGTGGCGGAGCGCGCTGCGCCGAACGGCCCCCGGGTTGGCAACGCGAATGCCGCCGATTTGGCGGCTTGTCCTGACCGGCGAATCAAGATTAGCTTTCACCTAGACGGGTCTTGCGGAGCAAGGGCCTTGCCTGAAAGCCACCCCGAACCTCCCAGGAGGGCACGCCATGTACACGCCGAGCCTCCCCACCCCGGTTGCGACTGTCACCCGATCGAGTGAAGAGACGCCGTCCGTGCTCACGTTTGCGGCGGGCATCCGGGTGAACAAGTCGACCCTTGTCCAGCGTGGCATTCGGGTGAACGCCCAGGCCGGGATCCGCGTCAACCGCGACGGCATCCGGGTCAACCGCGACGGGATCCGCGTGAACCGGGCCGCCGCCGACCGCGCCGGCATCCGCGTCAACCGCGAGGGCATCCGCGTCAACCGGGCCGCCGCCGACCGCGCCGGCATCCGCGTCAACCGGGACGGCATCCGCGTGAACCGGGACGGCATCCGGGTCAACCGCGCGGCCTGACCCCACAGACACACAACGACGGCGGTCCTGGCGGGAAACGCCCGGACCGCCGTCGTGTGTCGTGCGACTCCTACCTGGACGAGCCCGGGCTCACGCCGCCGGCTCGCCCAGGTATGGCAGCCATTGGGGGTCGGCGTCGGCCACGCCCGCGAGCAGCCGCCAATGCGGCCCACGCGGCGCGGTCGGCACGACCAACAGCCTCCAACCCAGTTCGGACAGCATCTTGTCGGCCTTGCGGTGGTTGCACTTGGCACAGCAGGCCACGCAGTTGGTCCAGCTGTGGGCACCCCCGCGCGAGCGCGGCACGACGTGATCGATAGTCTCTGCCCGCCCGCCGCAGTACGCGCAGCGGTAGCGGTCCCGGTGCATCAGCCCGGCCCTGGTCAGCGGCACCCGTCCGCGATAGGGGACCCGGACGTAGCTGGACAGCCGGATCACCGAGGGCACCACGACACTCGCAGTGGAGGAATGCAGGATCAGACCGGCCGAGTCGCCGTGCACGACCTCCGCCTTGCCGCAGACCACCAGCACCACCGCTCGTCGTAGCGGTAACGCCGTCAGCGGCTCGAACGTGGCGTTGAGCAGGAGCACCCGCCTTCGACCCCAACTGGGCCCGCCCGGCGCACCGCGCGCCCGGTCCTGGCCGACCCGGTCCGCGTCCACGCTGGATACGTGGCTGCTGGCCGTGGCCTGGGCAGGAATTTGAGACAGGGGGACCCGCGGCGCCAGACCCGATCTGGGGGCGCCGATCGGAGTTGGTTGTCGGTCGGGCACGCGACCACCTCCACCGGTGCTGCCCTAGTCGACCACACTTGCCCCGTTCAACGCACGTGTGATGCATGACATGTCATGAACCCGACGTGAAATCCATGGTGAACCGTGGCCTAACGGCGATCGTTTTCACCTGGTCGCTACTCTTCGGCAGATGACGGAGGCTCTCCCCCATTCGACGGCGTCCTATCCACCGGCCGAGCGGCTCGCGCTGGTCGAGGACCTGCACGGACACGCTGTGTCCGACCCTTACCGCTGGTTGGAGGACCCGGCCGACGAGCGCACCGTCGCCTGGTCGGCCGCACAGGACACGCTCACGTCGTCATGGCTGGCGGCGCTGCCCGGCCGCGAGGCGCTGCGGAGCCGGCTGGAGCGGCTGATGGCCGCCGGCTCCATCGGGACACCCGTCTGGCGCAACGGCCGCGCCTTCTTCACCCGCCGCGACCCCGGCCAGGACCACGCCTCGCTGTGGCTGCGTGAGCGCGACGGCAGCGAGCGCGTGCTGCTCGACGTCGCCGCCATCGACCCGTCCGGGCGCACCACCCTCGACGGCTGGTCGCCGAGCCGCGAGGGCGCCCGGCTGGCATACCAGATCTCGGTCGGCGGAAACGAGGAGTCGCTGCTGCACGTCCTGGACGTGGACAGCGGCGAACTGCTGGACGGCCCGATCGACCGCTGCCGGTACAGCTCGATCGGCTGGCTGCCCGGCGGCGAGGAGTTCTTCTACGTCCGCCGGCTGTCCACCGACCTGGTGCCGGCCGGCGAGGAGCTGTTCCACCGGCGGGTCTGGCGCCACCGTGTCGGAGCCGACGCCGTGACCGACGTCAACGTGCACGGCGACGGCATGGACCCCACGTACTACTTCACGCTGCACACGTCGGAGGACGGCCACTGGCTGATCGTCGACGGCCGCCGCGGCACCACGCAGCGGGAGGCGGTGTGGATCGCCGACCTCACCGCGGACGAGTTCGTGCTGAACGACGTGCTGCCCGACGACGCCGGCGCGCGATGCAACGCGTGGGTCGCCGGTGACGGCCGCCTGTACCTGCTGACGACGCTGGACGCCCCGCGCGGCCGACTGTGCGTCACCGATCCGCGCCGGCCCGGCCGTGAGCACTGGACCGAGCTGGTCGGCGAGGAGCTCGACTCCGTGCTGGAGAACGCCGAGTGGGTACGCGGCGTGGACGATGGCGCCCACCTCCTGCTCCAGCGCACCCGACACGCCGTGTCGGAGCTGCACCTGCACGACCCGTCCACCGGCGTCCACACCGGCCAAGTGCCGCTGCCGAGCAAGGGCAGCCTGCACGGCATCACCATGACCGACGCGCGCACCGAAGGCGACGACGGCGTCATCTGGTTCGGCTGGACCGACTTCACGACGCCGGTCTGCGTGCGCAAGTACCGCATCGGCGCGGCCGACACCGAGCTGTGGGCCTCGGCGCCGGGCTCGGTCGTGGTCCCGGACGTGCGCACCGAACAGCTGGAGTACGTCTCCAAGGACGGCACCGTGGTGCGCATGTTCGTCGTGTCGCAGCACGGTCGCCCGACCCGGCCGCTGCCGACGCTCGTCACCGGCTACGGCGGTTTCGCCCTCACGCGGCGTCCCGGCTACAACAGCACCGCGCTGGCCTGGGTGCAGTCCGGCGGCGTGTACGTCGTGGTGTCGCTGCGCGGCGGCAGCGAAGAGGGCGAGCAGTGGCACCAGGCTGGCATGCGCGACCGCAAGCAGAACGTCTTCGACGACTTCCACGCCGCCGCCGAGCACCTCGTGCGCCAGGGATGGACCACGCCGGAACAGCTCGCGATCATGGGCGGATCCAACGGTGGTCTGCTTGTCGGAGCGGCGTTGACCCAAAGGCCGGAGCTGTACCGGGCGGTGGTGTGTTCCGCGCCACTGCTGGACATGGTGCGCTACGAGCGGTTTCTGCTGGGCAGGCTGTGGGCGGAGGAGTACGGCAGCGCCTCGGTGGCCGAGGAGCTGGCTTGGCTGCTGGCCTACTCCCCGTACCATCGGGTGCTCGAGGAGGTCGAGTATCCCGCCGTGCTGTTCACCGTCTTCGAGTCGGACAGCCGGGTGGACCCGAACCACGCCCGCAAGATGTGCGCAGCGTTGCAGCACGCCACCAGCGCGGACCCCACCAAGCATCCGGTGCTGATCCGGCGCGAGACCGAGGTCGGCCACGCCGCGCGGTCGGTGTCCCGCAGCGTGGCGCTGGCCGTCGACGAGCTCGGCTTCCTCGCCAACGAGGTCGGCTTGGAGCTGGAGGAACCGCATATATGACCGGGCAGGACAACAACGTGGTCGCGGCGGCCGGGTGGTTCGCCGACAACTGGCCGTTGTTAGTCACCGGAGCCGTCCAGATCGCGGTCATCGTGGCGCTCGCCGTGGTGATCCGGTTCGTGCTCCACCGGATGATCGACAAGTTCACTCAGGGCAGCGGCGACATGCCGCCGCTGCTCCGGCCGCTGAAGGAGCGGGCGCAGCAGCTGCCCGCTCCGCAGCGCTCGGAGCGGCGCAGACAGCGGGCCAAGACCATCGGCTCGGTGCTCAAGTCGCTGACGACGCTGATCACCTACGGGATCGCGTTCCTGATGGTCCTGCAGCAGTTCGCCATCAACATCACGCCGATCATCGCCTCGGCCGGCGTGCTCGGCGTCGCCATCGGTTTCGGCGCCCAGTCGCTGGTCCGGGACTTCCTGTCCGGCGTGTTCATGATGCTGGAGGACCAGTACGGCGTCGGCGACGTGATCGACGCCGGTCAGGCCACCGGCACCGTGGAGGCGGTCGGGCTGCGGGTGACCACGCTGCGTGACGTCAACGGCACTGTCTGGTACGTGCGCAACGGCGAGATCGTCCGGATCGGCAACTCCAGCCAGGGCTTCGCCGTCGCCGTCGTCGACGTGCCCCTGGCGCACGGCAGCGTCGACGAGGCGCTGTCGGTGATGGGCGAGACCGCCGAGCAGGCCGTGGCCGAGACGCCGATGGCCGACGACGTGATGGACGCCCCGCAGGTGCTGGGCGTGGAGAAGGTCACCCCCGAGGGCATCACGCTGCGCCTGACCGTCAAGGTCCGGCCCGGCCGGCAGTGGGCCACCCAGCGGCTGCTGCGGGCCCGGATCATGGGCGCGTTCGTCGCCGCCGGCATCGAGCCGCACTTCGTGCGCACGCCGCCGAAGGCCGAGGAGGAGCTGCGCAAGCCCGCGCCGGCCCGTCCCCGGGCCAACGGCTTCGACGACGCCAAATCGTCCGACGTGAGCAGCTAGTGCGAGGATTGTGACGTGGGAACGCCGCAGAGCTTTTACGAGGCCGTCGGCGGTGAGGAGACGTTCCGCCGCATCGTCGGCCGCTTCTACGCCGAGGTCGCCAAGGACGAGGTGCTCCGTCCGCTGTACCCGGAGGAGGACCTCGGCCCGGCCGAGGAGCGTCTGCGGCTGTTCCTGATCCAGTACTGGGGTGGCCCGCACACGTACTCCGACCAGCGCGGGCATCCGCGGCTGCGGATGCGGCACGTGCCGTTCACGATCGGGCCCATCCAGCGCGACGCCTGGCTGCGCTGCATGCGGATCGCCGTGGACGAGGAGCGGCTGCCCGAGCCGCTGCGGCAGCAGCTGTGGGAGTACCTGGAGATGGCGGCCAACAGTCTGCTCAACAGCTGGGTGTGAGATCCCGGTGAGAACGATCACTGGGCCGCTGACCACGGTTTTCCGGATGGCGTAACCCATTAGGGGACAACCAATCCCGGACGGATGGCAGGATGACACCCTGTGCGACGATCCGCTGACGTTCATGCCGAGATCGCCGAGAAGTCGGCTTGGTGGCGCGACGCGGTCTTCTACCAGGTGTACGTCAGGTCCTTCGCGGACTCCGACGGGGACGGCGTCGGCGATCTCGAGGGCATCCGGTCCCGGCTGGGGTACCTCGAACTGCTCGGTGTGGACGCCCTCTGGCTGACGCCGTTCTACCGGTCGCCGATGGCCGACCACGGCTACGACGTCGCCGATCCCCGGGACGTCGATCCGCTGTTCGGCGACCTGGCCGCGTTCGACCGGCTCGTCGCCGACGCGCACAACTGCGGCATCAAGGTCACCGTCGACCTCGTGCCCAACCACTCCAGCGACCAGCACGAGTGGTTCCAGGCGGCGCTTCGGGCCGGGCCCGGCAGCGCCGAGCGGGACCGCTACCACTTCCGGGACGGGCGGGGCGACGGCTCCCAACCACCCAACAACTGGACCAGCGTGTTCGGCGGGCCGGCGTGGACGCGGGTCGCCGACGGGCAGTGGTACCTGCACCTGTTCGCGCCGCAGCAGCCCGACCTGAACTGGGCCAATCCCGAGATCCGGGTCGACCTCGAGCGCACCCTGCGGTTCTGGCTCGACCGGGGCGCCGACGGCTTCCGCATCGACGTCGCCCACGGCATGGCCAAGCCGTACGGGCTGCCCGACATGGACTCCCGGGCCCCGGTCCGCGCCGGTGTGCTGCACGACAACACCCTCGACCCCCGGTTCGACGACGAGGGCGTGCACGAGATCCACCGGATGATCCGCAAGGTGCTCGACGAGTACCCGAACGCCATGGCCATCGGCGAGATCTGGGTCAAGGAGAACGAGCGGTTCACCCGCTACCTGCGGGCCGACGAACTCCACCTCGGCTTCAACTTCCGCCTGGTGGAAGCCGATTTCGACGCCGACTCCGTCCGGGCCGCCATCGACTCCTCGCTGGCCGCCGTCGCCTACGTCGACTCCCCCGCCACCTGGACCCTGTCCAACCACGACGTCGTCCGGCACGTCACCCGCTACGGCGACGGGCTGCTGGGCCGGCAGCGGGCCCGGGCCATGGCCCTCGTCGAGCTCGCCCTGCCCGGCGTCGTCTACGTCTACAACGGCGAGGAGCTCGGGCTGCCCAACGTCGAGCTGCCCGAGTGGGCCCTGCAGGACCCCATCTGGCTTCGTTCCGGGCACACCGAGCGTGGCCGCGACGGCTGCCGCGTGCCCATCCCCTGGGAGGGCGACCAGCCCCCCTTCGGCTTCTCGTCCGGCGCCGGAAGCTGGCTGCCCATGCCCCACGAATGGGCCGGGCTGACCGTCGAGTCCCAGCTCGAGGACCCCGGCTCGATGCTCTCCCTGTACCGGCAGGCCCTGGAGCTGCGCAAAACCCACCCGTCCTTCGCCGGCGAGAGCCTCGAGTGGTACGGCGCGCCGCCCGGCTGCTTCGCCTTCCGCCGCAAGGGCGGCGGCCTCATCTGCGCCCTCAACACCGGCAGCGCCCCCGTGCCCCTGCCGCCCGGCCAGGTCCTGCTGGCCAGCGGCCCCATGGCCGCGGACCAACTGCCCCCCGACACCGCCGTCTGGCTCGTCTGAGCCATCGCGCCGCTTCGCCTGTGACCACTGCGGGCTGGTCAGGTCGCGTCGCCAGTCCGCCCGCCATCGACACCTGCCTGGCTCGTCCGAACCAGACAGTCGGTCCGTTCGGCCACACGTCCGACCTGATCCGACACCGTTCACTGGCAGTTCCGCCCACGTTGACGTGTGGCGGCTAGCTTGCCCGCCATGACTGACTCAAGTCGCCGCAGCTTCCTGCGCGGCGCCGGGCTCATCGGTGCGGGCGTGGCGGCGAGCAGCACGCTCGGTGCGGCGGCCTCGGCCGCCGCACCGTCGTCGGCGTCCGGCTGGCGCCCCGATCCGAACGACCCCCGCTTCACGCTCGTGGTCATGCCGGACACCCAGTACCTGTTCGACGAGGACCGCGGCGACGCCGCCCCACTGGACGCCTCCCTGCGCTACCTGCTCGACGGCGGCGATGACAACGTTGTCTTCCTGTCGCATCTCGGCGATCTCACCGAGCACGGCGAAGTCGGCGAGATCGCCCAGATCGGCCACTCGTTCCAGGCGCTGGACCGCAACCGGGTCGGCTACAGCGTGCTGGCCGGCAACCACGACGTGAACTCCTCGACCGACGACCAACGCGGCGGCTCCCCGTGGCTGTCCGCCTTCGGTCCGCAGCGATTCCACGGTTCGCCGACATACCGAGGTTCGTCGAAGGACGGCTACAACAGCTACCACGTCTTCCGCGCCGGCGGCCGCGACTGGCTGGTCCTCGCCCTGGACTGGCGGCTCTCGCCAGCCGGCTTCGACTGGGCGCGGTCGGTGATCCGGCAGCACGCGAAAACGCCGGTCATCCTCACCACCCACGAACTCGCCTACGCCGACGACTCCGGCCAGGCCGCACTGTCCGACTATGGGCAGCAGCTGTGGGACCAGCTCATCAACGACGACGACCAGATCTTCCTCACCCTCAACGGCCACTTCTGGCCGCCGGGGCGGGCTGTGCTCCGCAACAAGGCCGGCCACGACGTGCACGTGCACATCACCAACTACCAGGACCACTATTACGGCGGCAGCGCCATGATCCGCCTCTACCGCTTCGACCTGGCCCGCAACGCCATCGACGTGTCCACCATCTCGCCCTGGCTGCTCGCCCAGAACTCCTCCCGGCTCAACGAACTCGACCGGCGGGAGATCGAGCTGACCGGCCCGGTGAACCGATTCACCCTCGACATCGACTTCACCGACCGGTTCAGCGGCTTCGACCCGGTGCCGCCGCCCGCGTCCCGGCCGGCCAGGGACGTGCTGATCCCCGGCACGCTCGCCTACTGGCGGTTCGACAACGGGCCCGTCGCCGGCACGCCCTTCGCCGACGGTCTGGTGCAGCGCGACCTTTCAGGTCATGGCAACGACCTCGCCCGGGTCACCATGCCCGGCAGCGCTCCGTCGGCGTTGACCTGGTCTGCCGACTTCCACCCCGGCGCACCCGCTCACGGCAGCCTCCGATTCGACGGCGGCAAGAACCCTGGGCACGGCGCGTACTTGCGGACCGTCGACAACGCGCCCCTCAACTCCGCCAACTTCCAGCACGGCTACACGATCGAGGCGTTCGTCAAGGTGCCCGGCGACTTCAAGAACGGCCTGCACTCCTGGTGCGGCATCTTCTCCCGACTCTGCCGCGGCGGCGACGCCGGCAAGACCGGCGACGATCCGCTCGAGCCCGCCGCCACCCTGGCCCTGTCCGACGGCGCCCAGTTCCAGTGGGCCGTCTTCCCCCTCAATCAGAACGGCATCTCCACCTGCTGGGGCCACGAACTGCCCCTCGACCAGTGGTGGCACGTCGCCCTCGTCAACAATGGTCAACACAACTCAATGTTCGTCAATGGTTGTCAAGTATTGAGGAACCCCAAGACACCCGCCGCCGGCATCGCCGGCACCGGCAACTGGCTGCTCGGTGCCTACGACTACGACCGCACCGTCGACCAGGGCTTCTACGGTTGGATCGGCGACGTCCGCATCGTCAATCGCGCCCTCTCCGTCCACGAGTTCATGCTCCGCTGAGGCGCGCGTCGACCTCGCCGACCTCGCCGACCGCCCCGACGCCGCCGGCGAAGTCGGCCGCTACGCACTCCCCAGCGCCAACGCGCCCAACTTCGCCGACCACGACCACGACGTCCCTCACGACCAGATCGCCAACCCCGCAGAACTTCGCCCGCCCACACGACTTCGCCCGACGCTCACAACTTCGTCGGCCGGCTCAACTTCGTCGGCCGGCACGATCGCCGACGAGCCAATCTCCGCCGAACACGTCGACTCGGCCGACGAACTCGCCTTCACCGACACTGTCGTCTCCGCCGGCCGGCTCGCCTCTCACCGCCGACCTCAACCCCGACGGCCAGCTCCGCGTTGACGCCCAGCTCGGCTTCGTCAGGCAGCTAGATCACGCCCGGCTACCGCTGGTCGACGACCGACACGATTGCGCCGAAAAGCTCGACTTCGCCGGACTCCTCGACCTCGTCGGACTCCTCGGCTTCGTCGCAAAGCTCGATCTCGCCACTCAGCTCAGCCTGATCGCGCAACCGAGCCTGATCGCACAGCTCGATTTCGTCGGAGTTCTGGATTTCGTCAGACCAGCAGCGGCAGCAACGCGTGGCGGCGACGGACCACCGCGCCGAAGCGGGCGTCGATGCGCAACCACGCGTCGGTGGCCGTGACACGCACACTGCCACCCTCGCCGCCAGCCCCCAGGAAGCCCATTCCGGAAAGCGCGAACAGGCAGCGCAGCGGGATCTTGACGTCAAACCCGCTGCCGCTGACCGTCAGCACCGTCTGGTCCAGCAGCGACGCGGGCGGTGTCCCGTGTGGGCCGGCGTTCTCCTTCGCGACCGCCACTCCCTGGTCGGCCAACTCCGACATGACGGTCACGGGCAGGTTGTCGACCTGCTTCCAGCCCTCCGCCGGCGGCAGCGCACTACGCCACATCAGATCCTTCGACACACCCGGATCCACCCGGTCGCCGCGCAGGATCGCCAGGCCGGACAGCAATTCGCTGCCGGCGACCGCGACGTCGGCGGGCGTCACCGTGCCGGCGACGGTCCTGGTGGCCAGAACGTCGAACGGCGTCGCGGCCCAGGCCTCGACCCGGTCGTCACCGCGGTTTCGCAGCCGCACGATCCCCTGCTGGTCCAGCCGCACGGCCCTGGCCACGAATGCCCCGAGGTCGTCGCGTTCGGAAGGATCGGCGAATACCAGCTCAGCCACGTGCGCCCCCGGAGTGCCAGCTCGCGAGAAAGTCCCGCTCCGCGTCGGTCAGCCGTCGCGGCCGCGTCTCCTCGACGTCGTAGGCGCAGATCAACGTCTCGGCCGTCACGGCGACCGTCGACGAACCGTTGCCACCCGCCCGCACCGAATAGTCCAGCACGAACGACGATGCCCTGAGATCGCGCACGGACATCTCGATGTCGACCGCTCCGCCGTCGAAAACCAACGGAACCCGGTAATCCACGGCCAGCTTCACCACGACCATGCCTCGGGACATGTCCATCAGGCCCTGCCGGGCCGCTTCGGTGAACACGAGCGCGACGCGCGCCTCTTCCAGAAGGGTGACCGTGTTCGCGTGGTTGACGTGCCCGTAGGCATCCATGTCAGACCACCGCGGTCGCACCTGCGCGACGAAGACACCCAACGACAACGCCTCCCTGGCCAATGCCCAGATTCAGCGTTCGATCCTACTCAGCCAGCTCCCGTGCCCTTTCACGGACAGCGGCCCCGAGCAAGACGGAGGCCCCGCCGGCGACACACGCCGGCGGGGCCTCCGTCCTCCGCCGATGTCAGCGAACCATGCTGCGCACCTGCCGAGCCGCCACCGACAGCGTCGCCAGATCGAGCCGGCCGACCCGGCTGATCTCCTGCAACGCCGCCCGCGCGCGGCCCAGCCGCGACGCGTTGGACTGCTCCCAGTTGGCGATCTTGACTTCCGGGCTCTCGCCCGGGTCGCTGTGTCGGAGCACGTCGAGTGTGATCGTCCGCAGCGACGAGTACAGGTCGTCCCGCAGCGCCAGCCGGGCCAGCGCGTGCCAGCGGTTGCCGCGCTCCAGGGCGCTGACCGAGCTGAGCATCTGGTCGATGTTGAGGTGCTCGGACAGCGCGTAGTAGAGCTCCGCCGTCTCCTGATGGGTGCGCTCGACCCCCAGGCCCTCACGCTCGGCCAGCTCCGCAACCTCGCTGATGTCCAGGAGGCCGTAGGTGTAGAGCAGCGAGGCGACCCGCTCGGCCAAGTCCTTCGGCGCGCCCTGATCGATCAGCTGCTCGGCGTGGTCAGCGACGATCTCCCGTTCACGGCCACGCAGCAACATGAGTGCCTGGGGCGCCAGCTCACCGACCATCGTCGAGAAGCGGTTGATCTCGGCGCCCACGGCAAGCGGCTGCGGCCGATTGGACAGCAGCCACCGGGACGCGCGGTCGAGCAGCCGGCGAGTCTCCAGCATCAACGCGTTCTGAAGATCGGTGGACACCTTGTTGTCCAGCGCGTCGATCTCGCGCCAGATCTGCGGCAGGCCGAACACGTTCGTCACCACCGCGTAGGCGCGGACCGCGTCGGTCGCGCTCGCGCCGACCTCCTCGGCCAGCCGGAACGCGTACGAGATGCCGCCGCCGTCGACGACCTCGTTGACCAGCAGAGTCGTGGTGATCTGCTTGCGCAGCGGGTGCGAGCCGATCGCGTTGCCGAACTGCTCCCGCAGCTTGCTCGGGAAGTACTCCGGGAGGCGACGGACGAACACGTCCGACTCGGGCAGGTTGGTGGCCAGCACCTCGTCCTTGATCGCCAGCTTGACGTGCGCCAGCAGCGTTGCCAGCTCCGGCGAGGTCAGCCCGTCACCCGCCTTCTCCAGCGCCTTGAACTGGGCGCTCGACGGCAGAGCCTCGAGGCGGCGGTCCAGACCGTGGTTGGCCTCCAGGTCGTCCACCAGCCGCGCGTGCACCGACAGCATCGGCGCCGCATGCGCTCGGCTGACGCCCAGCACGGCGTTCTGCCAGTAGTTGTCGCGGAGCACCAGCGCGCCGACCTCGTCGGTCATCTCCGCGAGCAGCTCATTGCGCTGCTCACGCTCCAGCCGGCCCTCGGTGACGAGGTGGTCCAGCAGGATCTTGATGTTGACCTCGTGGTCGGAGCAGTCGACGCCGGCCGAGTTGTCCAGCGCGTCGGTGTTGACCCGACCGCCGGCCCGGGCGAACTCGATCCGGCCGCGTTGCGTCAACCCGAGGTTGCCGCCCTCGCCGACGACCTTGACTCGCAGGTCGGCGCCGTCGACCCGGACCGCGTCGTTCGCCTTGTCGCCGACCTCGGCGTGCGATTCGGCGACCGACTTCACGTAGGTGCCGATGCCGCCGTTCCACAGCAGGTCGACCGGCGCCAGCAGGATCGCCTTGATCAGGTCGGTCGGCGCCAGGTGCTCGACGCTGTCATCGATGCCCAACGCCGCCTTGACCTGCGGGCTCAGCGGGATCGACTTCGCCGTTCGCGGCCACACGCCGCCGCCCTCGCTGATCAGGCTGCGGTCGTAGTCGTCCCACGACGAGCGCGGCAGCTCGAACAGCCGCTTCCGTTCGGCGAACGACGACGCGGCCGCCGGCATCGGGTCGAGGAACACGTGCCGGTGGTCGAACGCGGCGACGAGCCTGATGTGCTCGGACAACAGCATTCCGTTACCGAACACGTCGCCGGACATGTCGCCGACACCGACGACCGTGAACTCCTGCGTCTGGGTGTCGACGCCCAGCTCTCGGAACGCCCGCTTGACGCTCTCCCACGCGCCCTTGGCGGTGATGCCCATCTGCTTGTGGTCGTAGCCGACCGAACCACCGGAGGCGAACGCGTCGCCGAGCCAGAAGCCGTACTTGCCGGCCACCTCGTTGGCGATGTCCGAGAACGTCGCCGTGCCCTTGTCGGCGGCGACGACCAGGTACGTGTCGTCATCGTCGTAGCGGACGACCTGAGGGGCGGGAACGACCTGGCCCGCGTCGAGGTTGTCGGTCAGATCCAGCAGGCCGGAGATGAACATGCGGTAGCAGGTGACGCCCTCGGTCAGGAACGCCTCGCGGTCCAGGCCCGGGTCACCCTTCGGCGCCGGCGGCCGCTTCAGCACGAACCCGCCCTTGGCGCCGACCGGCACGATGACGGCGTTCTTCACCGCCTGCGCCTTCACCAGGCCCAGGATCTCGGTGCGGAAGTCCTCGCGCCGGTCGGACCAGCGCAGGCCGCCTCGGGCCACCGGCCCGAACCGCAGGTGGACACCCTCGAATCGGGGCGAGTACACGAAGATCTCGAATCGCGGCTTCGGATCCGGCAGCTCCGGCAGGGACCGCGAGTTCAGCTTGAACGCCAGGTACGGCCGCACATCGCCGTTGGCGTCGCGCACGAAGTAGTTGGTGCGCAACGTCGCGTTGATCAGCGACAGCAGCTGGCGGAGGATCCGGTCCGCGTCGAGGCTGGTCACCTCGTCGATCAACTCGGTGATCTCGGCGGTCAACGTCGTGACCACACCGGCGCGGGTCTCATCGGACAGCGCCGGGTCGAATCGCGACTCGAACAGCCGCACCAACGCCTCGGCGACGTTGGTGTAGCGCAGGACCGCGTCCTCGATGTAGTCCTGGCTGTACGGGATGCCCACCTGGCGCAGGTACTTCGCGTACGCCCGGAGCACCGAAGCCTGCCGCCAGCCGAGCCCGGCACGCAGCACGAGGGCGTTGAAGCTGTCGACCTCTGCCTCGTCACGCCAGGCCGCCGCGAACGCGTCCTGGAACAGGACCCGAACCACGTCCAGGTCCTGGGTGGCGAGCCGCTCCAGCACCGCCGGCTCCATGCGCAAGCCGAAGTCGAAGATCCAGCATTGGGTGCCGTCCTCGCGCTGGATCTCGTACGGGCGCTCGTCGACGACCTCGACACCCATGCGTTGCAGCACCGGCAGCACCTGGGACAGCGTCACGCGGGCGCCGGCCAGGTACAGCTTGAACCGTCGCTCGCCCGGCTCCGCGTCCGCCGGCAGGTAGAACGACATGTCGAGGTCGCCCTCGGACAGCCGCTGAATCCGCCGCAGGTCAGCGAGACCCTCGGTGGCCGTGAAGTCTTCCTTGTAGCTTTCTGGGAAAGCCATCGCGAAGCGCTGGCCCTGCTCGGTCGCCGACTCGGCGCCCAGCTGGTTCGCCTGTTCCGAGGCCTGCTCGGGCTCGCTGTGCTCGGACAGGATCGCGTCGGCCATCCGGTCGTCCCAGTTGCGGGTGGCCTCACCCAGCAGCGACTGAATGTGAGCAGCGTTCGGCTCTGCCACCTCGCTCGGCTCGGTGTGCACCATGAAATGCACGCGGGCCAGCGGGCTCTCGCCGATCAGCGCGCTGTACTCCAGGTTCTTGCCTTGGAGTTCGGCCAGCAGGACTTCCTGCATCGCCAACCGCGACGTCGTCGTGTACCGGTCGCGTGGCAGGTAGACCAAGCAGGAGTAGAACCGGCCGTATGGGTCGCGGCGCAGGAACAGCCGCAGCCGACGGCGCTCCGCCAGGGCCAGCACGCCCGTGGCGATGTCGTACAACGTGTCCGCGTCGGTCGAGAACAGCTCGCTTCGCGGATAGTTCTGGATGACCTCGAGCATCTTCTGGCCGGAGTACGACTCCAGCGGGAAGCCCGCCCGGTGGATGACGCTGCGGACCCGGCGGCTGATCACCGGGATGTCCAGCACGTCCTCGTGCAGGGCCGAGGTCGTGAACACGCCGAGGAATCGGTGTTCGCCGCTGACCTTGCCCTCGGCGTCGAACGTCTTCACGCCCACGTAGTACGGGTACATCGACCGGTGCACCGCGGACGGCGCACTCGCCTGCGTGAGCACCAACAACTCCGGCGCCAACGCCTGAGCCGCCGTGTCCGGGCCCGCGGTCAAGCTCCGCGCCGCCAGACTGTCCTGGCGCAGCACCCCCAAGCCGGAGGCCAGAACCGCGCGCAGCGCCGGCTCATCGCCACCGGCCGGGTCTTCGACCAGCTCGTACTGGCGGTAGCCGATGAAGGTGAAATGACCTTGCGCCAGCCACCGCAGCAGGCTGGTGCCGTCCGCGACCTGCTCTTCGTCGAGCGGCGGGGGCGCCTGCTCAAGCTGATCCGCGAGTTGACGGGCCGTGCCCGCCATCTTGTCGGTGTCCTCGACCACCTCGCGGACGTCGTTAACCACCGTGATGAGCCGGTTCTCCAGCTCACGGCTCCGCTCCGCGTCCGTGATGAGGTCGACCTCGATGTGCATCCACGACTCGGCGAGGGTGTCCGCCGGTGGATCCCCGGGGTCCGCCTCCGGCAGCACCTCGCGGAGCTCGCCCGTCACGTCCCGGCGCACCACCACGATCGGGTGCACGACGCGGTGCACCTGGATCCCGCTGCGGATGAGCGCCGAAGAGATCGAGTCGACCAGGTAGGGCATGTCGTCGGTGACGATCTGCACGACCGTCACCGGACACGTCCACCCGTCCTGGGACCGGGTCGGGTTGAGGATGCGGACCACCGGCCGGCCAGGGACACGGTTGTCCGCCAGCTGGTAGGTGGACCGGACCGCGCCGACCAGGTCGCTCGGGTCGTCGTCGATGACTTCCTCGGCGGGCACGTAGCGGTAGTAGAGGCGGATCAGTTCTGCGAGTTCCGGAGCGGCGGCGACCGCGCCGCCGATCAGTTCGTCGCGTACCTGTTCGGGACTGTCCAGCCGGTCTTCGCGGCTCACGCCGGTGTCGGCGGTCGCAGGGCGGGACGGGGCTCCAGTCGAGGTCATTTTCAGGCGGCTCCACGCTATCCGGCGCCTCGGTGCGCCGGGACCACCGTCCACCCTAGATGGGCCTTCGTCCGCAAACGCCTAGGGGTTGCAGCTGAATCGAACCTTGTGACGGGAGCCACCAACGGGCGTTCGGAGGTTACTGACGAGTTGGCTTTCGCCTGGTCAGCGTTCCGGTGGTGTCCACGTCCAGTCCGACCAGTTCCGCTCCGGCTCGGCCGGTCGCGGCTCACGGTCGACGACCGGCCGGTCTTCCCGGAACGACGTCGGCTCCCAATCGCCGAGCCCTGAGGTGTCAGCCCGCGGAGGCCGGCTCTCCTTGCCCGAAAGCACCCAGTCGGACAACATCGGCGGTTCGGACGAAGTGCTCGGCACCTCGATCCGGTCATCCGGTTCGGGCTGCCGGTGCCGCGACCCCGTCGGCTCCGGTTGCCAGTCGTACCGGTCGACGGTCGGCATCGGTTCCGGCGAGGGCCGCGACTCCGACGGCGCATCGTCGAAGTGCGCGTGAACAGCGTGCTCGGTCGACTCGAACGCCACCAGCGCCTCGGCCAGCAGGTCCGCCAATTCCGAACGCGGCCGTCGACCACCAGTGCTGCTGACACGCTCGTCGGCTGACCGATCGGCCGTCCTCGAACCCGCGTCGAGGTCGGCGGCCGCTGCGGCAGCATCCCGCTCAGCGACAGGCTCGGGTTCGCGTTTGACGACGCTGTCCCGTCCCACGACCTCCTGCGGCAGACCGGCGTGAGTGGCAAACGGCACTGTCTCAGAGTCCGCATCACCGCCGAGCTCAGCCGCCTTGGCCCCAAGAACCGGCGGCCGCCCTGGCGTCCCGAGCGAAGCGGCCAGGTCATCTGTCCGCGTGGATGGCGCGGGCGACGGCGAAGGTGGGCGGGCGGTCACAGGCTCGACGGCAGGCGGCTCAGCGGTGACCCGGCTCGACGGCGGCTCAAGCCGCCACCGCCCGGAATCGGCACGGAGTTCGTCGGCAATTTCGCTGCGTTCAAACGACTCGGCGCGGCGACGCCTGCCGCTCGTCGGCTGGTCAGCCGCCGGCTTGACGGCCGGCGCCGGCTCGGCCGGCGCCTCGCCTTCGGACGGCTCCGGTGCCCGCCGCCGCCCGCCAGTACCAGCTGCGGCCAGCAACTCGACCAACGAGGCAAGACCTGGGCGGTTCGAGTCGTCATTGGCGTGCCGTGACTGTGCTCCCGCCTCAGCCCCAGTTTCACGGTTCTCAGCGCGACGTCGGCCGCCACTGGACTCCGCCCGGGGCGGCTCAGCACTAGTCGAGTCCGAATCGGTAGTGGCCCGGAAGAACGCCGCCAGCGCACCCGGCGCCTGTGGGCGCTCACGGGCCGACACTTCGGTCCCGTCCGAGAACATGTTCGCGGCATGCACGACGTCTACCGGCGTAGTAGGCGTTCCGGCGTTGCCCATACGCCATCGATCAGCCGCTTGTGCCCAGGCTGTCGACAATCCCGCTGCCTGCTCATCCGCTCGCCTCGTACGACGGCGAGGCAACTCGCCGGCCGGCGGTGGCGTTGATTGAGGCGCGGGATCAACCAGCTCGACCGAAGTCTCCGCAGCCGGCGCAGTCCCGCGGGCATCCAGGTCGACGACCTGGTGGGCGCTGTTGCTACTCCTCGCCTGCGATAGCGCATGGTCCGCGTCGCTCAGCAACGCCTCGCCACCGCTCCCGGGACGGTATTCGGCAACGCCGCTGGTCATCGTGATGGGTAGACGCGGCGACACCTCGGACCTGAGTTCCTCAGCCCATTGCTGAGCCTGGTGGCGCGTAGTGTGCGGAAGCAGCACTGCCAGCTCGCCGCCGGCGGTCCTCCCGACCGCCGCTTTGTCTGGAGCTGTGTCCCGCACCCGATCAGCGATCTTGCGCATGATCTGGTCGTCCACCTCGGGTGCACCGGAGCCGTTCACCCGCGCGACGTCGACATCCAACAACACCAAGCTCAGCGCGTGGTCGATGTGGCCACCATTGACAACGACGTCGATCTGCCGACGGAACCCGTTGCGGTTCAACAAACCAGTGGCCGAATCGGTCTCCAGCGGAGGACGCGAGCTGGTTGCCGGCGGCTTGATCAGGCCGGCCAGCTGCTCCTTGAGGCCCGCGCTCTCCCGATGCGCGGCCGCGAACTCCTCAGCGAGCTTCGCCCGCACGGTATACAGCGCGGCAGTCCGGCGCCGCTCCGCGGTGTGGGCACTACGCAGGCAACTCAACGCATCAGTGAGTTGGCCTGCCATCTCGTGCAGATGGGACAACGCAAGCATGCTCTCCGACAGCAACGGATCTAGCTGGTGCCTCCCCGCGCTGTCGGCAACGTCGAGAAGCAAGTCGTTCGCGATGCTGGTGCGGCCAGCCGGCAGGTGGACCCTCGTCGCCAACGCCAACTTCAGCCAGCCCACTGCGGCTGCCGATGGCGCGCGCACGGGCTGTTCGAGCAGCTCCTGCGCTGCTGTCACCGCATCCGCCAACTGCTCGGAGTCCATCAATGCGCATACGAGCTCCAACACCAATCGGCTGGCGACATAACCCGAATCGGCCGCCGCGTCGCTCAACTCTGCGAGCAACGCGAGGCCGTCACGGGCCGATCCGACCGCCGCCTTCAGGTCTCCCCACCGACGGTGTTGCCGCGCTGCAGAGGCACGCAGCAACGCTCGAGACAACAACTTCGCGTCGGCATCGAGGGTGGCGTCCTCGCCGTAGAGCTGATCGGCTTGATCCAGCGCGTCGGTGAGCTCCTCGCTTCGACCGATCAGCACCAGGCAGTCCGTCAGCGCGACAAGGGCGGAAGCACGTACCTCCGTCGGCACGTCCTCGGCACGCAGGACCGGCTTGAGCACGCCAAACCCCGTGAGCGGGACACCGGCGGCACGCGCACAAGCCGCCAGCTCGACGCGCAGGCGCCAAGCAAGCTCGGCGTGGTTGCCCGCTTCGGCGGTTTTGAGCGCGGTGACCGCCCGCTCGACGGCTTGAACGCCCCTGTCGAGCCGGTTGAGGGCGAACACCGTGAGCGTGTCCGCCCTCAACCTCTCCAGCTCGTCTCGACGGCCTGTGGCGAGTGCGGACGCCCGCTCGCTGAGCACCAGGCTCAGCTCCGGAGCCCGCCAACGCATCAGCCAGGCCGGCACGCTGAGCGTGCCGACCTCCGCATCCGTCTGCGCCTCGTCACTGCCGGCCACGATCGATTGCCGTCCTCAGTCCCGTGTCAGCTTCCGGTGGGTCACCCGATGCGGACGGGCCGCGTCAACGCCCAGCCGGTCCACCTTGTTCTTCTCGTACCCTTCGAAGTTGCCCTCGAACCAGAACCACTTCGCCGGTTGCTCGTCGGTTCCCTCCCACGCCAGGATGTGCGTCGCGACCCGGTCAAGGAACCACCGATCGTGGGAGATGACCACGGCGCACCCCGGGAACTGCTCGAGTGCGTTCTCCAGCGAGCCCAGGGTCTCGACGTCAAGGTCGTTCGTCGGCTCGTCGAGCAGGATCAGGTTGCCGCCCTGCTTGAGGGTCAAGGCGAGGTTGAGGCGGTTGCGCTCGCCACCGGACAGCACACCGGCCGGCTTCTGTTGGTCGGCTCCCTTGAAGCCGAAGGCGCTGACGTAGGCCCGCGAGGGCATCTCCGTCTGACCGACCTGGATGTGGTCGAGGCCGTCCGACACAACTTCCCAGACGTTCTTCTTCGGGTCGATGCCGCCACGGTTCTGGTCGACGTAGGACAGCTTGACCGTCTCGCCGATCTTGACGGTGCCCGCGTCCGGCTGCTCCAGGCCGACGATGGTCTTGAACAGGGTGGTCTTGCCGACGCCGTTGGGCCCGATCACGCCGACGATGCCGTTGCGCGGCAGGTCGAAGGACAAGCCGTCGATCAGGACGCGGTCGCCGAACCCCTTGCGCAGGTTGCTGACCTCGACGACAACGCTGCCCAGACGCGGGCCGGGCGGGATCTGGATCTCCTCGAAGTCGAGCTTGCGGTTCTTCTCGGCCTCCGCGGCCATCTCCTCATAACGCTGGAGACGGGCCTTCGACTTGGCCTGACGGGCCTTGGCCCCGGAGCGGACCCACTCCAACTCGTCCTTCAGGCGCTTCTGCAGCTTGACGTCCTTCTTGCCCTGGACGGCGAGGCGCTCGGCCTTCTTCTCGAGGTAGGTGGAGTAGTTGCCCTCGTAGCCGATCACCCGGCCACGGTCCACTTCCATGATCCATTCGGCCACGTTGTCAAGGAAGTAGCGGTCGTGGGTGACCGCCAGGACGGCGCCGGCGTACTGGGCTAGGTGCTGCTCGAGCCAGAGCACGCTCTCCGCGTCCAGGTGGTTGGTGGGCTCGTCGAGGAGCAGCAGGTCCGGCTTGCTCAACAGGAGCTTGCAGAGCGCGACCCGGCGGCGCTCACCACCGGACAACAGCGTCACGTCCGCGTCGGGCGGCGGGCACCGCAGGGCATCCATGGCCTGTTCGAGCTGCGAGTCGAGGTCCCACGCGTTGGCGTGGTCGAGCTCCTCCTGGAGCTTGCCCATCTCGTCCATGAGCTCATCGGAGTAGTCCGTGGCCATGAGCTCGGCGATCTCGTTGAAGCGGTGCAGCTTCACCATGATGTCGCCGACCCCCTCCTCGACGTTGCCGAGGACGGTCTTCTCCTCATTCAGCGGCGGCTCCTGCAGAAGGATGCCCACGGTGTAGCCGGGGCTGAGGAACGCCTCGCCGTTGCTCGGCTGGTCAAGGCCGGCCATGATCTTGAGGACACTCGACTTGCCCGCGCCGTTCGGGCCGACGACACCGATCTTGGCGCCTGGGTAGAACGCGGTGGTGACGTCATCGAGGATGACCTTGTCCCCATGCGTCTTGCGCGCCTTTTTCATGGTGTAGATGTACTCGGCCATGGGCGCGATCGTAGAGCGACGCGGAGTGGACCAGAACCTCGGTAGCCACGAACGGGCGGGACGAGCCACCGAAGTTGACGCGAACGTGGAACGCACGGGATGTCCCGTACCGCCGTTCGGTCCATCTCACCTGCGGTGACGACCCGACCATCGACCGCGACAGCCCGAGTCCACCCCCGCGAGGGTGGCGGACCTCACTCTTGCTGCCGCCCGGCCGCACCAGGTCAACCGGGATCGAAGACAGAGGTGGGCACGAAGGCCTCGATCGGCCGTCGTGCCCACCCGTCTCAGACCGCGACAGCGGAAAGCGGCGGCGAGACCTGCTCCCCGCCGATCTTGTCGAGGTCCACCGCCCGCAAGAACGAAGCGAAGTCCTGCTCAGCGCTGACACGTTGGGCGTCCGCAGTGCAGAACGCCAGGTTCGGCCCGATCGCAGTCGCGTCGACCTTGGCCAGCGTTCGCTTCTCACCGTCCTTCTCGAACTCCTCCATCCGAAGCCTGCCGTTGACGATCACCGGGTCGCCCTTCTTCAGGGAGGCGGCCGCTCCCGTCGCGAGCCGCCTCCATCCGGTGACCCACACGAAGAGCTTGGGCCCGTCGGACCAAGTCGCTTTCTCCCTGTCGAAGAACCTCTCCTTGGAGATCAACCCGAAGCTGACAAACGGGCTTCCCTCCTTGCTCTGACGAAGCACCACGTCCGTAGAAACGTTCCCCACGACGGTTACCGTTGTTTCAAACACTGATCCCACCCTTCGCACGAGCCATCAGGCCACGGCCTTGCTCCACACCTGCCGTCGACCACCAACAAGCCCACTGTGCACCCAGGCGGCCGACGAAAAAAGCTGGTCAGACACAGCCTGTGGATAACTCGGGGCCGGCAGGGAGTTGTCCACAGGTTGATCTTGAGTCGCCGCCGCGAGCACTCAATTGTGGTATACGCACCGATTCGCGAACGGTACCCAACGTGGCAAATTGACGTAGTTGCGAAAGCGGCGACGAACGCTTAGCGTGAATGGCATCCGCCCCAAAGGAGCAGCCATGCAAGAGCCTTGGAACACACCCACTCTGCTGACCACATCGCTAAATCTCACCGAGGGCAGTCAGACCGACCGTGAGGTTGTAGAGATGGCAAGGGAACTCGTCCGACTGGAATCAACCGTACGTGCGACCCTCAGCCACGTTGTCGCCGTGATGGTCGGGCAAGGCGCCCATGAAAGCTTTGGCCACGCCACGACCGCCGACCTGCTCAGGAGCGAGTTCCACCTCTCCGGTCGCGAGGCCAGCGAGCTTGCGGTGGCCGCGGTTCGACTACGCGAGCAGCTCCACTGCACGTTCCTCGCACTGCAGGCCGGACTGATCACCTGGTCGCATGCGACGACATTCGTCCGCGCCGTGGACCGGCTGGGCATGAACGCGGTCAGCGACACCGAACACGACTGGATTGAACGCATCGCCACCCGGACCAGCCCCGAAGTGCTGCAACGCGTCGTGCACAGCCGTCACCTGGAACAGGTCGGCTATCCGTCGCCGTCGACACCCGAGCCTGGCGTCGACAAAGGCCGACGCGCGAGCTCGACCGCGTCGTCGGGCACACCCACCGACGCCTCAACCGACGCTTCCAAAGCTGCAGGCGACTCCGAAGGGCTGGGAGCCCGGGACGCCGAACCCGTAGATCAGGAACCTCAGCCAGCGAGCTCGACCGACGAGCAACTGCAAGAACGAGACGATTTCGCCAAGTCAACCCACGTCGAACCTGGCGCAGCTGCCGATCCTCGATCAGCTCAATCACCCGTGCCGACGACCGCGCCGACATCGACACCATCGGGTGACAAAGCATCGTTCGCTGCCGAGACGTTCGCCACGTCATTCGACGGATGCCTGCACCCGGCCTGCGTGGCCGAGGCGTTTCCACGGGAGATCGCGTTCACGATGCGCTGGCTCGACGGCAGTGTGTCGACGATTCTCGGTCATAGCCCCGCCTGCGACGAACACGCTGCCGAGCTCGCAAGTCGTCCGGTCGACCGCATCCGTGTCGGACATGGCAGTGGGTTCAGGATGATCGGGCCGGCTCTGGT
The DNA here is from genome assembly GCF_044547355.1 of Kutzneria sp. NPDC052558. NCBI lineage: Bacteria > Bacillati > Actinomycetota > Actinomycetes > Pseudonocardiales > Pseudonocardiaceae > Kutzneria > Kutzneria sp. NPDC052558. The sequence continues at coordinate 222,403 of NZ_JBIUAG010000002.1, forward strand.
CACGGACGCCGCCTGAGCAACTGAGAGGTTGCTGTGAACAATCGCGATGGCGGTCGATGTCGGTGAGGATGGCCCCATGCGTGTCCTGGTCGTAGACGACGAACCCGCGGTTCGCGAGTCCATCAGTCGCAGCCTCCGGTTCGAGGGTTACGAGGTCGAACTTGCGGCCGACGGGGAGTCGGCTCTCAAGTTCCAGGCGGCCAGGCCTGCTGACGCCGTAGTTCTCGACGTGATGATGCCCGTGATCGACGGACTTGAGACGTGCCGCCGACTCCGGGCGACCGGGGACCGGGTGCCCGTCCTGATGCTGACCGCGCGCCGCGCCGTCGGTGATCGCGTGACCGGCCTCGATGCGGGTGCGGACGACTATCTGGTCAAGCCGTTTGCCCTTGAGGAGCTGCTCGCGAGGTTGCGAGCGTTGCTCCGCCGAACCGACACCGGCGGCAGCGAGAAGCTCACCTTCGGCGACCTCGAACTGAACGTCACCGCGCGCACCGTGCTCAGGGGTGACCGCCTGATCGAACTCACGCGCACCGAATTCGACCTCCTCGAGCTGCTGCTGCGGCATCCACGGCGGGTGCTGTCACGGTCGGTTCTGTTCACGGAGGTATGGGGATACGACTTCGGCACGGGTTCGAACAGCCTGGACGTGTACATCGGCTACCTGCGCCGCAAGCTGGAGGCGCACGGTGAGGGCCGACTCGTGCACACTGTTCGTGGAGTCGGCTACGTGCTCAAGGAGTCGGAGAACGCGTGAAGGGACGACGACCGTCGCTGCGCCGACGCCTCGGCGTCGTGTCGGCGGCTGCGGTCGCGGTCGCGGTGATCGGTGTCTCGGTCGCGGCCTGGCTGCTGCTCCGCGACCAACTGAGCGATGTGATGAACGAGCGTCTCGATCGGCAGGTGGTCTTCGCAGTGAAGATCGACTCGGCCGGGATGCGGTCCACGATCCAGAACAACGGGCCTGACACACCGCTCTACCAGACCGTGTTCCCGGATGGGTCGTCGTTGACGCCGGTGGGGCAGGCGTCAATTCCGGTGTCGGCTGCCGATCGGCAGGTGGCCCGCCGGGAGCTGTACGACACGACCGAGGACGTCAAGATCAGCGGCACGTCCTACCGGGTCCTCACGCGATGGATCCACACCAAGCAGACCGGACCGAACGGACACGCGGTCCAGATTGCCATCGATCTGAGTGAGACGAACGGGACACTCGCGAGCTTCGGCCTGATCCTGGCGTTGACCGGGGGCGTCGGCATCGCGGCCGCCGGCGTACTCAGCTACTGGCTGACGCGTGCGGGTCTTCGACCAGTGGACCGCGTTGTCGCCGCAGCCGAGCATGTCGCGAGCACTCAGGATCTCAGCGCCGCGGTTTCAGTGGATCACCGAGATCCCGATGAGGTGACACGTGTCGCGGAGAGCATGAACTCGATGCTCAATGCGCTCGGCGCTTCGCGCGATGCGCAACGCCAACTCGTGGAAGACGCCAGCCACGAGTTGGCGACGCCGCTGACGAGTCTGCGCACGAATATCGATCTTCTTCTACGGGCGGAGAACCATCCCGAGCGCCGACTGGAGTCGGCCGACAAACAGCGTTTGCTGCAGGATGTCCAGGCTCAGATGCACGAGCTTGATCATTTGATCGATGAGGTCGTCGAACTGGCGCGTGACCCACGCACCGGGGAGGACGTCGAAGATCTTGATCTGGCCGAGGTGGTGCGGTCGGCGATGACTCGCGCCCGGGCCAGGACGCCACAAGTGAACTTCACGCTGACGGAGAATCACGCGATGGTGCGGGGGCAGGCGAACGCACTGGAGCGGGCGGTGTTGAATTTGCTGGACAACGCCGCGAAGTGGGGCCCGCCAGGCTTGCCGGTCGAGGTGCTGGTGCGGCAGTGGGGGGCCAGCGCCGAGGTGAAGGTCTCGGATCGCGGGCCGGGAATTGCCGAAGGGGACCTGGAACGGGTGTTCGAGCGGTTCCACCGCACGAAGGAGGCCCGGCAGATGCCGGGGTCGGGGCTCGGGCTGGCGATCGTCAGGCAGGTCGCGCAGGGGCATGGCGGCCGGGCCTGGATGAGTCGTCGGGACGGCGGGGGCACCGATGCCTGGATCCAGATTCCGCAGGTGGGGCCAGCTTCAGCATCGTTATGAGTGATAACTCATTGCATGAGTGAGTCCACACTCATAAGCTGTGTCCATGTCCACCGAGTCACCCCCACGCCGTCGGCGCGCTCCTGCGATGAGCATGGAGGACCGGCAGGAGGCCATCGCCATCGCGGCGATCCCGCTGCTGGCCGAGCACGGCACCCACGTCACCACGGGACAGATCGCCAAGGCGGCGGGGATCGCGGAGGGCACGATCTTCCGGGTCTTCAAGGACAAGCAGGAGTTGCTGGATTTCTGTGTCCTGCGGGCGTTTCGGACGCGTGAGCTGGTCGAGCGGATGACCTTGATTCCGGTCGACCAGCCGATGCGGAAGCGGTTGATCGAAGCGATGACGATGATCGACGACATGGCTGCCCGGTTGGGGGCACTGATGCACACGCTGGGTGCCACCGGCTATCGCCCGGACGAAGCGAACCACGCGAAGGACCAGGAGTCGGGCGAGCACGGAAAGCCTCCGATGATGGACGAGTTCGAACAGACGACCACGGCGATCGCCAAGATGCTGTCGTCGGGCCAGGAAGAGCTGCGGCTGCCGGCTGATCGGGCAGCCGGCTATCTGATGGGGCTGGTCTTCATGACCAGGATGCAGGCGGTCCGGGCCGCTCGGGCCGAGGAGAAGGAGTCGGACTCGTTCGTGTCAGAGATCGTCGATCTCTTCATGAACGGCGCCATTGCCAACGGGGCGGAACAAGGGGGGAAGGACGCGCGATGACCGAAGTGATGATCGAAGCTAGAAACGTGAGCAAGGTGTTCGGCAGTGTGACGGCGCTGGACGACGTGAGCATTTCGGTGCCACAGGGGACGGTGCTCGGGCTGTTGGGCCACAACGGAGCCGGCAAGACGACGCTGGTGAACGTGCTGACGACGCTGCTCAAGCCGACGTCGGGATCGGCTTCGGTGGCGGGTATGGACGTGATGCGTCAAGGCGACCAGGTGCGTGGGCGGATCGGCCTGACCGGGCAGTTCGCCTCGGTCGACGAGAACATTTCGGGCCACGGCAATCTGGTGCTGATCGCGAGGTTGTTGGGGGCGAGCAAGAAACAGGCGTCGGCGCGAGCGGACGAGTTGCTGGAGACGTTCGACCTGACCGAGGCGAAGGACCGGACGGCGAAGACGTATTCCGGTGGCATGCGGCGCCGGTTGGATCTGGCGGCGAGCCTGGTGGGCCGGCCGGATGTCATCTTCCTTGACGAGCCGACGACCGGGTTGGACCCGATGAGTCGGATTGGCCTGTGGGAGATCGTCGAGAGCCTGGTTGGCGACGGCACGACGGTGCTGCTGACAACGCAGTACCTGGAGGAGGCCGACCGGCTGGCGGACTCGATCACGGTGCTGTCCAAGGGAAAGGTGGTCGCATCCGGCACGGCTGCGGAGCTGAAGGCCGGCGTCGGCAAGCGCACGGTGAGCGTGGTGCTGGCCGACCCGAAGGATGCCGCGACGGCGTTGAACGCGCTGTCCAAGGCGGGGCTGCACCCGGTCCACGACAAGGTTCGGCACTCGGTCACCACGCCTGTGGAGAAGTCGACCGACCTGGCGACTGTGGTGCGGGCGCTCGACGAGGTCGGGGTCGAGGTGGGTGAGCTGGCGCTCACCGAGCCGACGCTCGATGACGTTTATCTGGCCGTCAACAGCGAAGCTCCGGCCGCCTGAGTCGGACGAGGGGGAAAGTTCCATGACCACGACAGTGCAGACCACGACGCCGACCGGCCACTCGCAGGGGCGCAACGGGCTGGGGTGGCACGGCAGCAGCTTTGCCACGCAGGTGTGGGTGCTCACGCAGAGGTCGCTCAACACGTTCTTGCGTGATCCACGGATGCTGTTCTTCAACTTGTTACAGCCACTGGTGATGCTGCTGCTGTTCAGTCAGGTCTTCGGCGGGATCAGCCAGCTGGGCAGCTTGCAGCAGTGGGGCTCCTACATCAACTACCTGCTGCCGTCGACGTTGGTTACGACGGCGATGACCTCGGCGATGAGCTCCGGGGTCGGATTGCTGACCGAGATGTCCAACGGCGTGATCGCCCGGTTCCGGTCGATGCCGGTGAGCCTGTTCTCGGTGCTGCTGGCCCGGAGTCTGTCCGACACGGTGCGGATGGCGATCCAACTGGTCTTCATGCTGATCGCGGCGGCGGCGCTGTTCGGCTTCACACCGGCGGGCGGCATGCTGGGTGTGGCGGCGGCGCTGGCGGTGTCGCTGGTGGTGGGTTGGGGCCTCGGCTGGCTCTTCCTGGCCATCGCGACCTGGGTGAAGAAGGCCGAAACGATGCAGGCGGTGGCCTTCCTCGCGATGTTCCCGCTGATGTTCGGCTCCAGCGCGTACATGCCGGTGTCCACGATGCCGGGCTGGGTGCAGGTGATCGCCAATGTGAACCCGCTCAGCTACGCGATCTTCGCCTCGCGCGGTCTGGCGACGACGATCTGGGAGGCAAACCCGGCCTACACGCTGATCGCCTCCGTGGCGATCTCGGCGGTGATCGCCTTGGTCGGCGGAGTCATCGCGACGCGGAACTTCCGTCGCACGAACTGATCGGCGAGCGAACGGCCCAGTCGGCAGTGGTGTTGCCGACTGGGCCGTCGCTTTTCCGACGTGAGCTCGGGTCTTCGTGATGGCCCGAGCTCGGTTGGGGACCGCTGGTTGAGCGGGCCGGTGGTGGGCAGCGTGAGCTGCGGATGGGCAACGTCAGGAGAGGCTGAGCAGCTTCAGAGGTGGGTGGGCAACGTCAGGGTGGATAGGCAGTATCAGGGGGGAGGCGGGCGACACAAGGTGTTGGCGGCCAATACAAGCCGAGGGTGGAACCGTATCGGCTCTGAGACGATCACGATGGACATGAGGGGCGCTCGGGTCGGCTACTTCGGTTGGGGGCCACCACGTTGACTCATCTGTTCGAGCATGGCGTTGTAGGCGTTGAGGTCGGCGTCGCCGTCGGTGTCGGCGCGGCGGTCGGCCCGGCGGGCAGCGCGTTCGTCGGTGCGGGCCCACTGGGCGAGCAGGGCGAGCATGACTATGAGTAGGGGCAGTTCGCCGGCGGCCCAGGCGATGCCGCCGCCGAGGTGCTGGTCGGAGAGCTCGTTGGTGACCCAGGGCAGGGCCAGCGACCGGTAGAAGTTCTGGCCGATCACGGTCTGCATGCTCATGAGAATGACGCCGAAGAACGCGTGGAACGGCATGGAGGCGAAGACCATGCCGAGGCGGCCGAGGGGAGGGAGGCGTCGGGGTGCGGGGTCGACGCCGATGACGGGCCAGTAGAACAGGTAGCCGACCAGGATGAAGTGGGCGTTCATCACCAGGTGCGCCCAGTGGTAGTTCAGTGCAGAGTCGAACAGGCCGGAGAAGTAGAGCCCGTAGAAGGAGCCCACGAAGAGCACGAGGGCGACGACCGGATTGGTGAGGACACGGGCGATGGGCGAGTGCACGGCGGCGAGCAGCCATTCGCGGGGCCCGGGGGCGCGGTCCTTGCCGGCGGTGGGCAGGGCGCGAAGGGCGAGGGTGACGGGCCCACCGAGGGCAAGCAGCGGCGGGGCGAGCATGTTGAGCATCATGTGCCCGCCCATGTGCACACTGAACATCGCGGTGGAATAGCGGCCAATACCGGACGAGGTGGCCAGCAGCACGGTGGCGCAGCCGCCGACCCAGGCGATGGTGCGGCCGACGGGCCACCGGTCACCACGCAGGCGAAGGCGGCGCACACCCAGCAGGTAAAGGGCGATGCCGAGGATGGCGGCGGTGCCGTAGACGAGGTCGAAGCGCCAGTCGAAGAGCAGACGGAACACGGTGGGCGGCCCGTCGAGCGGATAGCCGATGAGGCGTTCGACGTCGCTGACTGCGGAGTAGACGTCCTGGGGTGGAGGGGTCCGGGCCAGCGCGGACGCGACGCCGAGGGTGACGAACATGATCAGCACTTCGACCGCGGCGAGCTGGATCAGGGCCCGTCCGGAGCCACGAGCGATGACGGCCTTCACGCCGCGTTGGCGCTGGAAGTAGCCGATGACGCCGAGCACGGCGAGCAAGGCGATCTTGGCAAGGACCAGCAAGCCGTAGGAGGTGCTGAGCAGGTCGGACAGGGGCAGCCGGACGAGGGCGTTGATGACACCGGAGGCGGCCATCACGATCCAGCAGACCAGGGCGATCTTGGAGAAGCGGCTGGTGGCGAGGGGCAGGTCGGCGCCGCGGCGGCGGGCGTGGGCCAGCAGCGCGATCAGGCCGCCGACCCAGATGGCAGCGGCGATCAGGTGGTACAGCAGGCTGTTGGTGGCCAGGTCGTGGGAGCCGCCGGCGGACGAGTGCCCGCTGGCCGCGACGGGCACAAGCGCGATCAGGGCGAGGAAGAACAGGCTGGCGGTCCAGCCCCAGGACAGCGCGAAGAAGCAGCCAATGGCCAACAAGAAGACGATGACGGCGGTGATGACCCACGCCTCGGACTGCTCGACGATGCCCACACTGCTGATGAGCACGCTGGGGTTGAGCATGAAGCTGATCGGCTTGCCCTCGGCGTCGGCGAGGGTGAACGGCACCTCGAGCAGGGCGCCGACACACCAGGCGACGGCGGACCAGCCGGCGGTGCGGAGCGCCGCGTAGCCGTCGACGGCGAGCCGGCCGGAACGCCGCGGCGCGGTGAGGAAGGCGGCGAACAGCAGGGCGCCGACGCAGACGGTCGAGGCGGCCTCGGTCAGGACCCGGACGGCGGTGATGCCGTAACGGGTGATCGCGCCGGGATCGGGCAGGCCCAGGTTCGTGTACAGCAGCTCGCTGCCGGAGAACAGCGTCAGCACGGCCGCGACCAGCGCGGCGATGACGGTACTGATCAACAGCAGCGGGAGCATGCCGGCGGGTCGGCGAACCTGCGCGCCGGGTGTGGGCTCGGCGGTCACGACGTCTTCGGCCACGTAGTTGAGGGTAGGCCGCGACGCAGCTCACACCGTCGGCGCACCGACCGCAGTTGGTGCGCATTCCCGACGACGGGCGCGAATCACCAAAGCGACGGTGGGCACGATGAGCGCGGCGATGAGGGCGGCGGCGCCGAGCGTGAGGCCGAGGCCGCCCCACTGGGCGAGTTGCCCGAGCAGCGGCGGCCCGGCGAGGAAACCGGTGTAGGCGATGGTGCTGACGAAGCCGATCTCGCGTTCGCCGCCGGTGCCGTCGGCGCGCCGGCCGGCAGCGCCGGCCAGGCTCATGGTGACGGGGAATGAGTACGCGAGCCCCGCTCCGGCGAACGCCATGCCGACGTACGCGATGACGGGAACGGGAATCGTGACGGCGGCGAGAAGTCCGACGGCGGCCAGCGATGCGCCGAAAACGAGCATTCGGTACGGACCCCAGCGCCGCTCCACGGGTTCGCCGGACAGCCGGGCAACGGCCATCGCGATGGAGTACACCGAGTAGCCCGCGGCGGCAAGGGAGTCCGGCACGCCGCGATCCTGGGCGAGAAATAGCGCGGTCCAGTCGGCCGAGGCCCCCTCGGCGACGGCGGAGAACAGGGCGATCAGTGCCAGCAGCCAGAGCAGAGGGCGACGGAGCGGCGAGGGACCGGCGACGACAACGTCGCCCGATCGGGTCCGAGACCGTTCTCCGGCCTCCGCCGGCAGCGAGGTGACGATAAGCGCGACGGCAACGACGCCGATCCCCGCGAGTGTCAAGAACTGCTGTGACGGGCTCCACCGCATGCCGGCGGCGAACGCGGCGCCGAGAGATCCGATGAGCCCGCCAAAGCTGAAGCCGGCGTGGAACACGGGCATGAGCGGCCGGTCGAGCAGGCGGATCACGGTGACGGCGGCGATGTTCATGGAGACGTCGAGCGTGCCGATGGTCAGGCCGAGGCCGAACAGCACGAGGCCGAGTTGCAGCGGCGACGCGGTGAGCCCGAGCACCGGCAACACGACGAAGCCGGCGGCAGCGGCGAGCACCATGACGGCTCGCGAGCCGAAGGCCGCGCAGAGGCGGCCGGCGATGGGCGCGGAGACGAAGAGCCCGACGCTCACGCCGAACAGCGACAGTCCGAGCCCGGCGGGGGTGGCGCCGACCTGCGCGGCGAGGGCCGGCACGCGGGCGGCCCATGAGCCGAAGACCACTCCGTTGAGCACGAACACGACGAACACAGCGGTGCTCTTGGCCAGCATCCATACCCCCTTCGACTGGAACGTGACTGTACTGAAGCGCTTCAGTTGAGTCTAGTGCGTCAGTTCGCCCCTCCGCGCCAACTACGCTCTCCCCTGTGGACACCGAGCAGAGCCGCCGACCGACCCTCGACACGGTCGCCCGTGCCGTCGGGGTCTCGCGGGCGACCGTGTCCAACGCCTACAACCGGCCCAACCAGCTCTCCGCCGGTCTGCGCACCCGGATCCTCGAGGTCGCCGACCGCCTCGGATACCTCGGCCCCGACCCGGTCGCCCGCAGCCTGGCGACGCGGAAGTCGGCCGCGGTCGCGTTCATGCTGCCGTCGGGTCTCTCCAGCGCCTTCTCCGATCCAGCGCTGACGATCATGTTGGACGCGCTGGCGGCCACGGTCGACGGCCGCGACCACGCGCTGGTGTTGTTGCCCGGCGACGAGACCGGCGGACCGCGGCCGGAGAGCGTCGCCCGGGCTCAGGCCGATGTGGCCGTGGCGTACTCACTGCCGGACAGCGCCCCCGCGCTGACCGCGGTACGCCAGCGCCGGCTGCCGATGGTGGTCGTGGACCAGCCGGCGAGCGGCGGCACGGCGCGCGTCGAACTCGACGATTTCGGCGGAACGCAGGCGGTCGGCCGTTATCTGACCGAGCTCGGACATCGCGACTTCGGCGTGATCTCACTCACCCTTCATCCGGACGGCCGCTCCGGCCCGGCCGAGCCGCAACGCCGCACCGGCTCGCCGTTCCGGGTGACGCGCGAACGCATGAGCGGCTACGTGGACGCGCTGGCCTCGGTCGGCATCGCCGCTGAAACGGTGCCGGTCTGGGAGGCCGTGACCAGCGGACGCGAGTACGGCCGGACCGGCGCGCGGTGGTTGTTACAGCAGAGCCCCCGGCCCACGGCGCTGCTGTGCATGTCCGACGAACTGGCGTTGGGCGCGCTCCAGGCGGCTCGCGACGCCGGACTGTCGGTGCCGGAGGACGTGTCGGTCGTCGGATTCGACGACACGCCGGCCGCCGGTGTCGCCGACCCGCCCCTGACCACGGTCCGACAACCGCTGGTGGAGAAGGGTCGACTGGCCGGTGAGCTGGCGCTGACCCTGCTGGACGGCGGCAGACCGAGCAGACCCGTGCGGTTGGACGTCGACCTGGTGGTGCGCGCATCAAGCGCAGCCCCGATCCGGTGAACCCGAACGCGGATTGACAACGCCGAGTACAGAAATCGGCACCCACGGTGGTTGTCCATATCGTGATCATCCAAATGAGGGTCAACCGGAAACGACTGACGGGCTTCAAGCGATGTACCTCACGGGGCGTGCGCCTGCATGCCTCAAGCCTCCGTAGCTCAGCGGACAGAGCGAGTGACTTCTAATCACTTGGTCGCAGGTTCGAGTCCTGCCGGGGGCACCCTTTCCACCTGCGAGCGCACCGTGCCGCAGGCGCACGGCCACGGCGGCGCGGCTTCCTTCGCTACTCCATTTCGCACCGAGCCGCGGCCGGGAATACGCACGCTGGGAACCGGCTCCGTCACGTGGCGTAAGTCTCACTTGAACGTGGTGCTCTCGCCACGGAGCGCAGCGGTCGGCAACAGCATTCGACTGTTGATTGGGAAAACAGCGGTCAAACACGTCGACGCGGACATCGCGACCGCCACGCGATCCAAGGAAAGGCTGATCCGGGAAAGCGCCGACGGAAGATTAGGCAACGATGACCGCCACTGCGACAAACGGTGCCCGCCCACGGCCGCTGTTCGTCACTCCGGTGACGCCCATCCGGCCGATCCCCGCGACAGCCGGATCATTCGAAGGCCGGCATTCGGTCGATCAGGCCGCGCAGAAAGACCACCTCCCTGGCGGACCGAGCCGCCGAGCGCGCAGCTCCGAGGCACCCGCCATCAAAGCCGGTCCATCGTGCAATCTGGTCAGCCCGGGGCACGCCGCCATCAGAGCAGGCCACGTTCGCCGATGGCCTGAGTACCACTCTCCGCACCATCAACAGCACCAGCCTGCCCGGGCAGCCTCGCGCACGCAGCCAGCCACGGTCCCGAGCAACCCGGTCCGCCACGTTGACGGGCACGCGACCCTCCGGACCAACAGCAGCACTGGCCGCACTGGTGACCTCGCTCGTACAGCCAACCGCGGCTCAGAGCAGCCCGGCCGGAGCACCCACCGCCAGAGCACGCCACGCTCACGCGCGGACGACCCTCCGGACTGACAGCGGCACCGGCGGAATTGGGTGGCCTCGGTGCGTTTCGCGCTCAGAGCCAGCCGCGTTCGCGGGCGGTGTGGGCGGCCTCGGTGCGGGTGCGGGCGGCGAGCTTGGCCATCGCGGTGGACAGGTAGTTGCGGACGGTGCCCTCGGCCAGGTGAAGGGTGGCGGCGATGGTCGCGTTGGTGGCTCCGTCGGCGACGGCGGCGAGGAGCTGGCGCTCGCGTTCGGTGAGCGGGTTGGCCTGATCCCAGGCGGCGAGGGCGAGGGCGGGCGTCACGACATGCTCGCCGGCGTGGACCCGGCGGAGGGCAGAGACGAGTTCGGCGATGGGGGCGTCCTTGAGGACGTAACCGGAGACGCCGGACTCGAGGGCCCGGCGGAGGTAGCCGCCGCGGGCGAAAGTGGTGACGATCAGGACCCGGGCCCGAAGGCCGAGCCGGCGGAGGTCGGCGGCCAGGTCGAGGCCGGTGCGGCCGGGCATCTCGATGTCGGTGAGCAGGACGTCGGGGTCGTGCTCGCGGACGGCGGCCAGGGCGGCGTCGCCGTCGGTCGCGGTGGCGACGACCTCGATGCCGGGCTGGAGCCCGAGCAGGGAGGCGAAGGCGTCGAGCACCATGCCCTGGTCCTCGGCCAGCACCACGGTGATGTTCGGTTCGGACATGTCAGGTGGCCACCCTCAGCGGTACTCCGATGGTGATCGTCGTGCCGGACGAGCTCAGCCGCTGCACCCGACCTCCGATGGCGGTGATGCGTTCGCGCAGGCCGGTCAGGCCGTTGCCCTCACGCGGCGTCCCGCCGATGCCGTCGTCGGAGATGACCAGGCGCAGCTCGCTGCTGTCGGTCTCGATGCCGATGTGGCAGGTACGGGCGCGGGCGTGCCGGGCGACGTTGGTCAGGGCCTCCCGCAGGGCCAGGGCCAGCTCGTGCTCGGTGGCGCCGGCGATGGTCAGGCCGGGATCGCGATGCACGGTGAGTTCGACGCCGAGGCTCGTCAGCGTGGTCCGTGCGGACTCCAGCTCGGCTTCCAGGGTGGCCTGCCGCCAACCGGACAGCGCCTTGCGCACCTCGTCGAGCGCGCCGCGGGCGGTCCGCTCGACCTCGGCGGCCTCGCGTTGCGCCCGATCGGGGTCGACGGCGATCAGGGACTGGATCAGCTGGGTGCGCATGACCACGGCGGTCAGCGAGTGGCCGAGCAGGTCGTGCAGGTCGCGGGCGATCCGCTCGCGTTCGACGACGGTGGCAAGGTGCTCGATGCGGGCGTTGTGCAGCCGGAGCTCGGCCTGCTCCCGCACCCGCTCGGAATGCTCGACCTGGATCAGGCCGATCACCCAGATGAACATCAGCGGCGGGATGATGCCCCACAGCCGCCACGGCCATTCCACTGTGGACACCAGCGACAGTAGGCTGACCAGGATGGTGAGGCCGGCCAGCCAGCGCAGCGCGTCCCGCCGGGATTCCGACAGGCCGGCGCTGGCCGCGGCGTAGACGAACAGGGTGCCGGCGCCGGCGTTGAAGGGCGTGGCGAGGATGGCTAGCACGGCGATGGGAACCGTGAACCACCAGCGGGTCCGCTCCGGGCGGGCCAGCATCACGGCGTACAGCGACATCGTGATCACGACGACCACGCCGACCAGGATCCAGTCCCAGGTGGTGCCTTTCGGGGCGAACATGGGCTGGAACACGATCAGCACCAGCCACACCAGGTGCACCCAGCGGGAGATCCGCAGCCAGGGTCGCCCGGCTGCGGACCTCACGATGTCATCGGCGGTGTCGGTCATGACTTCGCATGACGATAAGACACGGCCGCGAACGCGGCGGTGATCACAGTCATGCCTGCCAGAACCACCGCATGCATCATGGCGGCACCGCCGTTGATCTGGGCCAGTGCCAGCTGGGCCAAGTGATACGTGGGCAGGAACTGGGCGATCACGGTGAACACCGGCGGCAGGATGGACAGCGGCATCCACAGGCCGGACACCACGGCCGAGGCCATCAGGAACGCGGTCAGCACGGCCGAGGTGGTGTTCGGGCGGGCCTGGAAGCCGACCGCGAGGCTCAGCAGCGCGAACGGCAGCGCGCCCAGCAGCAGCACCACGCAGACCCGCAGCAGCTGCGGGACCGAGGCCACCAGCGTGCCGTTGAACTCGGCCAGGATCGACATGATCACCAGCAGGCCCACCGCGTACGCCAGCGCGGCGGTGACCTTGGCGGCCAACGTCACACCCACCGGTACCGGCGACACCTTCTTGGCACGCAGCCAACCCCGGTCGCGGTCCCGGGAGACTCCGATGCCCGGGTTCATCAGGGTCACCGCCAGCACGCCGTACGCGCCGAAGGTCGCCACCATCGCGGTGCCCGCCGGCACCGCGCCGGCCGGCTGCGACCCGAACAAGGACACGAACAGTGCGAAAAAGCCCACCGGCATCATGATCGAGAAGAAAAGCGCGGCTGGCTCACGAACGATGCCCTTGAGCTCGTCCGCCACCTCCACGCCGAACACGCGCGTCATCACACCAACGACCCTTCGGTCAGATGAACCACTGCGTCCTCCAGCCTGGCGCCCTCCACGCGGAGGCCGCCGACGGCCGGGTCCTCTGCCAGCAGCGCCCGCAGCACCTGCTCGCAATTGCGCGTGCCGAGGTGGACCTCGTCCCCGTCGCGGTTGACCGAGAGCACGCCGGGCAGCGCGGCCAGCCGGTCGTCGGCCAGCGTCGTGGTAGCCACGACACTGCGCACGGTGATCCGGTCGATCAGGCGGTCCGGCCGCTCGTCGGCGAGCACCTTGCCCTTGCTGACGACGACCACCCGATCGGCGACTTCCGAGCATTCCTCGATCAGGTGGGTGGTCACGAGCACGCCGGCGCCTCGGAAGCGGCGTTCGGCCAGGATCTCCCAGAACCGTCGGCGCGAGGGCACATCCAAGCCGACCGTCGGCTCGTCGAGCACCAGCAGCGCGGGGTCTCCCACCAGCGCCATCCCCAGCTGGACCCGCTGCTGCTGGCCGCCGGACAGCTTGGCCGCCCGCCGGTTGGCCAGCGACGTCAGGTCAAGCTCGGCCAGCACCGGCCCAGCCGCGCCGCGCGAGGCCCCCCGCCGCACCGCCGCACCGGCCACCAGCTCGCCGACCTTGAGCGTGTTCGGGAAGCCGATCGACTGCTGCACAGCACCCAGCCCCCTGCGGGTGCGAGCGTCCCTCGGGTCGCCGCCGGCCAGGCTGATCTGCCCAGTCTGCCGGGCCAGCAGCCCAGTCACCAGGCTCACCAGTGTCGTCTTGCCGGCGCCGTTGGGCCCGAGCAGCGCGACGCACTCCCCGGGCCGGACGGTCAGGTCTACGCCATCCAGCGCGACCGTGCCCCCATAGCGGTGGCGCAGGTCCCGCACCGTGAGCACCTCGTTCACGGGATCCCCCTCCTTCGTCTGTGGCACCAGCCTGCTGGTCGGAGGGGATTCCGCGTAGTGAGGTGACGTCACCAACCGGAGATGACAAGTGTCATTTCCGGGTCAGATCCAGCCGCGCAGGTCGGCACGGACCTCGAACCGGCCGAACTTGCTTCGGGAGGCCTGGCTGCCATACGAGTTCGACGCCCTGCGCATCCCGCTCGGCGAGAGCCGCGCGCGGTACGAGGCCCCCATCGACGCCGTGCTGCGACTGTGGACCGAGGAGAAGGTCACCGAGCAGACGCCGCTCTTTTCCTACCAGGACGTCACCTCGCTGCCGCCGTCTTTGTCGTACGACGACCAAACCATCTCTAACGCAACCGAGCATGGCTCGGGCGCAGGTCGGTGACCGCACGCACGCCGAGCAACTGCATGGTCCGCACGATCTCCTTACGCAGGATGTCAACGGCGCGCTGCACGCCGCGCTCGCCGCCGGCCATCAGCCCGTACAGGTAGGCACGGCCGATCAGGCACAGGTCGGCGCCCATCGCCCGGGCGGCCACGATGTCAGCGCCGGACAGGATGCCGGTGTCCAACCAGACCTCGGCGTCGCCCTTGACCTGGTCGACGACCTGCGGCAGCAACTCCAGCGGCGTCGGCGCGCGGTCGAGCTGTCGACCTCCGTGATTGGAAAGCAGCACCGCGTCGGCGCCGTGCTTCACGACGTCGCGGGCGTCGTCGACGTTCTGGACGCCCTTGACCACGAGCTTGCCCGGCCACAGATCGCGGACCCAGTCCAGATCGTCGAAATTCAGCGTGGGGTCGAACATCGAGTTGATGAGATCCTCGACCGTGCCGCCCCATTCGGTCAGCGACGCGAAGGTCAGCGGCTCGGTCGTCAGCAGGTTGAACCACCACGCCGGATGTAGTGCGCCGTCGACGAACGTGCGCAGCGTCAGCGCGGGCGGAATCGTCAGGCCGTTGCGCACGTCCCGCATCCGCGCACCGCCAACGGGCGTGTCGACGGTGAGCAGCACAGTGTCGTAGCCGGCCGCCCATGCGCGCTCCAGCAGCTCACGCCCTGCGCCCTTGTCACGCCACACGTACAGCTGGAACCACTTACGCGCGTCGGGCGCGGCCGCCGCGACGTCCTCGATGGACGTGGTGCCCATTGTCGACAGTGCGAACGGAATACCGACGCGCTGCGCGACCTTGACGACCGCCCGCTCCCCTTCATGGTTCATCATGCGCGTGAACCCCGTGGGCGCGAATGCGAACGGCAGTGCGCTGCGCCGGCCCAGCACCTCGACACTGGTGTCCGGATCGGCGACGCCGCGCAGCACGTTCGGCCGGAACTCGACGCGGCGGAACGCCGTGCGCGCACGGCGGAGACTGTCCTCCAACTCGGCGGCACCGTCGGTGTAGTCGAACACCGCGCGCGGTGTGCGCAGGCGCGCGATGGTGCGGAGGTCGGCGATCGTGTGCGCGGACGCGAGGCGCCGTTCGGTCGGGTCCAGCACGAACGGCTTCGGTCGCAGCAGCTGCGCCAGCTCGCTGGGACGTGGCAAACGGCGTTCAGTCACCTCGCACCTTCCTCACTCACTGTCCGGGCACAGCACGGGCACGATTAGTGCGGCAGATACGGTCGTCAGCGTGCCAGCAGTCATCACGTCGCTCAAGGACGATCACCTCCAGCAGGTCCGGGCCCTGGCCAGCCGCACGGGTCGGGCCGAGGCGGGGAGCTGCCTGCTCGAAGGGGCCGCGCTGATCACCCAGGCGGTGGAGGCCGGCGCCACGCTGCGGTTCGCACTCGCCGCCGACGGGACGTCCGACCCGGTGGCGTCCCTGCTGGCCGAGTCGCGGGTGCCAGTGCTGGTGGCCAAGGAGTCGGTGCTGCGTCAGGCGGTGCGGCTGAACCGGTCCGTCTCCTGGCTGGCGGTCGCCGAACTCGCGGCCACCGACGACGACCAGCCGTACGGGGATTTCGCCGTCGTGCTGGACAACGTGCTCGATCCCGGCAACCTGGGCACGATCGTGCGGACGGCCGTCGGCCTCGGCGTCGCCGACATCGTCTGCACCGATCCAGAAACGGATCTGACCAGCCGTCGCGTGCTGGACGCCTCACGCGCCGCAGTGCTGCGGGCCCGGCTCCGCCGCTACGACACGCCGATCGACGCGGTGCGCGACCTACACGCCCGCGGCTTCGAGATCGTCGCCACGTCGGGACTCGCCGAGACGCCGCAGGGATCGGTGCCGCTGAGCGGACGGCCGGTCGCGCTGGTCGTCGGCAATGAGACCGCCGGTGTCGCCGACGACGTGCTGGCACTAGCCGACCACGTGGTCCGGATCCCCATGTCGGGCGCGGTCGAGTCGCTCAACGTCGGCGTCGCCACCGGCATCAGCGTGTACGAGCTGCGCACTCGAATGGCGCTGGCCACCCTCGGCACGACCGTCGCCGAACTCACCGGGGCCGTTTCCGACCTGCGCGATTCGGGGTACACGGGAGAGAATGCGGCGCAACGGGCGCTGTCCGGTTTCAGCGAGGCGGAGCGGGCGGAGCTCCTGAATCTTCTTCGCCGCCTGCGGGAGAACCTCCGACGAGACGAGTGAGCGATGGACCAGCTGGCGCCCTTCGGCGAACCGTCCGGCCAGGGCTGGACGCAGATCATCGAGCTGGCCACCGCGCTCGTCCTGTGCTCGCTGATCGGTCTCGAGCGGGAACTGAAGCAGAAAAGCGCCGGGCTGCGCACGCTGACCCTGGTCGGGCTGGGCGCCGCGCTGTTCCTGCTGATCAGCAAATACGGTTTCACCGACGTGCTGGTCGAGGGTCGGATCGTGCTGGACCCGTCCCGGGTCGCCGCCCAGATCGTGTCCGGCGTCGGCTTCATTGGCGGTGGCCTGATCTTCGTGCGGCAGAACATCGTGCGCGGCCTGACCACTGCCGCCGTGGTGTGGGTGAGCGTCGCGGTCGGCTGCGCCTGCGCCGCCGGTCTGCCGCTGCTGGCAGTTTTTGTCACCGCGGCGCATTTCCTGGTCGTGTACGGATATCCGCCGCTGGTTCGACTGCTGACCCGCTCCCGGCCGACGACCACGGTGGTGCGCGCCAGCTACCGCGACGGCGAAGGGGCGCTGCGCGACATCCTGGAGCTCGTCACCACATCGGGCTACGTCGTGGAGCACGCCTCGACCAACCGGAACGAGGCAACCCACGTCATCGACCTACGACTACGCCTGACCGGCCCGCGCCAGCTGGCCGTGCTGGTGGCCCAACTCGCCGACCAGTCCGGCGTGCTGGCGGTCGACACCGGCGAGCAGGAATCCGAGGAGTGATCAGGCCTTGGGCGCGGCTGCCAGCACCCGGTAGCCCTTGGCGTTGGCGATGCGTTCGGTGGCGTGGCCCTGGTCGGTGAGCCACTTGGCCAGCGAGTCGGAGCCGAGGTTCTTCTGCACCACCAGGTAGGCGACGCCGTCCGGCCGCAGCCGGCCGAGCCAGTGCAGCAGCAGCTCGTGCAGCGCCGGCTTGCCGATGCGGATCGGCGGATTCGAGTAGATCGCCGCGAACCGCTGGTCGGCCGGCACCTCCTCGGGCAGCAGGCAGGTGATCGTGCCGATGCCCGCAGCCTTGGCGTTGGCCCGGGCCAGCTCCAGCGCCCGGGTGTTCACGTCGACACCGGTGATCCGCCGCTTCGGGTAGCGCTTGGCCAGCGTCACCGCGATCGGGCCGTAGCCGCAGCCGACGTCGAGCAGGTCGCCCTCGGCGGTCGGCGCCGGGGCGTGCTCCAGCAACACCCGGGTGCCGGGGTCAAGCTGCTTCGGCGAGAACACCCCGGCGTCGGTGTTCAGCTTCAACGTCAGGTCGGGCAGCTCGACGGTGAGCAGCCGGGGGTCGCTGGCCGCGTCCGGGTCGGCGGTGAAGTAGTGCTGGTGCTGCTCGGTCACGCGACGATGGTAGTCAGGACGATCGGGCCGCCGATCCTGACAGCAGGTGGCAGTCTTTCGGGTGATGATGGCGCCGTGACGAAGAACGTCAGCCGCGACCAGGTGCTGTGGTACCGAGTCCGCCAGCACGGGCTGCTCCGCGACAGCGAGGAGCCGGCGGTGGTGGACATCGGCCTGCAGGACACTCAGGTCGGCTCCGCCCAGTTGGCGCTGGCCGCGCGGACGACCGGGCCGGTCAGTCTCGACCAGTACGAGCTGGCCTGGACGCTGCGCGGCGCCCCGTACCACCACCGGCCCGGCGAGCTCCGGCGGTGGGCCGGCGAGCTGTGGCCGTGGAGCGACACCGACGCGCGGGCCAGGCTCATGTGGCCGAAGTCGCGGGTCGTCACCGACGAGCTGACCGCGTTGGAGACGTATCGGCTGATCGCGGAGTCGATGCGCGAGGTCGTCACCAAGCCGATGACCAAGGGTGCGGCCAGCGCCGAGGTCACCAAGCTGATGCCGCCTGGTCAGCGCAAGGATTGTCGAGCCTGCAAGTCGACACATATATACGAGCAGCCCTTCCGACTCGGCGCGCTGCCCGGCGGGCTGCGGCTGCGCGCCGGCGAGAGCGGCCTGCTGATCGAGCCGCTGCCCAAGCGCGGTCCGATTCCGACGAAGTCCACCAATCCGCACGGACTGGTCCACCGCTATCTGCGCTTCCTCGGGCCGGCGACGCCGTCGGAGGTGGCCAAGTGGCTCGACACGTCGACGGCGAACGTGCGCGAGATCTGGCCCGACGACCTGGCCGAGGTGACCGTCGACGGCCGGCAAACATGGATTCCTCTTGATTATGTTGATGAACTTGTCAATGTTGATCCAGTCAATGTGGTTCGCCTGCTGCCGCCGATGGACCCGTTCCTCCAGGCCCGCGACCGCGACCTGCTGGTGCCCGACCGGGCCGAGCAGAAGGCGCTGTGGATGATCCTCGGCAACCCCGGCGCGCTTCTGGTCGACGGCCAGATCGGCGGCGTGTGGAGGTCGAAGCTGGTCGGCCGCAAACGGCTGGAGGTCACCGTGACCTCGTTCGACATCGATGTCGACCCAGCGCTGCGGGACGACGTGCAGGCCGAGGCCGAGCGGATCGCCGAGGTCCGCGGAGTGCCGGCGGCGGTCGTCCGCTTCGCCTGACCCACAATGCGGGGTATGCGCGCGAGCCGGTTGCTGTCCACCCTGCTGCTGTTGCAGACCAGGGGTCGGATGACCGCGCAGGAGCTTGCCGACGAACTCGAGGTTTCCGTCCGAACGGTCTACCGCGACATCGAATCCCTGTCCGTCGCCGGCGTGCCCGTGTACGCCGACCGCGGGCCGACCGGCGGCTACCAACTGCTCGACGGCTACCGGACCCGACTGACCGGGCTCACCACCGACGAGGCCGACTCCCTCTTCCTGGCCGGCATGCCCGGGCCCGCCGCCGAACTGGGACTCGGCACAGTGGTCGCGACCGCCGAACTCAAGATGCTCGCCGCCCTGCCGCCCGACCTGCGGGCCAGGGCCAGCCGCATCCGCGAGCGGTTCCACCTCGACGCGCCCGGCTGGCTGCGGGAGGCCGACGAAGTTCCCTTTCTCGCCGAAATCGCCGACGCCGTCTGGAACGAGCGTCTGGTCGAGATCCGCTACCGCCGCTGGAAGACACCCCGCGAGGTCACCCGCCGCCTCGCCCCGCTCGGCGTCGTGCTCAAGGCCGGCACCTGGTACCTCGTCGCCCTGGCCGGGCCCGATCTACGCACCTTCAGGGTCTCCAACGTGCTCGCCGTGCAGACCCTCGACGAACGCTTCGACCGCCCCGCCGACTTCGACCTCGCCGCCTACTGGCAGGACTGGGCCGGCGACTTCGAATCCCGCATGCGCGGCCAGCGCGCCCGCGTACGCCTGTCACCCGATGGTGTGCGCATGCTGCCGTACTTCCTCGGCCGCCAGGTCGCCGACCTCATCACCGCCACCCTGTCCGCCCCGGACCCCGACGGCTGGGTCGAGGCCACCGTCCCGATCGAGACCCTCCGCCACGCCCACGGCGAGTTCCTCCATTTCGGCGCCGAGGTCGAAGTGCTCGACCCTCCGGAGCTGCGGGAGATGATCGCCACGAGCGTCACCCGCCTGAGTGCGATCTACGGATCGAGCAGGACCAGCCCGGCGTAGTCCTTCTGCGCCGGACCGTCGGGACGCGACGCAGCCGGGCGGAGTCTGCTCCTGGGATCTACGGATCCCGGCGGATGCGGCCTGAGTAGCGCTCCTCCAGGCCCTTGTTGTGCTCGTCCCCACCCGGGACGTTCGCCGACAGGTATACCGGTGGTGTCTTGCCGGCGGTCAGCAGTCGGGCGCAGGCGTCGGCCAGCATCATCTGGGCCGCGAACGCGGCGGTGATCGAGGAGATCGCGCACACCTGGCCGCCGCCGGGCAGGGGCAGCAGGGTGTCGCCCATCGGCCCGCAGTTGTCGATGACGACGTCGGCGAAGTCGTGGAGGTGCTTGCCGGACGGGTGCCGGGACTCGACGGCCGTGGCGTGGGCCAGCGACGTGAAGGCGATCAGCCCGTGTCCCCGGTCCTTGACGAGCGAGGCCATTTCGACGGTCGAGCCGTTTCCGCCGGAATTGGAGGCGATGACGAAGAGGTCGTTCACGTGCGGGGCGGCGAGTTCGTACACGCGGTGCGCGATCGCCGGTTCGCGCTCGGTGTGCGGGCCGAGCGAATCGGCCGGATCGCCGCCGTAGGTGACGACATCGCGCAGCGCCAGCCGGTTGGTCGGGATCAGGCCGCCGGCCCGGCCGGCGATCTCCATCACCAGGCCCTGCGAGTGGCCGGTGCCGAACGCCTGGACCACGCCGTCGGCGAGCACGCAGTCGGCCACCAGGGCGGCGGCGGCCGAGATGGCGTCCCGCTGGGTGGTGACCAGCTGGTCGATCAGGTCCTTGGCCGCCGCGACGAACTCGTCCTGGCCGATCGACATCCGCCACACTCCCTCGTTAGAGGATTTCGACACCAGCCAACATCACGTTAACGGCAAACCGGACCGGGGACACGACTGCATCAGAGGTACAACAGCGCGTTGACGGCCGCCGTCGCCAGCGCCGCGCCGCCACGTTCACCCCGGTTGGTCAGCGTGGGCGCCCCCGACGCGCGGATCGCCCGCTTCGCCTCGACGGCGCCGACGAACCCGGCCGGCAGCGCGATGACCAACGCCGGCCGGTTTTCGCCGGACCGGCAGCGCGCGGCGAGTTCGGTGACGATCGACACGTCCTGGCCGATCGCCCACACCGCGCCGGCTGGTGCGTTTCGGACGAATTCCTGAATTCCGCCGGTCGTCTCGGCGACGACGGTCGCGGGTCGGCTGGTGATGCCGACAGCGACCATCCGGACGTCGGCGATCACCGGCGCGCCGTCGGCCAGGGCCTGCCTCCCCGCGGCGAGCGCCTGTTCGTCGACCAGCAGATCGCCGGCCCAGGTCGGGTCGGCGGTGGTGTGCACGAGCCGCTCGACCACGGCCCGGGACAACGGCCCCAGCCCGGTGGTGTCGACACGTCGACGGAGGATTTCGTACGACTCCGACTCGATCGGATGAGGCACTCGCGGCACGTCCGGACTTCCCCTCTGCTGGGTCGTTTCACACCGTAGTCGGCGGTGTCGGCGCGCCGACGCGTCAGTTAACCTGCTCCGCGAGCGTGGTTACGGGAAGCCGGTGTGAATCCGGCGCGGTCCCGCCACTGTGACCGGGGAGTTGTCCCGCAGAGCTACAGCCACTGGGCGGCGTGCCGCCCGGGAAGGCGCGGCGACGGCGGCGATCCGGGAGCCAGGAGACCGGCCACGCGACCGACACGCGTCGCACGGAGGATGTGATGGCTGGCAGCGGGCTGCGCCCCGGGCGGTCCCCGCGGTGATCTCACCCGGGCTGATCTCTTTTGTCGGCGCCGGTCCCGGCGCGGCTGACCTGATGACCTTCCGCGGTGCCGACCGACTGGCCAGGGCCGACGTCGTGGTGTGGGCGTCGTCGCTGGTGCCGGCCGAGGTGCTGGCGCACGCGAATCCGGCAGCCGAGCGGCACGACTCCGCCGGCATGACGCTGGAGGACGTGCTCAAGGTCTACGCCGACCATCCGCACGCCGCCGTCGTCCGGCTGCATTCCGGCGATCCGACCGTCTACGGCGCGATCGGCGAACAGATCGAATGGTGCCGGCGGACCGGTCGGCCGTACGAGATCGTGCCGGGCGTCGGATCGCTCGGCGCCGCCGCGGCGGCCGTTGGTTGTGAACTGACTTCACCGACGATTGCGCAGTCAATCGTGTTAACACGCCTCGCCGGGGGGCGGACGGCCGCGTCGATGCCGGACAGCGAGACGGTCGCCTCGTTCGCGTCTCATCGCACGACGATGGCCGTTTACCTCTCGACGCAGCGTCCCGAGCAGTTGCAGGCCGAGCTGCTCGCCGACGGCGACGGCTACTCCCCCGACACTCCGGCGGTCGTCGTCGCCAAGGCGACCTGGCCGGACGAGCGGATCGTCAGCACGACCGTCGGCGAGCTCGCCGCCGACCTGCGGGCGTCCGGCATCCGGACGGCCGCGTTGGTGCTCGTCGGCGAAGCGCTCCGCGACGACCGCGAGGTCCAGCGCACGAGGCTGTACGACCCGGCCTACTCGCACGGCTGCCGACGACGGTCGGTCGAGGGCACCACGGAGGGTCGGCCGATTCCGGTGGAGAAGCGGAGGCTGCCATGACCGGCGTGCTCACCATCGTCGGTCTCGGTCCCGGCGACGCACGACACCGCACGCCGGCCGCGACCGAGGCGATCGCCGACGCCGAGGCCGTCTACGGCTACTCCGCCTATATAGAGGTGTGCGACGACATCCTCCGGCCGGACCAGTTCGTCGTCCGCGGTCGCATGACCGAGGAGAGATTGCGAGCCGAGCAGGCCGTCGACGACGCCGCCGCCGGCCGGCGAGTCGTGCTCGTGTCGTCGGGCGACGCCGGTGTGTACGGCATGGCGACGTTGGCCTTGAGCAAGGCGTCCGAAATCGAGGAAACCGTCCGTCCTGAGGTTCGCGTGCTGCCCGGCGTCACCGCGGCGCTCGCCGCCTCCGCGCTCGTCGGCGCCCCGCTTGCCCACGACTTCGCCTGTCTGACGCTGTCCGACCTGCTGACTCCTTGGGAGGAAGTGGAGCGTCGGCTCCGCGCCGTCGCCGACGCCGACCTGGCTATCGCGCTCTACAACCCCCGGTCCAAGGGCCGGCCGTGGCAGCTCGACCGGGCTCGTCAGGTCCTGCTCGAACGACGCGCGCCGGCCACACCGGTCGCCCTCGTCGCCGACATCGCCCGCGACGGGCAGCGCGTCGAGCTCACCACGCTCGCCGACCTCGACTGCGACAAGGTCGGCATGACCACCACCGTGCTGGTCGGGTCGTCGACCACCCGGCGGTTCGGCGACTGGCTGGTGACTCCGCGGTCGGCAGCCGGCAAGGGCGCGGCACGAGGAGGCGCGGACGACCAGGATTCCGCCGACCGGGCCGCGGCCGACCGGACCGCGGCCGACCGGACCGTGGCTGAACGGGGCGCCGGGTGACCGTGCACCTGGTGGGCGCCGGTCCCGGTGATCCCGGTCTGCTCACCTGCCGTGCGGTCGAACTGCTCAAGTCCGCCGAAGTCGTCGTCTACGACCGGCCGTCGATGGCCGACATCGTCGCGATCGCGGATTCCGTCGAAATCGTGCATTGCGTCGGAAAAGCAGGAAGTCGACCGGCGTGGCCGCAGGCCGACGTGAACGAGCTTCTCGTCGAACTCGGGCGGGCCGGCCGAGACGTGGTCCGGCTGAAGGCCGGCGACGCGTTCGTGGTCTCCCGCGGCGGCGAAGAGGCCGTCGCGCTGGCGGCCGCCGGCGTGCCGTTCGATGTCGTGCCCGGCATCTCCGCCGCGATCGCCGCCCCGGCGCTCGCCGGCATCCCGGTGATGGTCCGCCAGGTCGCCACGACGTTGACGGTCATCGCCGGCAACGACGACCCCGAGTACCACCAGCACATCGACTGGGACGCCGTCGCCCGGGTAGGGGGCACCGTCGTCGTGCTCACCGGCCGGTCCGCATTGCGGGACATCGCCGCGAAGCTGATGGCCGGCGGTCTGGCGCCGGAGACCCCGGTCGCCGCGATCAGCGCCGCCAGCCGTCCGCACCAACGGACCGAGCTCGGCACCCTCGCCTGCCTGCCGAATCCCCGCATGCGGCCGCCGGTCACCTTCGTGATCGGCCCGGTCGCCGCCCTCGACCTGTTGGCCGGCGGGGGCGCGCAGGCAGCCGACAGCGGAGCGAACGGACCGGTGGAGGGATCCCATGCACATTCCTGACGGCTTCGTGAACGCGCCGGTCTCCATCGCGGGCGGCGCGGTGGCGGTGGCCGGGCTGGCGGTGTGCAGCCGGAACCTGGGGCCGTCGCTGCGGGACCGGGACATTCCGCTGGCCGGCTTGGCGGCGGCGTTCTTCCTGGTGTTGGAGGCCCCGATCTTCCCGATCGGCGTGGGCACGGGCGGCCATCTGCTGGGCGGCACGCTGGCGGTGGCGCTGTTGGGCCCCTGGCTGGGACCGGTGGTGATCTCGGTGGTCCTGGTGGTGCAGGCGCTGTTCGCGGGCGACGGAGGCGTGACGGCGCTGGGGGTGAACGCGGTCAACATGGCGCTGATCCCGGCAGTCGTCGGCTACCCGCTGATCCTGGGCCTGCGCAAACTCCTTCCCTGCACGAAAACCTGGGTGGCGGTCAGCTGCGGGGTGGCGGGCTTCGTGTCGGTGGTGGCGGGCTCAGTGCTCTACAGCCTGGAGTACGCCATCGGCGGCGCCACCGCCGTGCCGGCAGGAACGGTGGCGGTGACGACGATCGGCACGTACTCGGTGATCGCAGTGTTCGAGGGCCTGGTGACCGGACTGATCGTGGCGGCGCTGCTGCGGCTGCGACCGGACCTGGTGCGAGTGGGCCGGCATTTGAGCAGGGCGAGCGCATGAGTGGCCGTGCCAGCGAATCCTTCAACGTACCGCTAACGCGATCACCGGGCGCTAGCCAGACGCGGCGGGTAAGCACGCCTACGAGCGAGCCGTCCAACACAGAGCGAGCGCGGGCACTGGGTGCTGGCGAGCGTGCGAGCGAACCGGTCGCTGTGCGTCCAAGAGCAGGGACGCCGAGCGCCAGCGAGGTGCCGAGGTGAGCGGAGCCGCCCATAATCCGGGCGCGGACCTGCTGATTCCGGCGGACACGCCGCTGCACCGGGCGGCGCCGCAGTGCAAGGTGGCGGCGACGGCGTTGTGCATCCTGGTGGTGGCCTGCACTCCCCGTGACGTCTTCTGGCCCTACATCGGGTACGGCCTGGTGCTGGCGGCAGCGGCCGCAGTTGCCCAGATTCCGGCGGGGACGTTGTTGCGGCGGCTGGTGGTGGAGATCCCGTTCGTGTTCTTCGTGGTGCTGCTGCCGTTCCTCGCGACGGGCCCGGAGGTCCACGTCCTGGGCGTCCCGTTGTCGATCGCCGGCCTCGAGTCGGGGGCGGCGATCGTGCTGAAGGCGAGCTTCGGCCTGCTGGCTACGGGGGTGCTCGCGGCCACGACACCGCTGCCGGAGGTGATCACCGGCCTCGAACGGCTGAGGGTGCCGAAGATCTTCACGGCAGTGGCGTCGTTCATGATCCGGTACGTCGAGGTGCTCAACTCGGAGCTCAACCGCCTGCGCACGGCCCGTGCCTGCCGGGGCGGGGATCCGCGCTGGCTTTGGCAGGCGAGGGACACGGCGGTGTGTGTGGGAGCGTTGTTCGTGCGGGCGTTCGAGCGCGGCGAGCGGGTCTACCTGGCCATGGCGTCGCGCGGTTACGACGGGTCGCTGCCGACAACGCTGACCGGCGAGCCGGCGACGAGAACGGCGTGGCTGATGGCATTCGCCCCGCCGGCGGCCTTCGCCACACTGATGGCGACCGCGTGGGCGACGGCGTGACCGCGCCGGCGATGGTGCTGCTGGGCCACGGCAGCCGCGACGCGGACGGCGTCGACGAGTACTGGGCGCTCGCGGAGACGGTGAAGCGCAGCGCGCCGGAGCTCCGGATCGGTTGCGGCTTCGTGGAACTGGCCGAGCCGGGCGTGGACGAGGCGATCGATCGCCTGGTCGCGGACGGCGCGCACGAGGTCGTGGTGGTGCCGCTGGTCCTGCTGGCGGCCGGCCACCTCAAGAACGACGGCCCGGCGGCGATGGCCCGCGCCCGCCTCCGGCACCCGACTGTCCACTTCAGACTGGCCCGGGACCTCGGCATCGAGCCGACGATCCTGGCGGTCGCCGAGGAACGCATCCGCGACGCGGCCGGCGACGCGGATCCGGAGAAGCTGGGCGTGGCGCTGATCGGCCGCGGCTCGTCCGACCCGGACGCCTGCTCGGACCTGTGGAAGGTCGGCCGGCTGCTGGCCGACAAGCGCGGCCTCGGCACGATCGAGCCGGGCTTCGTCTCAGTCGCCCGCCCGAACGTCGCCGAGGCGATGGAACGCTGCCGGCTGCTGGGCGCGACCACGATCGTGGTCAGCCCGTTCTTCCTGTTCACGGGCCTGTTGGTGCCGCGAATCCATCAGCAGGCCGGCGAATGGGCGGCGCAGCACCCGGAGATCACGGTCCGCGGCGGCGCGCATCTCGGCCCCGATCCCCGCCTGGCCCGGATCGTTCTCGAACGCTACCGCGAGGCGTTGCACGGCGATGTCCGGATGAACTGCGACCTGTGCACGTACCGGGTGCAGCTGCCCGGTTACGAGGACAAGGTCGGCCTGCCGATTTCCCTTACCCCGCACGGCGACGAGCCGGCCCGAGGCAAGCGGAAGGCCCGCAGGGCGATCCGCACGCCGGCCCCCGCGCCGACGGTCGAGGTGCGCCGGGGCCGGTTCATGCCCTCGGCGACGGCCTCCGACGAGCAGCCGGCGATCGAGATGCGCGGCGTCAGCTTCGACTACCCCGACGGCACATCGGCACTGTCCACTGTGGATCTCACGATCCACCGCGGCGAACGGGTCGCGCTGCTCGGCCCGAACGGCGCCGGCAAGACCAGCCTGGTGCTCCAGCTCAACGGCGTCCTCGCGCCCAACGCCGGCGAGGTGCTGATCAGCGGCACCACGGTCGGGCCGAAGACGCTCAAGGAGGTCCGCCGCAAGGTCGGCGTGGTCTTCCAGGATCCCGACGACCAGTTGTTCACGCCGACGGTCGGTCGGGACGTGGCGTTCGGCCCGGCCCATCTGGGCCTCAAGGGCGACGAGCTCAACGCCCGCGTCACCGAGGCACTGTCCTATGTGGGCCTGGCCGATCTGGCCGACCGCCCCCCGCATCGGCTCTCGCTCGGCCAGCGCCGCCGGGCCGCGGTGGCGACGGTGCTGGCCATGCACCCGGAGGTCCTGGTGCTCGACGAGCCATCGTCCAATTTGGACCCGGCCGCCCGCCGGGAGTTCGCGGATCTGGTCAAAAGGCTCGGCATGACCACGTTGCTGGTCACCCACGACCTGCCGTACGCGCTGGAGCTGTGCCAGCGGGCCGTGGTGCTGGACCACGGCCAGGTCGTCGCGGACGGCCCGATCCGGGAGATCCTGTCCGACGCCGGCTTCATGAGCGCGCACCGGCTGGAGCTGCCGGCCGGCTTCAACCCGTTGGGAGGCTGACGAAGTGGCCCGCCAGCTCGTTCTGGTCGCCCTGCTGATGCTGGCGCTGGCCGCGCCGGCCTCGGCGCACGACGCCGACGCGCACACCCCGCCGGACCGGGTCGGCGACCTGCGCAGCGCCATGATCGACTCCAGCCTGCCGCCAGGGGTCGAGTTCCGGGTGTTGCAGAACGGCGAAGCGGTGTGGTTGCGCAATTCCACTCGAACGGATGTCGTGGTTCTCGACCCCGACGGGGCCCAGCGCTACCAGCTCGGGCCGGACGGCGCGGCGGTCAACGCGGCGCTGCCGGCCGAGGCGACGCCGTCCGG
Organism: Kutzneria sp. NPDC052558; assembly: GCF_044547355.1. Classification (NCBI taxonomy): domain Bacteria; kingdom Bacillati; phylum Actinomycetota; class Actinomycetes; order Pseudonocardiales; family Pseudonocardiaceae; genus Kutzneria; species Kutzneria sp. NPDC052558. Next base: position 250,183 of record NZ_JBIUAG010000002.1, read on the forward strand.
CGACATCAGCGAGGATCCGGACAAGTCATCCGGTGACGCGACGGCGGCTCCGCGCTGGCAGCGTATCTCCACCGACCCCGCGGTGCAGTGGCACGATCACTACGCGCACTGGGGCGACGCAACACTTCCGTCGCAGGTTCTCGCCGATCCGGATCACGAGCACCTGATCCGGGCCTGGCAGGTGGACCTGGTCTCGGACGGCAGGACCTATCAGGCCCGGGGTGAGTTGCGCTGGGTTCCGGGGCCGTCGCCGCTGCCGTGGATCCTGGTAGCGGTCTCGCTGGCGATCGCGACGGCCCTGCTGGGCCTGGTCCGCGGCCACCGTCCGCCGGCCGCCGCGACGGCCGTGCTGGTCGCGGCGAGCGCCACCCACGGAATTGCGACGATTCTTGGTCGCCAGGCGGAGAATCTGTGGACTGTCATCCAGCACGAGTACCTGCCGATCGCGCTGGCCTGGCTGATCGGGGCGGCCGCGGTGGTGCTGCTGGGCCTGAATCGGAGCACCGGGCGGTGGTTCGCCGCGCTGGCGGCGGTCGGCCTGGGCGCCGTCGCCCTGCTTCAGGACCTGCCGGTCTGGTGGAGCTCCACCAGCGTCGTGGCGCTGCCGATCGACCTGGACCGCGCGCTGGTGTCGATCACAGCCGGTGTCGCGGCCGGCCTCCTGTTCACGGTGCTTCGTGCGCCCAACATCACCCGATCGGACGCCGTAACGGCAACGCAGCGAAGCGGGTCTGCCCGAGTGGACGGGGTTTTACCTCAAGGTAGGTAGACGTCCCCACCCCGGTCACTACACTCCCCAGGGCTACCACCGAGAACCCAGGGTGCGCGCCGTTCGCAGCACCGGACCCACGAGGTGCGCCGTGCTTGACCACACGAGCTGGGCTCACACCTACATAGACCTCGACACCCCCAACGCCGCGCGGATCTACGACTACCTGCTCGGCGGGGCCACCAACTCGGCCGCCGACCGGGAGATGGCGCGCGAAGTCATCAAGGCGATGCCCGAGGTGGGGTACCTGACCCGGGCCAACCGGGCGTTCCTGCGCCGCGCCGTGCGCCACCTGGTCGACCTGGGCGTCCACCAGTTCATCGACATCGGCTCCGGCATCCCGACCGCCGGCAACGTGCACGAGGTGGCGCAGGCGCGCGACCCGCGGTGCCGCGTGGTGTACGTCGACCGTGAGCCGACCGCCGTGTTCCACAGTGAACTCCTGTTGCAGGACAACGACTTCGCCGCCGTCGTGCACGAGGACTTCTGCCGGCCGGGCGCCGTGCTGGCCTCGCCCGAGGTGCAGCACCTGATCGACTTCGACCAGCCGGTCGGCCTGCTGCTGTTCGCGCTGCTGCACCACGTCCCGGACGAGGACGACCCCGCGGAGCTGATGTCGGTGTACCGGGAGGCGCTGCCGGAGGGCAGCTACGTGGCGCTCTCGCATTCCACGCACGAGGCCGTCTCCGACCACATCCTCGCCGTGTACGACCTGTACGCGGCCAACCGCACTCCGATCACGCTGCGCGGCGAGGCCGACATCGCCCGCCTGATCGACGGGTTCGACCCCCTGGATCCGGGCATCGTGCATGTGCCACGCTGGCGGCCGGAGTCCCCCGAGGACGCGGACCATCCCGAGGAGGCGGCCATGTACGGCGTGGTCGCGAGGAAGCGCTGACGTGCCGATGCTGGACAGATCGAGCTGGACGCCCAAGCAGATCGACCTCAGCCGGCCCAACGGCGCGCGCATGTACGACTACCTGCTCGGCGGCGGCTGCAACACCGCGGCCGACCGGGAGATGGCCAAACGGCTCGTCGCCCTGATGCCGCAGGTCAAGGAGACCGTCCGGCTCAACCGCAGCTTCCTGCGCCGGGTGGTGACCTTCCTGGTCGCCCAGGGCGTCACCCAGTTCCTGGACATCGGCGCCGGCATCCCGTCGGTGGGCAACGTGCACCAGGTCGCGCAGGCCCTCGACCCGGAGTGCCGCGTCGTGTACGTGGACAACGACCCGATCGCCATCGCCTACGCGGAGCCCGTGCTCAAGGACAACAAGCTGGCCGCGGCGGCGCTGGCCGACTTCCGGTCGCCCGAGCAGGTGTTGCGGGCGCCCGCGGTCCGGTCGCTGATCGACTTCGATCGGCCCGTGGCTGTGCTGGTGCTGCTGATGATGCACTTCGTGCCGGACAGTGACGACCCGGCGCGGCTGGTGGGCCGGTACCGGGACGCGCTGGCTCCCGGCAGTTACGTCGCGGTGTCCCACCCGAGCTTCACCGGCGCGCACGGCGAGCTGCTGGCCGACGCCGAGGCCGTCGGCGAGATCGTGCAGGACGCCATGGAGCCGCTGCACCTGCGCGGGGCCGATGATCTGCTGCGCATCCTGGCCGGCTTCGAGCCGGTGCCGCCCGGCGTCGTGCACCTGCCGCTGTGGCGACCGGACTCCACCGCCGACGTCGGTCGTCACCCGGAGAGGTCGCTCGTCTACGGAGTGGTGGCAGCGAAGCCGTAGCCGATGCCGAATACACTTACCGGCCGGGATCCCGGAGCGAGCGAGGTGGCGATGACCGAGGACGGTCGAAGCGCCGAACTGCGCGAGTTCGCCGAGGACTGGGCCGCGGCGATCATCGACACCAGCTATGTCCCGATGTCCCGGCGGGAGATCGAGGACTTCCTGCTCGACCTGTCCGGCTCCCTGCTCAAGGCGCTGCTCAGCGAGCCGTTCGACCCCGAGCCGGCGATCGAGGTCGGGGCCCGGTTGGTGGGCGCCCACTTCACCGCCCCGGAGGCGCTCGGCCGCACGCTGCAACTGCTGGGTACCGGCCTGGTGCTGCCGGCCGGGATGTCGGCCGAGGACCGCCGGCTGCTGGACCGGGTGGTGCAGCTGCTGGGCCGGCTGAGCACCGGCTACTCGGAGGCGCTGCGCGAACGCACCTTCGAGGAGCAGGAGGTCATCAAGCAGGCGATGTGGCTGGCCACCGACGTGGCGCAGCGACGCCTGCAGGACAGCGAGTCGCGCTTCCTGGCCGTGTTCGACTCCGCGCCGATCGGGTTGGCCATCGGCGACTTCGACTCCAACATCCTCGAGTCCAACCAGGCGTTGCAGGAGCTGCTGGGCTACAGCCGTGAGGAGCTGAACGCGCTGACCGGCGCGGACATCCTGCACCCGGACGACATCCCCGACACCCTCCAGCGCTACGACCGGCTCTTCCGCGGCGAGTACCCCTCGTTCCGCAGCCGGCAGCGGCTGCTGAAGAAGGACGGCGACGTGCTGTGGGCCAATGTCACCGTGTCCGCGGTGCGGGACTCCACCGGCGCCGCGACCTACCAGGTGGCGATGGTCGAGGACGCCACCGAGCTGCACTACGCGAACCAGGCGATGGCCACGCTCGGCATGCAGGACCCGCTGACCGGCCTGCCGACCAGGACGGCGTTCATGGCCCGGTTGGACAGCGTGCTGGGCCGGGCCGACCGGCCGAGCCGGGTCGCGCTGTGCGTGTTCGGCATCGACGGCTTCGCCACGATCAACGACGGGCTCGGCCCCGAGGTCGGCGACGAGGTGCTGCTCAAGCTCGGCACCAAGCTCCGGTACCACGCCGAGGACAACAAGATGCTGGCCGCCCGGCTCGGCGGCGACGAGTTCGCGCTGCTCATCGAGGAGTCGGAGGGCACCCGGACGGTGACGCCACTGGTCGAGGAGGCGCTGCGGCTGATCAACGATCCGGTGACGGTGCTCGGGCACCGGCTGTCCGTGCACGCCAGCGCCGGCATCGTGGAACGCCGCGTGGGCCGGGAGCAGCCGGCGGAGCTGCTGCGGGACGCCACGATGGCGCTGCACTGGGCCAAAGAAGGCGGCAAGGCGCAGTGGGCGCTGTTCGACCAGCAGCGCTGCGACCGCGACCGGGCCCAGCTGCAGCTGGCGCTGACCATGCCGGTCGCCCTCGACAACGGCGAGTTCACCGTTGTGTACCAACCGATCCGCTCGCTCGGCGACAACCGGCTGGTGGCCGTGGAGGCGCAGCTGGCGTGGGACCACCCCGAGCACGGGCTGCTGGCGCCGGCCGAGTTCCTGGCCCTGGCCGAGCGGACCGGCCTGGTGATGAAGCTGTCCGAGTGGCTGCTGCTGGAGGTGTGCCGGCAGGCCCGCCAGTGGCAGCTGGCGTTCGGCGAGCGCGCCCCGGTCGTGCACGTGAAGATGCCGCCGAGGCAGGCCCGCGACCCCGACTTCCTGCCGAACGTGTTGCGGGCGCTGGCCGACAGCGGGCTCGACGGCGCCCTGCTGCGGCTGGAGCTGGAGCCGGAAGCGATCGATTGCGACGGCGACGAGCAGGAGGAGGACATGAGCCTGCTGGCCGAGCGCGGCATCACGTTCAGCATCTCCGGCTTCGACGGTCACCAGGCGGAATGCCTGGCGGCGCGGCCACTGACCGTGCTCAAGAGCCGGGGTCTGGCGGTGACGCAGGTCAACGGCGAGCGGGACACGATCCCGGCGACGGTCGCCTGGAACACCGTGTCGCTCGCGCACCAGATGGGCATGCAGGTGATCGCCGAGAACGTGGACACCCTGGACGATGTGGCGTGGCTGCGGGAGATCGGCGTGGACGCCGGTCAGGGCGTCGCGCTCGGCGAGCCCGGCAGCCCCGAGGACATCGGCCCCCTGATCACGTCGTGACCGGCGTCAGCCGGCGGGCGGCCGGGGCCAGCTTGCGCAGGCTCAGGCCGAGCGCCAGCATGCCCAGCGTCAACGCGGCCGTGAACACTGTGACGCCGACCCAGCCGTCGTCGGCGAAAACGATCCCGCCGACCGATCCGCCGACGCTGCTGGCGAGGTAGTAGCACAGCTGGTAGGTGGCCGACGCCTGCCCCGGGTGCGCGGCGCGGGCGCTGACCCAGCCGGTGGCGACGGTGTGGCCGGCGAAAAAGCCCGCGGTGACGAGAAGCAGCCCGATCACCACGAGCACGAGGTCGTCGGACAACATCAGGCCGAGCCCGGCGAGGCTGACCAATGCCGTCCCCCACAGCACCTGCCGTCGGCTGTAGCGGTCGACGAGCCGACCGGCGACCGGGGAGCTGACCGTGCCCGCGAGGTAGGCGATCGAGATCAGGCCGACGATCGCCTGCGACAGGCCGAACGGGGCGGCCATGAGCCGGAAGCCGAGGTAGTTGTAGATGACGATGAAGCTGCCCATCAGCAGCATGCCGATCAGGTAGAGCCGGAGCAGGCCGCTGTCGCGGAAGCAGGCGCCCAGGGTGCCCAGTCTGATCGGCTTGGGGCGGAAGTTCGCCGACGCCGGCATCACCGCGCGGAACAGCAGCGCGCAGGCCAGCGAGGCGGCGCCGATCACGCCGACCGCCCAGCGCCAGCCGCCGAGATCGGTGACCAGGCCGGTGATCACCCGTCCGGCCATGCCGCCGATGCTGTTGCCGCCGATGTAGAGGCCGACCGCGAAGCCGAGCGATCCTCGGTGCACCTCCTCGGCGAGGTAGGCCATCGCAGCCGCCGGCAGGCCGGCCACCGCGATGCCCTGCAACGCCCGGAACACCAGCAGGACCTCGAAGTTCGGGCTGACCGCCACCGCGATCTGGAGCAGTGCGGTGGCGAACAGCGAGGCCCTCATCAGCGGCATTCGACCCCAGCGCTCGGAAAGCATGCTCAGCGGCACGATGGACAGCGCGAGCGCGCCGGTGGCGACCGAGATCGCCAGGCTGGCCCCGGCCGGCGTGAGCCGGAAGTCGTGCGCGAACTCCGGGAGCAGCGGCTGCACGCAGTAGAGCACCATGAAGGTGGCCAGGCCGGCGGCGAACAGCGCCAGGTTGATTCGCCGGAATCCCTTGCTGCCACGGCGATGTGTCTGATTCTCGGGCGCTCGGGTGACGGTCATGTTCGGGAAGCTAGTTGCCGCTCGTTCATGCGTCCAATACAGGAACCGATCGGATTCGATCCATGGATGAATAGGTTGACGGCGATGTGCGCGAACACCGTTGCTGTGACGGCAAGCGCGAACGCGGCGAGGGCGCCCAGATTCGGAAGGGTGCTCGCGATCGTGAGGAAGAACACCGACGACGTGAAGGCGCCGACCACGACGCCACGCAGCGAGATGACCGACGCCGGGCCGCCGGCGCTCTCCTGCCGGTAGGCGGCGAACAATGCCGCGAACAAAGGGAAAGAGGCCAGCAGGCCGATCGTTCTCGACCCCAGCAGGGTGGCGCAGGCGAGCACCAGCGTGGTCATGACGGTGGCGACGACGATGCGCGCCGGCAGTTCCCACGGCATCGGCAGGACCTCTCGCGGCGTCAGCGCCGGCCAGGCCGCCAGCGTCGCCGCCAGTCCCGTCGGCACCAGGAATTCCAGCTCTGGCAGGGAAAAGTCGTACAGGCTCAGGGCTCGCGCCGCGACGACGTAGCAGCAGACGGCGACCGCCAGGGCGATCGGCCAGCGATGGGTGAGCGCCGTGCGGGCGTAGCCGAGACAGAAGGCGGCGATCGCGAGCTGCCCCGACAGGGTCGCGATCGCCGTCTGCACGGCGAAGTTCTCGCCTTCCCGGAGGGTCAGCAGGGCGAGCGAGGAGGCGGCGGTGAGCGGCAGTCCGACCAGGCGGCCGCCGAACAGCGTCGCCCAGCGGCGTTGGAGGAGGGTCGCGGCGATGATCAGGGAGGGCGTCAGCAGGAGTTTGAGCAGGTCTTGGCCCATGACCTCGACCCTCTCAGTTCTTTCGCCGCGTTTGTCGCGAAAATCGCGGCTCTATGGCCGCTTTTGCTGCGATGTTCTCAGTACAGTGGGCATATGACTTCGGAAGTCACAGTGGACGCTGTCGACCGGGAGATCCTCGCCGTGCTCCTGCACGACGGTCGGATCACCTACCAGGAGCTGGGCCGCGCCGTCCGGCTGAGCGCCAACGCCGTCGCCGACCGGGTGCGGCGGCTGCGCCGGTCCGGGATCCTGCGCGGCTATCGCGCCGACCTGGACTTCGCCGCCCTCGGCCGGCCGCTGGTGCTCGTCACCGAGGTGCGGCTGCGGGACGGCGTGTCCGGCGAGGAGTTCGAGCGCGGCCTGCGCACGTTTCCGCAGGTCTTCTCGGCCGCCCACGTCACCGGGGACTACGACTACCAGCTGCGGATGGCCTGCGCCGACACCGCCGAATTCGAGGAGCTGATCGAGCGGCTCAAGCGCGAGCACGGGGTCCGTGAGCTGCGCAGCCGGCTCGTGCTGCGGCAGATCCCGCTCGACCCGGCCGGTGTGCTGGAGATCACCTGAGACATTCGAGTGGATTCCCGACTTGACGTCGGGTGTATTGCCCTCCGTCCGGAGGGCGACGCGGGGCCGCCGGTCGGATACGGTGATCACAGTCACATGTCATTCCGGTCGCACTCAATGTCGAGGAGCTCCGTGGGATACGTCGACTCGTGGACGCAGCGCTATCGCGGCATGGACCTGGGCCCGTACAGCCTGCTGCTCGCGCGGCTGCTGGTGCGCCGGCGGGCCGTGTACCTCGGCGCCGGTCTGGTCGCCGTGGTGCTCGTCCTGCGGGTCGCCCAGTTCCTGCTCGACTCGGACGCACTGCTCTGGCCGGTGCTGCTGACCGTGCTGGTCGCCTTCGCCGCCGGCATCGCGCTGCTCGTCCAGCGGCACGGCGACGCCCGGGTCGCCGCCCGGCAGCGTGAGCACGTCGACCGTCACGAGCCCGTCGACTTCGCCGCCGTCGTCGGCCGGCGCACCCGCATCCTGCTCGCCGTCTCCTACGTCGGCGCCGCACTGCTCGGTTTCGCCGGTCTGCTCTCCGGCGTCGACTTCGCCCAGTCCGTCGTTTTCCTCGTCGGCGTCGCCGTGCTCGCCGCCCTCGCCTTCGTCTCGCTGCGCAGCGCCCTGACCCGGGCCCCCATCGCCGTCGACCACGGCTCGTTGCAGGCCGACGACCTGCTGCGTGTCAACGACGCCCGGCACGCCGCCCTCGCCTACCCCGTGCTGCTCGCCGTCGTGACGATGGCCTCACCCTCCTCGATGTGGTTGTTAACTGTGTACACAACCGTTTCGGTTGTGATCTCGGTTTTCGCGATGGCCCACGAGCCGCTCACCCCCAAGGTGCCGGTGGCCCGGTGATCCAGCTCGACACCGCCTCACCCGTTCCGCCGTACGAGCAGGTCAAGTCCCAGTTCGCCCGCCAGATCGCCGACCGTCGGCTGGCTGTCGGCACCCGCCTGCCCACCGTCCGTCAGCTCGCCGCCGACCTCGGCCTCGCCGTGAACACCGTCGCCCGCGCCTACCGCGAGCTGGAGGAGGCCGGCCTCGTCCAGACTCGCGGCCGCGCCGGCACCTTCGTCAGCGCCGCCGGCGAACACAGCCTCCTGCGCGCCCAGCAGGCCGCCCACCAGTTCGCCGCCGCCACCGCCGACCTCGGCCTCTCCCCCGACGATCTCCTCGAGATCGTCCGCGCCGCCCTCGCCCCCACCCAGCCAGATCCTGCCCAGCCAGATCCTGCCCAGCCGAGTCCCACCCGGTCGAGTCCCCCTCAGTCCCCCTGACCACCGGACTCGCCTACCTCCGCCGAACTCCCCCAGTTCGCCGGACCTCCCGACTCCGCCGAACTCCCCAGGTTCGCCGAAGCCCTCAAGTTCACCGAGCTCCTCGACTCCGCCGGACTCCTCAAGTTCGTCGAACTTCCCAAGTCCGCCTAAATCCCCCGTTTCGTCGAGCTCACCAAGTTCGCTGAACTCCCCGGCTTCGCGAACTCCTCAGGTTCGCCGAAGTCCCCAGCTTCGCCGGACTCCTCAAGTTCGTCGCACTACTCGACTGCGCCCGAAAGCCTGGTTCCACCGCCGTCCCCTGTTTCGCCGGAGTCCTGCGTTTCGCCGATCACCTCGGCCGCGACGAACACCCCTCAGGTTCGTCGATGCCCTCCGGTTGGTCGACGCTCTCAACTCCGTCGAAAATCTCGACTCCGTCGACGGCCTGGCGTTCGTCGACGACGCCCGATTTCACCGTCAATCGGACGACCGCACGAGTTCGTCGTCATCGGCGAACTCGACACGGCCGACGGCGGTCACCAAGTGACCGGCACCGAGACAAGACCGCCGCCCAGCTGGTTGACGCGCAACTGGAGGTCTTCGACGGGAACCGTGAGCCGCAGGGTCGGCATGCGGCGGAGAAGGGTTTCGAACACGATCTGGAGTTCGACGCGGGCGAGGTTCGCGCCGATGCAGTAGCGCGCGCCGTGCCCGAAGGAGAGGTGCTGGTTGGTCGGCCGGGCGATTTCGAACTGCACCGCGTCGGTGAAGGCCCGTTCGTCGTGGTTGGCCGCGCCGGCGGCGAGGAGCACCGCTTCACCGGCGTGGACCTTGGTGCCGGCGATGTCCATGTCCTCGCGGGCGTAGCGAAGCAAACCGCCACCGCCGCTCACGCTGCGGCGCAGAATCTCCTCGACGGCCGCCGACGCGAGCTTGTCGTCCTGGAGGAACGCCGCGCGCTGGTCCGGGTTGATCAGGAACAGGACGGTGCCGATGTCGATCCGCACCATGGTGGTCTCGTGACCGGCGAACAGCAGGCCGCTGCTCAGCATCGCCAACTCCTCGTCGCCGACGCGGTCGCCGTATTCGGCGATCAGGTCGCTGATCAGGTCGTCGCCGGGCTCGGACCGCTTCCGCTGGATGAGGCCCTGCATATATGTGGTGAGGCTGTTCCACCCGTCGGCCGAGCGAGCGCCGTCGACGGTGTCGCCGAGGGCATTGGACCAGGCGCGGAAGTCGTCCCGATCCTCGTACGGCACGCCGAGCAGGGCGCAGATGACCAGCACCGGCAGCGGCATGGACAGGCGTTCGTGCAGGTCGTCCGGGCCGCCGTCGGCGAGCATGTCGTCGATGATCGTGTCGATGATCTGCTGGATGTGCGGCCGCATCGCCCGCATCCGCCGCGGCGAGAACGCCGGCATGAGCATCGCCCGCATCATGGCGTGGTTCTGGTCTTCGTTGTCGTCGGCGACCGCGGTGCCCATCAGGACGGAGTTCGACACCCGGGCGGCCTGGTCCGGGTTCGGGTGCGACCGGCCCAGCCGCGGGTCGGCGAACAGCTCGCGGACCTCCTCGTAGCGGGTGACGAGCCAGGCTTCGTCGCCGGTCTGCGTGAGCACCCGCACGATCGGCCCCTCGGCCTGCAACGCCAGCATCGCCGGCGGCGGGTTGAGAACGGCGGTCTGAGCGAACGGCAGTTGTGGCAAACCGGACATCGGGTTCCCCTCCCCAGCAATGTATACTTTGAAATATACACACGTCTGTCAACATATGTGGCCTGGTAGGACAGTGCGCGTGACGGAACAGCGCAGCGAACGACTGCCCAGAGCGCAGCGGCGGGAGCAGATCCTGGTCGCGGCGACCACGGCGTTCGCGCGGGCCGGGTTCGCCGCGACGAGCCTCGACGACGTGGCCCGCGAGGCGGGCATCAGCCGGATGATCGTGTACCGGCACTTCGACTCGAAGCGGGACCTGTACGAGCAGGCCCTGGCCCGGATCGGCGACATCATCCAGGCGGCGACGAAGGACCAGATCTCGATCGCGACGCTGGAGTCCTTCATCGCCACGGCCGCGGCCGAGCCGGACGGGTTCCAGCTGCTGTACCGGCATGCCGCCCGCGAGCCCGAGTTTAACGGGATCGCGGAGATGGTCCGCCGCGGCATGGCCGACGCGACCTACGAGCAGATCGCCGACCGCATCGGGAACCCCGCGTGGGCCAGGTGGGCCGCCGACAGCATTCCAGTGGTGCTGATCGAGACGATCATGGCCTGGCTGGACGTCGGCCAGCCGGATCCGGAGACCATGGTCGACCGGGTCCAGTCAGTGATCAGAGGGATCATCAACGCCGCTCGTCACGGGCGGGACGACGACCCGTCGACGGCCACCGCGGCCGGACGGGACCAGACCCCCGCACCGTGATCATGGCGCGTCGACAAAGCCGCGGCGGCCCCGCCTCAGGAATGAGACGGGGCCGCCGCGGTCGGTGTCACCTCAGAGGGCGCGCCAGTCGAGGACGCCGTCGGCGAGGGAGTTGATCGTCGCCAGCAGGCCAAGGCGGGCCTTGCGGAGCTCGGGGTCCTCGGCCATCACGAGCACGTCGTCGAAGAACGCGTTGACGGGACCGGTCAGCGGGCCGGCGATGCCGACGAACTCGGCGAGACCGGTGGTGTCGGCGCCGAACTGGACGGCGACCTTGTCCACGGTCTCGTGCAGGGCGATCTCGGCTGGCTCGACCAGCCGCGCCGGGTCGTAGCCGGGCTCGGTGCCGGCCGGCACGATCCGGCGGACGCGCTGGAGCGCGGCGGCCAGTGCGGCGAAGTCGGCGTCGTCGCCGAGCCGCTCCAGTTCGGCCAGGGCGGCGTCCGCGTCGGCCGGGGTGTCGGCGAGCGGCAGCACGGCCTGCACCAGCCGGTGTTCGTGACCGGCGTCCAGCAGCTGCTGCTCGTAACGGCGAACGGCGAACTCCTGGGCGTCGGCGAGCGCCTTCTCCGGCACCTCCACGCCCTGCGCGCTGACCCGCTTGGCCGCGGCGGCCAGGCCGCTGCTCAGCGTGACGGCCTTGAGCCGCGGGAACGCCCGCAGGATGCTGACGACGCCCAGGGTGGCGCGGCGCAGCGCGAACGGGTCGGAGCTGCCGGTCGGGTTGGCCCCGATGGCGAACAGCCCGGCGAGCAGGTCGAGTCGGTCGGCCAAGGCCAGCAGCGCGCCGGGCACGCTGACCGGCAGCGCACCGCCGGCGGACCGCGGCTGCTCCATCTCCGCAAGCGCTTGCGCCACCTCGGCGGGCTCGCCGGCCCGCAGCGCGTACTCGCGGGCCATGGTGCCGGCCAGGCTGGACAGCTCGATCACCATCTGGGTGGCCAGATCGAACTTGGCCAGCTGACCGGCGCGGTCCAGCGTCGCCCGCTCGGCGGCGGCGAGGCCCACGAGGTCGGCCAGGTCGGCGGCGGTGCCGGCGATGCGCTGGGCGCGGTCGGCGACCGAGCCCAGCCGCTCCTCGAAGGTCAGCTTGGCCAGGCCGGCCTTGTGCTGCTCGGGCGTCTTTTTCTGATCGGCACGCCAGAAGAACGCGGCGTCCTCGTACCGGGCCCGCAGCACCGACTCGTTGCCGGCACGCACCAGGTCGACGTCGCACGAGCCGTTGGCGACGGTGACGAAGTGCGGCAGCAGTTGGCCGTCCTGGTTGCGAACCGGCAGGTAGCGCTGGTGCTTGCGCATGACCGTGGTCAGGATCTGGCCCGGGAGCTCAAGGTATTCGGCGGCGAACGAGCCGAGAATCGGGTTCGGCTGCTCGACGAGGTTGGTGACCTCGTCGAGCAGGGCGGCCTCGCCCTCGAAGTCGACGGCGCCGTCGACCGCTGCGACCAGCTCGGACGTGCGGGCGACGATCTGCTCGCGACGGTCGGCACCGGCCAGCACGATGTCGTGGCCGGCGAGGAAGTCGGCGTATCCATCGGCCGAGGCGACCTCGACCTCCGGCTCCGTCGCGGTCCGGTGCACTCGGGTGTAGCGGCTGCTGGCCAGCGAGGACACGGCGATCGGCACCACGGTCTCGCCGAGCAGCGCGACCAGCCAGCGGACCGGGCGGGTGAACGACAGGCCGGCGTCCCGCCAGCGCATGTTCTTGTCGGCCCGCAGCTCGGTGACGATCTGGCCGAGCAGCTCGCTGAGCACCTCGACGGCGCCTCGGCCGACGTCAGTCTTGACGACGCCGACGTGCTCGACCCCGTCCACGTCGATGCGGAGCAGCTGCTCGGGCGCGATGCCCTGCCCGCGGGCGAAGCCCTGGGCGGCCTTGGTCGGGTTGCCGTCGGCGTCGAACGCGGCCGTCGCCCGCGGCCCACGGACCGTGCGCTCGGCGTCCGGCTCGCGCGGCTGGACGTCGTCGACCAACAGCACGAGGCGGCGTGGGGTGGCGTGCACGGTGATGTCGCCGTGGCCAAGCCGGGTGCCGTCGAGCTTCGTGGCCAACGCCTCGCGAACCGCCTCGGCGCTACGCACGACCTCGCTGTGCGGCAGCTCCTCGACGCCGATCTCGAACAGCAGCGTCGCCGGCTCGGTCACCGTCGGCAGCTCGGCCGGCAGCTGGGCGGCGGCCGGCGGCTCGACGACGCCGAGCGGATAACCCATCTCCTCGCGGCGCTCCGCCCACAGCTGGGCGGCCTGCCTGGTCAGCGTGCGCATCTGGCCGAAGGCCTTGGCACGCTCGGTGGTGCTGATCGCGCCCCGGGCGTCCAGCACGTTGAACGCGTGGCTGCACTTGAGCACGTACACGTAGGCCGGCACCGGCAGCCGCTCGTCGATCATGCGACGGGCCTCGGTGGCGTACTCGTCGAACAGCCGCTGGTTGACCTGGATGTCGGCGTCGTCGAGGTAGTAGCGGCTCATCTCGTACTCGGACTGGCCGAACACCTCGCCGTAGGAGATGCCCGGCGCGTACGCGATGTCCTTGAAGTGGCCGACGCCCTGAAGCGCCATCAGGATGCGCTCGATGCCGTAGGTGATCTCCACCGACACCGGGTCCAGCGTCATGCCGCCGGCCTGCTGGAAGTAGGTGAACTGGGTGATCTCCAGCCCGTCCAGCCAGACCTCCCAGCCCAGGCCCCAGGCGCCCAGGGCCGGCGAGGCCCAGTTGTCCTCGACGAAGCGGATGTCGTGGGCGTCGATGTCGATGCCCAGCACCTCCAGGCTGCCCAGGTAGAGCTCCTGGGGGTTGCCCGGGTCCGGCTTGAGGATCACCTGGAACTGGGTGTGGGTCTGCAACCGGTTCGGGTTCTCGCCGTACCGGGCGTCGTCGGGCCGCACGCTCGGCTCGACGTAGCCGACATGCCACGGCTCCGGGCCGAGCACCCGCAACGCCGTGGCAGGGTTGGCGGTACCGGCCCCGACCTCGGTGTTGAACGGCTGCACGACCATGCAGCCCCGATCGGTCCAGTACTTCTGCAACGCGAGCAACGCGTCCTGCATCGTCAACACGGGGGAACCCTCTTGCCATCGGTCGTGGGCACTGAGCTGGCGAAACACACCGCCACAGACCCTCGATCCTAGGCGAGCACGGCCTGTGGCCACCCCGCGGGGCGACCACAGGCGCCGCGCGGGCCGTCAGCGCAGGCCGGCCAGCAGGTCCCGGACCGCTTGCAGGCTGGCCCGCCACACGCCGGTGGCCAGGCTGATCCGGGCGACGCCGAGGTCGCCCAGCTCGCCGATCGTCGGACCGGTCGGCCGGAACATGACGTTGACGGGGAAGTCGACCTGGCGGACGAACTCGGCGATCAGCTCCGGATCGGCGAGCATGATCGGGTAGATGCAGTCGGCGCCCGCGTCGCGGTAGCGCTTGGCCCGTTCGACGCCGTCGGCGAAAACCTCGCCGTGCCGGCCCGGGTCGTCGGCGCGGACGAACACGTCGACCCGCGCGTTGACGACCAGCGGCACGCCGGCGGCATCGGCTGCCTTGCGGATCCGGCCGATGCGTTCGGCCTGCCACTCCGCGGCGCGTAGACCGCCGGCGGTGTGATCGCTGTCCTCAATGTTGACGCCGACGGCGCCGGCCCCCAGCACGGCGGCGACCAGCTCATCGGCGGGGAGGCCGTATCCAGCCTCGACGTCGGCGGTGACCGGGAGGTCGACGGCGTTCGCGACCCGGCGAACGGCGGCGAAGATCTCGTCGGCTGGGGCCTTCTCCCCGTCGGGGAAACCGAGGCTGTTGGCGACCGCGCTGCTCGAGGTGGCGACAACCGGGAACCCGGCCTCGGCGACCAGCCCCGCGGTCGCCGCATCCCAGACGTTCGGCAGCACCAGCGGATTGCCCCGCTGGTGTCGATCGCGCAGCGTCTTGGCGTGCGCGGCGAGCCCGCTCACTGCGTGCCTTCCAGCGCCGGCGGCTGGTTGCGGCTGATGACGCTGATCCGGTTCCACGCGTTGATCGTGGCGATCAGCATCACGATCTGCGAGAGCTCGGCCTGGCTGAACTGCTTCTCGGCCTCGGCCCACGTCTCGTCGCTGACACCGCCCTCGGCGAGCAGCGTGCCCTCCTCGGTCAACGCGAGCGCCGCCCGCTCACGGGCGGTGTAGAAGGACAGCTCGCGCCAGGCCGACAGCGCGTAGATGCGTCGCTCCTGCTCACCGTGCTTCTTGCGGGCATCGGTGGCGTGCATGTCCATGCAGAAGCCACAGCCGTTGATCTGGGAGGCCCGGATCTTGATCAGCTCGGCCAGGATCGGGTCGATGCCGTCGTGCGAGGCGTTGCTGACCAGCAGCATGGCCCGGTAGCTGGCGGATGCCTCCTTCGCGACGTTGATGCGGGGCAGGTGGGTCACGTACTCGTCAGAACTCACGCCGACGACGCTAGCCCGGACCTGGTCCACTCGTATGATCCAGTTTGATGCCGAATTCATGGACCAGTGGCGGCCACGAGCTGCACCTCGACCTCGAGCCGGGCTTCGGCCGCCGGGCGGCTCTCGAACGGTCGCTGCGGGAGGCCATCCGGTCCGGCCGGCTGGCCGCGGGCACCCAGCTGCCGTCATCCCGGGCGTTGGCGACCGACCTCGGGCTGTCCCGCGGCACGGTCGTGCAGGCGTACGAGCAACTGCTCGCCGAGGGATACCTGACGAGCCGGTCCCGAACGCACACCGAGGTGGCGGCCGTGCCGGGAACACCAGCTCGCACGCGATCGAGAAGTTCGACGAACTTCTCGGTCCGGTACGACCTGGTGCCCGGCAACCCGGATGTCAGTCAGTTCCCCCGATCGACGTGGGCGTCGGCGCTGCGGCACGCGGTCACCTCGGCCGCCGACGAATACCTCCGCTACGGCGATCCGCGTGGTCATCCGGCCCTGCGCCGCGCGTTGGCCGACTACCTGGGCCGCGTGCGTGGTGTGCGCATCAGTTCACAAGCAATTGTCGTGTGTACTGGGTTCACAAACGGATTGCGGCTGGTCGCCACCGCGCTGCGCGAACGCGGCGGCCGGGCGATGGCGGTGGAGGACTTCGGCCTGCCGTTCCATGTCGACGCGATCGAGCAGACCGGCCTTCGGACGGAAACCGTCCGGCTCGACCACGACGGTCTCGTCGTCGACGAAATCCCGAAAACCGACGGAGTGCTGGTGACCGCCTCGCACCAGTTGCCCTGGGGCACGACGCTGCACCCGGCCCGCCGGGGGGCGCTGGTCGACTGGGCCCGCGACAACGACGCGATCGTCGTCGAGGACGACTACGACGGCGAGTTCCGATACGACCGTCAGCCGATCGGGGCAATCCAGGGTCTGGCCCCCGAGCATGTCGTCTACGCCGGCACAGCCAGCAAGTCGCTGGCCCCGGCCCTGCGCCTGGCCTGGCTGGCGGTGCCGGACCGGCTGATCGAGCCGATAGCGAAGGTCCGTCAGCTGTCGGAGCGGGAGTGCCCGATCTTCCAACAGCTGGCGTTCGCGCACCTCGTCGACAGCGGTGGACTCGACCGTCACCTTCGACGAATGCGCACGCACTACCGGAAACGTCGGGACCACCTGCTGAGCGCGCTGGCCACGTCCGTGCCGACGGTCCGGCCCATCGGGATTGCCGCCGGCCTGCACGTCACGCTGCTGCTTCCCGACCGAACCCGCGACGAGGACATCCAGGCCGTTCTCGCCGAACACGGCGTCGGCGCGCATTCGCTGACCAGCTACGCGCGGCGCCGGTCGGCGCCGCCCGGGCTGGTCATCGGCTACGCCACTCCCCCGGGCCACACATTCCCGGCCGCAGTCCAGGCGCTGGTCGCCGCCCTGACCAAACTGGTCTAGGCGGTGCGCTGGTACGGCAACGCCGTGGTCAACGCGTGCCGGAACTCCTCCACGATGTCGGTGAACACGTGCTCGACGTCCGGGTTGATGGCCAGTCCGCCGTCGGCGTCGATCTGGAGGTCCCGCTCCAGCAGGAAGTAGCTCTGGATCACGTGCCGCGGCGCGAGCGACTGCACCACCGGGCGCAGTCCGTAGTCGAGGGCGAGCACGTGGGCAAGGCTGCCACCGGTCGCCAACGGCAGCACCGTCTTCCCCGACAGGCCGAACTGCGGCAGCAGGTCGAGGAACACTTTCAGCAGCCCCGAGTAGGCGGCCTTATATGTAGGTGTGGCCAGCACCACGCCGTCGGCATCGGCCAGCGTGGCCGCGGCCCGGGCGATGTCCGGGTCGGAGGTGTCGGCCGCCAGCAACGGGCCCGGTGGGAGGTCGCGCAGCCTCAGGTGTTCGGTGACCAGCCCAGCGCCGGCCAGCCGGTCCGCGACGTAATCGGCCACGCGTGCGGTCTTGGAGGTGCGCGACGGACTTCCGGAGATGACGACAACAGCGGGCATCACGGCTCCTGGACTGCTGGTGGACGGACAGGACAAATGCGGCGGCCGACCCTTCAGCCGACAGTCAGCCCCTCTGCCGGCGGCCAACCCCTGGGCCGACGGTCTGCTCCTCGGCCGACGAACTTCTCGCCACCGCCGACTTTCCGGCCGACCGACGAAGTGCCGGCCGACCAACTGCCGGACAATCGACGGACAGCCACTCCGCCGCCGAACTTCCGGTCAGTCGACGGGCGGCCACTCCGTCAACGAACTTCCGGACAACCGGCGGGCGGCCGCTCCGCCGCCGAACTTCTCGATTTCGACGAAAACCACCGGTCCGGTAGGTGCGCCGGGTCGAGGAGCCGCCAGCCGGCGGTGCTAGCGGCGGGATCAGCGGCGACACAGTGCACTGCACACGTGGCAGAGGTCCACGTGCCGCCTGGTGCGGAAATCATCTGACTGCGCCACACCATCGACGCTAGGTCAGGCCGGCGACCACCGACAAGGTCGTCCCATGGGGTGAAAACCGACTGTTCAGTCGACCGGCAGGGACTTTGTCGACGGCCGGACGACGGCGCCGAGGCGGCGCATCGCCTGTGGCACGTATCCGTGCGGCGACCGCCACCGAACCGGCTCGGGCACGAGCAGCGCCGCCGCCCGGACGGCGCGGAGCATCGCGGTGCTGGCGGACGGCGAGTAGGCGCTGTGTCCGTGCAGCCGGATCGCCCAACGAGGCAGCAGCGAGTACGCCAAGTGGGCAACCGCTCCTTCGTAGATCGGCAAGCCGAGGCCCAGCACGCCGGACAACGGCGGCTTGTGCAGGAACTCGTAGACGATCTCGGAGTCGGCGCCGGGCCGGAGTTCGCCGCGGATACCGCGCAGGTAGGCGGCCATCTGGTCGGTCGAGCCGGGCACCTCGTCCGGGTCGAGACCGACAAGTGCGGCGGAATGGCGTTGTTCGTCGAAATAGTGGTCGGCTTGCGCTTTCGTCAGACGGAAACCGGCCCGGCGGACGACGGACAGGAACATCGCCACCTCGGCGCAGTGCACCCACAGCAACAGGTCGGGCCGGTCGATGCGGAAAGTCCGGCCGGTCGCCGGGTCCTTGCCACGCAGGCTGCGGTGCACCGCGCGGACCTTGGCCGCACCGGCATGCACCTCTTCGAGCGGTGCGTACGTGCTCATCCCGACGAACCGGGCGGTGCGCATGAGTCGACCCAGCGGATCCTGGCGGAAATTGGAGTTCTGCACCACGCCGGCCGCCGCGAGCGGGTGCAGCGACTGGAGGAACAGGCTGGTGATGCCGCCGAGCCACATGGCGGGGTCGGCGTGCAGGTGCCAGGTAACCGAATTCGGGCCGACCAGGCCAGGGTCGGCCTCACTCCACGGCGCAGCGCTCACCGTTCGAAGTTACGCCGTCGCGGGGCCGATCCGAACCGCCAGCTCGGTGGCCGAAGGCGAACGCGGTCACTCGGCGCGCCATATGGTGAACAGCGGGTGTTCAGCCCAGGAAGCCCCTGAGCAGCGACGCGGTGCCATCCAGATGCTCGGCCATGGCCCGCCGGGCGGCCGGCGCGTCGCCGGTGAGCACGGCGTCGACCAGGGCCGCGTGTTGCCGGTTGGAGTGCTCGATGTTCTTGGGCAGCAACGGGATTCCGTCGAGCAGCTCGTTGAGACGCATCCGCACGTCGGCGACCGCGGCGGTGAGCGAGGGCGACCCGCTGATCTCGGCGATCGCCAGGTGCAGCCGGGAATCCTTGCGGCGGTACTCCCCCAGCCCGGCGACCTCGCACTCGGCCAGCCGAGCCCGCAGGTGCGCGCACTCGTGCTCGGTCAGTTCTCGGGCGGCCGCGAACTCCGCCGCGCCCGTCTCCAGGACGGCCCTCAGGGTCAGGGCATCCTCAAGATTGTCCACATGGGACGCCATGGCCGGAACGGTGTCGGGTGGCGCCGTGCACACAAAGGTCCCGCCGTACCGGCCACGGCGGGACTCGACAAAACCGGACTCCTGCAAGGCATGCAGCGCCTCGCGCAGCGTCACCCGGCTCACGTTCAGCCGGGTGGCCAGGTCACGCTCCGCGGGCAGCCGTTCGCCCGGCGGCACGACGCCCAGCTTGATCGCCTGAAGCAGTCGTTCCACCGTCTCCTCGAACGCGTTGCCCGTCCGGACCGGACGGAACAACGCGTCGCCGGCCGAGTCGATCACTGCCGGTCCACCACGGCTATTCCGGCGTCACATAGGCGCCGGAGATGCCGCCGTCCACCAGGAACTGGGAACCCGTCATGAACGACGAGTCGTCACTGGCCAGGAAGGCGACCGCGGCAGCGATCTCCTCCGGCTCGGCGAACCGGCCCATGGGGATGTGCACGAGCCGGCGGGCAGCCCGCACCGGGTCCTTGGCGAACAACTCCTTGAGCAGCGGGGTGTTCACCGGCCCCGGGCACAGCGCGTTCACCCGGACGCCCTGCCGCGCGAACTGGACGCCCAGCTCGCGCGTCATCGCCAGCACGCCGCCCTTCGAGGCGGTGTAGGAGATCTGCGAGGTGGCGGCGCCCATGACCGCGACGAACGAGGCCGTGTTGATGATGGATCCCTTGCCCTGGGCCAACATGTGTGGCAGCGCGTACTTGCAGCACAGGTACACCGAGGTCAGGTTGACGTGCTGGACCCGTTGCCACGCCTCGAACTCGGTGGTGAGGATGGAGTCGTCGTCGGGCGGCGAGATACCGGTGTTGTTGAAGGCGATGTCGAGCGAGCCGTAGGTGTCGACGGCCTGCTGGAACATCGCCTCGACCTGACCGGCGTCGGTGACGTCGACCTTGACGAACAGGCCGCCGACCTCCTTGGCGGCCTGGGCGCCGGCGGTCTCGTCCACGTCACCGATCACGATCTTGGCGCCCTCCGCCGCCAGCCTGCGCGCCGAGGCGAGCCCGATCCCGCTGCCACCACCGGTGATCACCGCCACCCGGCCGGCCAACCGTTCTGCCACTGCTCACTCCTCCGTCGCGATGAACACGTTCTTGGTCTCGGTGAACGCGGCGACCGCGTCCGGACCGAGTTCCCGGCCCAGGCCGGACTGCTTGTACCCGCCGAACGGGGTCCAGTAGCGGACCGACGAGTGCGAGTTGACCGAGAGGTTGCCGGCCTCGACGCCCCGGGCGACCCGCAGCGCGCGGCCGACGTCCCGGGTCCAGATGGAGCCGGACAGGCCGTACTCGGTGTCGTTGGCGATCCTCAGCGCGTCGGCCTCGTCCTCGAACGGCAGCACCACGACGACCGGCCCGAAGATCTCATCGACGACCGTGCGGTCCTTTTCGGACGGTGGCGTGAGAACCGTTGGCGGGAACCAGAACCCGGCACCTTCGGGGGCGCTGCCGCGGAAAGCGACCGGGGCGTCCTCGCGCACGTACGAGGCCACCTTGTCGCGGTGCGCGGAGGAGATGAGCGGGCCCATCTCGGAGTCGGCGCTGCCCGGGTCGCCGACCTTGACCCCTTGCACCGCCGGCTCCAGCAGTTCCATGAACCGGTCGTAAACACTGCGCTGGACCAGGATTCGCGAACGGGCGCAGCAGTCCTGGCCGGCGTTGTCGAAAACGCCGTAGGGTGCGGTCGCGGCGGCACGCTCGATGTCGGCGTCGGCGAACACGATGTTCGCGCTCTTGCCGCCGAGCTCGAGCGTCACCCGCTTCACCTGCTCGGCGCAGCCGGCCATGATCTGCTTGCCGACCACGGTCGACCCGGTGAACACAACCTTGCGCACCGCCGGGTGCGTCACGAATCGTTGCCCGACAACAGATCCCTTGCCGGGCAACACCTGGAAGACATCGTCCGGGATGCCGGCGTCCCTGGCGAGTTCGGCGAGCCGGATCGCGGTGAGCGGCGTCAACTCGGCCGGCTTGACGACAACGGTGTTGCCGGCGGCCAGCGCCGGCGCGAAGCCCCAGGCCGCGATCGGCATCGGGAAGTTCCACGGCACGATCACACCGATCACGCCGAGCGGCTCGGCAAAGGTGACGTCGACGCCCCCGGCGACCGGAATCTGCCGGCCGAACAAGCGTTCCGGCGCGGCGGCGTAGTACTCGACGACATCGCGCGCGTTACCGGCCTCCCACAGCGCGTTGCCGATGGTGTGGCCGGAGTTGGCGACCTCGATCCGAGCGAGGTTCTCACGGTCGGCGTCGATCGCCGCGGCGAAGCGACGCAGCAGCCGGGCCCGATCGCCCGGCGCGACGGCCTTCCACGCCGGCAACGCCGCCTGGGCGCGGGCGATCGCCGAGTCGGTCTGCTCCAGCGTGGCCAGCTCGACGGCGCCGACCAGTTCCTCGGTCGCCGGATTGATCACATCGAAGGTGGTCACTTCCCGTTCCCCGCTCTCGCCACCAAAGCCTTGAACAGCCGCACTTCCGCGTCCTGTTCGGGATGCCACTGCACGCCGAGCACGAAGTCGGCGCCCGCCAGCTCGACCGCCTCCACGACCCCGTCGGCCGACTTCGCCGTGATCGTCAGCCCGTCGCCGAGCCGGTCGACGGCCTGATGGTGCGAACACGACACGCTCGCCGCACCGCCGAGAATCTCGCCGACCGCGCTGCCCGGCGTCATTTTCACGTCGTTGCGACCGAACTGGCCGACCGCCGGCCGGTGCGCCGGCGAACCCGTGACGTCCGGGACGTGCTGGGTAAGTGTGCCGCCCAGCACGACGTTGAGCACCTGCATGCCTCGGCACACGCCGATCAGCGGCAGGCCCGCGGCCAAGGCGCTCTCGACCAGCGCGAACTCCGTCTCGTCCCGATCCGGCCGCAGGCCAAGGGTTTCGGGATGCGTCGACGCGCCGTAGCGGGCGGGATCGACATCCGCTCCGCCGGCGATCACCAGTCCGTCCAGAAAGGACACATCGGAGAACCCCAGTGGCGGCACCAGAACCGGGTTACCACCGGCCGCCGCGACCGTGTCGACGTAGGTCCGCGGCAACACGGCGGCGTCCAGATCCCAAGGGCCGAAACGGGTTCGTTCGATGTAGGTGGTGATGCCGATGACCGGTCGGCGGTCAGAGCCGTTCGAAGCCACGTAGACGCTCCCAGTCGGTGACGGCGGAGTCGAACGCGGCCAGTTCGATCCGGGCCGCGTTGCAGTAGTGGTCGACGACGTCCTCGCCGAACGCGTCGCGGGCGATCGCGCTGGCCGCGAACAGTTCCTTGGCCTCACGCAACGACGACGGCACCGTCGGCTTGTCGGAGGCGTAGGCGTTGCCGGACAGTTCTGGTTCCAGGCTCAGCTCGTTGTCGATGCCGTGCAGACCGGCCGCGATCAACCCGGCGACCGCGAGATAGGGGTTCACGTCGCCGCCCGGCACCCGGTTCTCGATGCGCAGGCCCGCGCCGTGGCCGACCAGACGCAGCGCGCAAGTCCGGTTGTCGCTGCCCCAGGCCACCGCGGTCGGCGCGAAGCTGCCGGGCTGGAAACGCTTGTAGGAGTTGATGTTCGGCGCGAACAGCAGCGTCAGCTCGCGCAGGCCGGCCAACTGGCCGGCGATGAACTGCTGGGCCGTGGTGGACATGCCGTGCGGGCCGTCACCGACAAAGGTGAGGTCGCCGTCCGTGCCGCGCAGGCTGATGTGGATGTGGCAGGAGTTGCCCTCGCGCTCGTTGTACTTGGCCATGAACGTGAGGCTGCGGCCCTCCTGCGCGGAGATCTCCTTCGCACCGGTCTTGTAGATCGAGTGGTTGTCGCACGTCGGCAACGCCTCGTCGTACCGGAAGACGATCTCGTGCTGGCCGAGGTTGCACTCCCCCTTGGCCGACTCGACCATCAGGCCCGCGCCGCTCATCTCGTTGCGAATACGGCGAAGCAGCGGCTCGATGCGAGAGGTGCCGAGCAGCGAGTAGTCCACATTGTACTGATTGGCCGGCCGGAGGTCCCGGTAGCCGAGGTCGTGCGCCTGCTCGTAACTGTCGTCGAAGACGATGAACTCCAGCTCCGTGCCGACGAACGCAGCGAGCCCGCGCTCGGCGAGCCGGTCCAACTGGCGGCGCAGGATCTGCCGCGGCGACACCGTGACCGGGCTGCGGTCCTCCCACTCGACGTCGCACAGCACCATCGCGGTGCCCGGCAGCCACGGCGTGAGCCGTAACGTGCTCAGGTCCGGCCGCATCACGAAGTCGCCGTAGCCGCGTTCCCACGACGACATCCGGTAGCCGCCGACGGTGTTCATCTCGACGTCGACCGCGAGCAGATAGTTGCAGCCCTCGGTGGCGTGGTCCAACACCACGTCCAGGAAGTAGCGGGCCGCGCAGCGTTTGCCCTGTAGGCGGCCCTGCATGTCCACGATCGCGACCAGGACGGTGTCGACCGTGCCGTCCTCGACCAGGTCACGCAGTGCGTCGACGGTGATCACGGGGACCGCCCTTCCTCGCCCGGCTCCAATGGACTGATCCTGACCCATTGCACGGCCGCGGTCAACATGCGCTAGTGTGGAGCCGTGCGTTGCTATCCGCGGTTTAGCGAGCCGGCCCTGGGTGGGCCCGGCGGCGACCACGTGCGCTGACCACGGAGCACCCAGAGCCGTTAAGGCAGAGGCGATTCGCCTCTGCCTTTTGTTTTGCCCCAGACACAGGGCAGGCCGGCGGGAATCTCCGGCGGTCTGCGGAGAGGAAACGCCATGTCCACCCACAACCAGCGCATCGTCAGCTCGCGGCCGATGGTCTCGCCCGCGCTGCTGCGGGACGAGGCCCCGCTGACCGACGCCGGCGAGGCCGTCGTCGTGCAGAGCCGGACCGCCGTCACCAACGTGTTGAACGGCGACGACGACCGGTTGCTCGTCATCGTCGGGCCGTGCTCCGTGCACGATCCCGTGGCCGGCCTCGACTACGCGCGCAGGCTGGCCGCCCTGACCGCCGAACTGTCCGACGAGCTGTGCGTCGTGATGCGGGTCTACTTCGAGAAGCCGCGCACCACGCTCGGTTGGAAGGGCCTGATCAACGACCCGCGGCTGGACGGGTCGTACGACGTGAACCATGGGCTGCGGATCGCCCGGCAGCTGCTGCTGGACATCCTCGCGGTGGGGCTGCCGGTGGGCTGCGAGTTCCTCGACCCGATCACTCCGCAGTACATCGCCGACGCCGTGACCTGGGGATCCATCGGCGCTCGGACCGCGCAGAGCCAGGTGCACCGGCAGCTGTGCAGCGGGCTGTCGATGCCGATCGGGATCAAGAACTCCACCGAGGGCGACGTGCAGGCGGCCGTCGACGCGGTGAAGGCGGCGGCGTCCAGCCACGTGTTCCCCGGCATCACCGACGACGGCCTGGCCGCGATCTTCTCCACCGCCGGCAATCCCGACTGCCACGTCATCCTGCGCGGCAGCGGCGCCGGGCCCAACTACGACCGGGCCAGCGTCGAGCACACCGTCGACCGGCTGGCGAAGTCCGGGCTGCCCGAACGGGTGATCGTGGACGCCAGCCACGGCAACAGCGGCAAGGACCACCTCCGGCAGCCGCTGGTCGCCGCCGACATCGCCGCACGGATCGCCGGCGGGGAGACCGAGGTGGTCGGCATCATGCTGGAGAGCTTCCTGGAACCGGGGCGGCAGGAGCTGGTGCTGGGGCACGCCGAGGACCTCGCCTACGGGCAGAGCGTGACCGACGCCTGCATGGGCTGGGATGTGACGGAGTCCGTGCTCCGCTCCCTCGCCGACGCCGTCGGTCAACGGCGGGCTTCGCGGTCGGTCGGAGCTGCGGCGTCGAATTCCTCGATTGCGACGGCCTAGCACTTCGTCGTCGCGAACCTCGATTTCGACGGCGAGCCGCTCCGCCGCCGCAGCTCCCCACCGCGAGGGCCGGGCAGTTCGCCGCCGCAGGTCCCAACTGCGACGGCCGAGCGGCTCGTTGTCGCAAATCCCAACTGCGACGCCCGGGCGGTTCGCCGTCGCCGAAGTCGAGTGCGACGACGAAGCGGCTTCTCACCGCCGATCCCACCTGCGACAGCCGAGCGACCCGTCGCCGCCGAAGTCGACCGCGACGACCGAGTAGTTCGTCGTCGCGGATCCCCACCTCGGCGGCCGGGCGGCCCGTTGACGCGGAGGTCGACTGCGATGGCGAGGGTGCCTTCCGCCGCGGATGGCAACCGCGTGGGCCTGGCACTTCGTCGCCATGGAGGCCGAGTGCGGCGGCCGAGCAGTTGGTAGGCGTAGGGGTGGAGTGCGTCCATGTGGTGGTCGTGGTCGCCGGTCGCATCACGTTCGATGTGGGCGGGTGTCCGCCCACCAATGTTGAGAGGTTGACAACAGTGGTCAATAGTTGATTTGGCTGTCAAGCATTGACCACTGTGGACTCGACTGGATCTGGTTGACGAAACTTGAGCAAGTGTCGGCTCGGCCAACGGTGCACACGTGGGCGTAGGGCTTGGAGGTCGTGGTGAAGGACGAACTGGAGTTCTTCGACGTCGAGACTGTGCCGTGGCAGCCGGACCCGGCGGCACCGGGAGTCAGCGAGCGGGTGCTCAGTCGGGAGGCGGACGGTGCGGTGGGCACGCGGATCGCGCGCTGGGCGCCGGGCACGGAGACGTCCGGCGTGATCCGGCACGACTACTTCGAGGAGGTTCTGCTGCTCGAGGGCTCACTGCACGACATCACCCTGGACCGGACGTTCCGGGCCGGACACTTCGCCTCGCGCCGGCCCGGCATGCCGCACGGTCCATATCGGACCGTGGACGGCTGCACCATGATGGAGATCAGGCACCGGGCAGTTGACGCATCTTGAGCTGGTTGTACGGGGAATCGGGTCGAACGCTGATCCGCTCCCCGATCAGCGTGCGGGCCTGCCCGGTGCGACCGGCGCGAATGGCGGCCTCGACGAGCGTTCGCTGCATGACGTCTCGTTGGGCATGGCTACCGCCGAACTCATGCACGTGTCGGCGGATCGGCCAGAGCAGGTCTACCGCCTCGGCGTAGCGGCCGCGGCCGAAGGCGAGCAGCGCTTCGCAGATAGGCAGGCCAACCCGGGCGGTCATGGCGATATTGGTTGCCGGAGCGGCCTCGGCGACGTAGCGACGACGGTCGGCGATGAGGTCCGCGGCGAGGTCGTCCTCACCGGCGGCGACGTAGGACATGACGGCGTGCATGTCGTTGAACGCGTTGAACGGCACCGTCATGCGCGGCGGCCAGGTCGCGGCGAGTTTGGCCCAGCGGTCGCCAACCTCCTCGCCCAGCAGGTGCAGTCGCCACATCAGGCTGGCCGCGTTGACCACCTCGGTGATGGTGGACTCGTCGGTGGGCGCGAGCCGCTCGTCGTAGATATCAAGCGCCTCACGGTGGCGGCCAGCCTCCAGCAGGAACAGGCAGTAGTGCCACCAGATGTGCACGCGAAGCAAATTGCCGCGGTCCCAGTCCGGTCGGCGGTGCTCCAGCATGGCGATGCCGTCGTCATAGCTGGCGCGCATCTCGTGGGTGTGGCCGACGGCGTGAATGCTCCAGACGTCGGCGGCGTCGAGTTCCATCGCCCGCAGTCCGGTCTGTTCGGCCAACTCCCAGTGGCCGCATTCCTCCAGGCCGAACGCGTACATGCCGAGCAGATTGGCATAGTGCGGATCCGCAGGGCTCCAGGCCGGCAGCGCACCCCCGATCCGGTCACGCAGAGAAGTGGCGTTCCCGGTGAGGAAGTCGATCTGGTGGCCGACCGCGAGGGCCAGTGCGTCGCGGGGCTGCTCCGCCGTCAGGTCGGCGAGCAGTGCACCGGCGGCGTGCAGATCGCCGTCGAGCAGGGTGGCGGCGGCTTCCGTGTGCAGCCGTTCGCCATCGGTGAGGTCGCCGACGCGCTGACGAAATTCGGCGAACTTCTTCGCCGCCGGCGGCACGTACTGCGGGTCGGTGCTGAGCACCGCCAGGTACACACGCATGGCGTTCGCCGTCGGCAGCAGTGGGTCCTCCGTCACCGCGCGCTCGGAGCGTTCGCCCACATCCGTGCGGAAGTGCAGCAACGAGTCGACGGCCCCGTCCAGTTCGTCGACCGCGGCGGCCGTCGCGGCGTGCACCGAGATTCCGTGCTGGTCCAGACGCATTCCGCGACGATACGGCCACCTCGGAGGTGCCCGGACCACCGTCCACAGGTTGAGCGCGGGGTCAGGTGGTCGAGTGCAGGGTTATAGGTGCGGGGTTTGAGATTGGGGCCGCTCAGAGCAGCCCGAGCTGGGCGGCACGGACGCCGGCCTGGAAGCGGCTGCGGGCGTCGAGGCTGAGCATGGCGGCGGCCATGTCGTTGCGGACGGTCCGGACGCTGACGCCGACCTGGCGGGCGATGGCGTCGTCGGTGAGGCCGTCGGCCAGCAGGCGTAAGACCTTGTGGTGACGGGGCGTTGGCTCGGCCGGCGGCTGGTGACGACGGACGCCGGGGCTGCCCTTGCCCCAGATCTGGTCGGCGAGCGCGCAGAGTGGCGCGACGGAGGTGGCGCTGCGGTGGACGACCGCGTGGTCGCCGGCGACGACCATTGCGACGGATCGGTCGACCAGCACCATCGTGGTCGGCAGGGTCGGCACGATCCGGGGTGCGGCGCCACGCGTGCGTAGCCACATGGCGTGAGCTGCGACGCTAGGCGTGCGGATCAGTTCACCGCGCCAGACGAGCCGGAGTTGAGCGCCGCGACGGAGCACGGCCTCGGCGATCGGAACCGCGAACTCGTACGAGCCCGTCCGGTACTGGCCACTGAGGATCACGACCTCGCGCCGCGCGTTGGCGACAAGGTGCTCGGCGAACGAGTTCATCTCGTCCAAGCCGTCGAGCCGGTCCGGTCCGGGCGGCCGATGGCTGGCGATGAGCTGAGCGATCGACAGCGCCTGCGGCCGGGCGTCGCCGGCACTGAGCCCCCACACCCGGCTTGCGGCCAGCGCAGGCAGCGCCAGTGCCGGATCGACCGCGCGGACAGCTCCGCTCTCCTCGGCCGAGGCCGCAAGCAGGCCGTCGGCGCGGAGCTGGTCAACGACGGCGGTGAGTCCACCGACATCGAGCTCAAACGGTGCGCTGCCGAGGCCAACCTGGCCGAAATCGCTCCGACCGGAGCCGACCTGCGCGAGACCAAGCTGACCTGCGCCGACCTGATCGGGGTCGGCCGAAGCGGGACCTGCCGGAGCAGCACCCGCCTGATCGAGGCTGGAGTCGAGCAGGCCGTGACCTGGGGCGATCCGGTCGTGGTCGGAGACCGAGGGACTGCTGTCCCGGCCGGACTGGTTGGGGCCGGAATCGAAGGGGTTGTTGGGCGGGTCGAATCGGGGGTGGACGGAGTTGAGGGGGGCGTGGCCATGGTCGAGGTTGAGCTGACGGGCCAGGTCGGAGAGCCGCCATCGGACGCGCGTGAGTGCCGTCCGATAGACAGCCTCGGTGACGGCGTCGAGACCCAAGCCGCTCACAACCCACCCCCAGGCGCAGGCAACTGTTGCTGAGCCGCATCGAATGCTGCCGGGGGTGGCTGACGTGCCGCTTGTCCCGCACTTGTTCGGGTCGGCTAGGCCTCGCTGACCAGGGACGCGGCGCCTGCGCAGACGGCGCAGACCAGGGCGAAGATCAGCGGCTCCATGGTGCCGGCGTTGGCCTGGTCGAGCATGGCCCACAACAGCACCAACGCGTTGGACAACCCGAGGAGCACGCACGCCAGCCCGATCACAGGGCGGCGCACCGGCATGGTGAGCACAGTGAGCCGGCTGCCCGCCGGCACCCGAATCAGCTCGACAAGAGCGACGACCGCGACGACGCACGGGATGGCGTAGCCGAGCCAGGCCAGCACCGGCGTCGGTTTCGGCAGACCGGCGACCATCAGGAACACACCGGCGATCACCAGCGTCATGGACAACCGTCGGACACCACGCCAGGCCAGCTTCTCCGCTATCGGCGGCCGTCCCCCGCCGGCCGCTCGACCGGCACCAGACGCTCGACCAACGCCACCGGTTCGGTCGGCACCGGCGGATCGACCGGCCCTGGCGGATTGATCAGCATCGACGGACCGACCAACACCGGCGGATCGATCAGCACCGGCGGATCGATCAGCACCGGCGGATCGGTCGACTTTGGCGGCCCGCCCCTCTCCGGATCGGTCGGCGCGCGTTGACCGGGCGGTCGGCGCGCGGCCGTCGTCAGGGACTCGACCGTCGCCTGGAGTTCGACGAAAAGCTCGATTTCGTCGAAAAGCAGATTTTCGACCGTGGAGCTCGTCGTCGGGCGAGGAGATCCGGCCGGACGGGTAGCCCGTGGCGGCACGGTCCGAGGTGGACCGGTCGGCGGCCAAGCGGCGGGGTTGCCACTCGTCGGACGAAGTGGACCGGTCCGACGACCACCAGTGCGGCGGAGCTGAGTGGTCGGGCGGGGACCACCGGCCCGAGGAAGCAGAGGTGCGGTGGAGGTAGCCGTCGCCGGGGAGTGAACCGAAGGCCGAGGGACGATCGGCGGCGGGGAGCGCGCCGAAAGCCGAGGGGCGGCTGTGGCCGGGGAGTGCGTCGGAAACCGAGGGATGGTCGGCGGCGTGGAGCGTGGCGAAGTTGAGGTTTTCGGCGAAATTCTCGGTTGCGACGGAGCGCTCGCGGGAGGGCGGCTGGCGGAGGCGGGCGAGTTCGGCACGAACGCGAGGGTCGCCCGGTTTGCGGCGCATGGCGGTGCGGTAGGCGCGCTCGGCGGTGGCGAGATCGCCGGTCCGCCGAGCGGCATCGCCCAGGACGAGGTAGGGCCGGACATGATCGGGCTGGTAGCGCACGGCCTGGGCGGCGGCGTCGACGGCGTCAGGCCAGCTGCCGGCGGCGCCGAAGGCCTCGGCCAGGGCGATGCGGCACCGCCAGTCGGAAGGCGCGGCCCGGACGGCCTGTCGAGCGGCGGCCACGGCCTCCTCATGACGGGCGAGGCGGCTCAGCGCCTTGCTGGCCAGGCGGTGAGCCGCCGCCCTGTCACCGGGAAGTGCCAGCGCACGGCGCGCGGCGGCGAGGGCGGCGGGCGCGTCGCCACGGTCGAGGAGCGCGCCGGCGAGCCGGCGCCAGACCTCGGCGCTGTCGGGATGGGAGTTGGCGGTGCTGCGCAGCAGGGCCACTGCTTTGCGTCGCCGGCCGGAGGCACTCAACTTGGCTGCTCGATCGAGTACGTCTCCGATCGGTTCGACCATCGCTTGTGTCCTCCCGCCAGCCGGACCAGGCAACTCGGGCAAGTCTGGCAGCGGGCGACGCGGAACGAGGGGACCGTCTTATACCGGCGTGTCGCGCGAGCGGACACCGCTGGACGGCCTAACTGACGCGGGCGAGCTCTCGGGCCGACTCGAGCGCGGCGGCGCGAGAAGCGTCAGCGTGCTCACGGAACTGCGCCAGCGCGGGGTCGAGGTGCGCGAGGGTGAACTCGGCGGTGATGAAGGTCAGGTTGCGGTCGAGGCCGATCTGGCTGAGCACCTTGCGCAGGTACGGCTCCAGGTGATCGAAGTCGGCCCGCGGTGCGCCGGCGGCGTAGGAGCCACCCTTGGAGGCGGCGACCACGACCCGGTTGCCGACGAGTGGCCCTTCGCCGGTCTCCTTGCTTACAGCGGTTCCGGGACCGATCACGCGGTCGAGCCAGGCCTTGAGCGTGGACGGGATGCTGAAGTTGTACATGGGCACGCCCAGCAGCACGACGTCGGCGGCGAGCAGTTCGTCGACGAGCTCCTGGCTGGTGGCGGCGTCGGCGGCCTGCTCGGGCGTGAAGTCGGCGGGCGGCAGCATCTTGGTCGCCAGGGTGAGCGCGTTGAGATGTGGAACGGGCTTTTCGGCCAGGTCACGGTAGGTGTAGGCGCCGTCGGGGTTGGCCAGCCGCCAGTGCTCGGCGTACGCCGCGGACAGCTCCCGGGACACCGACCCCTCGTGCCGAACGCTCGTGTCGATGTGCAGCAGGGCGACCATGACTGTCCTCTCGATCGGGATATTCTGCTTCAAGAACGTACGAGACTAGATGTTCCGAGTCAAGAACTTCTCGGGAGACCGCCGACACGTAGGATTTACGGTGTGGACACCGAGCTGTCGGACGCCTGCGCCGCCGCCCAGGCCTGCGGCGAGCGCGACAACCTGAACTGGCTGCTGCACCGCGCCGCCCAGCGGATGGGCGCGGCGTTGGAGAGGCACGCGACCAAGGCCGGCGTCGGCATCCGCGGCCAGCTGGTGCTGACCGCCCTGGCCGAGGGCCGTCAGCAGACGCAACTGGCACTGGGCAACCGACTCGGCCTGGACAAAACGACCATGACCTCCACCTTGGACCGGATGGAGCAGCAGGGACTTGTCGTCCGCCGACCTGATCCGGGTGACCGCCGCGTGCGTATCCCCGAACTGACAGAGAAGGGTCGCCAGGTCCAGGCGGCGGTCCGGCTCGAACTGGAACTGGTCGAACGGGCCGTGCTCGAGGGATTGAGCACGGAGGAGGAGGCGGTGCTGCGGCGCGTTCTGCTGCGGCTGGCGGTGCCCGAGGAGAGCGACGCCGGCCCCGGCGGCTCGTGCGTGTAGCGATCATCACGCACGGAAGTGGTCACAACAGGGGCAAGGCCGTTCCCCTTTTCAGGTCATATCCCCACACTTTCGTACGGTGAATGACGAAACCGCTGGACCGCCACCCGGATGAGTGACAGATTGAGCGGGCAACTCCGCCTGGGGGCGACATTGAGTGAACGTGGACAAGTTCTCCAGAGGACTCGGCCACTGTTGACTCAAAGACGAGTGTCGGGAAGCCGAGGGGTGAACACGATGCGTAACGACCACATGACGCTCCGCTCGATGGCGGTGCTGGACCTTCTGGTGCCGGACGCACCGTCGGTCCCGGTCGAGGTCGAACTTCGCTACGACACCCGTGACCCCTTCGCCGTGACAGCGGCGTTCCGCTCCGGCCCGTCCGGCTGGGTGGAGTGGTGCTTCGCCCGCGACCTGCTGGCTGACGGCCTGATCGCCGAGGCCGGCTCGGGCGACGTGCGCATCCGCCCGGCCGTCGACGACATCGAGTTGGTGGTGCTGGTCGTCAGCTCGCCAGCCGGCCTGGCCATGTTCGAGGCCTCCGCGCAGGAACTGGCCGACTTCCTCGACCGCACCTACGACCTGGTGCTTCCCGGCACCGAGAACCAGTGGGTCAGCGTCGACGACGCGCTCACCACCCTCATGCCCTACGACCTGGGCTGAGCCGCTCCTCCCCCACGGCACCGCACCCGTTCGGCGCAGATCACCCCCAGGCCGGAACAACCCCTCGTCCGCCCCTGTTGGAATGTTTCGTTGTCGCATGCAAACATTCCGCGAGGGAGCCGTTCGGTGGGGTTACGCCAGCTGAGCCCGAAGGTTGTCGTCAGCGTGGTCTTCGTCGCCGCGCTGTTCCTCAACATCCTCGACACCACGATCGTCAACGTCGCCCTGCCGACGATCGCCGCCCAGTTCCATGTGACCGCCGCCGACGCCGGCGCGGTCGTCGTCGGCTATCTGCTCAGCCTCGCGCTGGTGATCCCGGCGTCCGGCTGGCTGGGCGACCGGTTCGGCAGCAAGCGGGTGTTCCTGATCGCGCTCGCGATCTTCACGGTGGCCTCCGCGCTGTGCGGGGTAGCCCAGTCCCTCCCCCAGCTCGTCGCGTTCCGCCTGCTCCAGGGCCTCGGCGGCGGCATGCTCGCGCCGATCGGCCTGGCCATGCTGTACCGGGAGTTCCCGCTGGCCGAGCGGATGCGCGTGAACCGGGTGCTCATCCTGCCCACGGCGGTCGCCCCGGCGATGGGCCCGGTGCTCGGCGGCCTGCTGGTGGACACCCTGTCGTGGCGGTGGGTGTTCTACGTGAACCTGCCGGTTGGCGTGCTGACCTTCCTGTTCGGGCTGTTCCTGCTCCGTGAACACCGCGAGCCGGGCGCCGGGCGCTTCGACGTGGCCGGCTTCCTGCTGTCCGGGGTGGGCTTCGCGCTGCTGATGTACGCGTTGACGGAGGGCGCCACGCTGGGCTGGGGCTCGCCGCAGATCCTGATCACCGGCGCACTGGGCGTGGCACTGCTGGCGGCGACCGTGTTGGTGGAGCTGCGGGTAGCGGAGCCGATGCTGGACCTGCGGCTGTTCGGCGACCGGCTGTTCCGCACGATCAACGTCGTGCAGCTGGTGTCGACCGCCGGTTTCCTCGGCACGCTGTTCGTGTTCCCGCTGCTCTACCAGTCGGGGCTGGGTGTGTCGGCCTGGCAGACCGGGCTGACCACGTTCCCGGAGGCGGTCGGCGTGCTGCTCGGCACGCAGATCGCCAGCCGGGTGTACTCGACGCTGGGGCCACGGCTGCACATCGTGCTGGGCGTGGTGAACGCGGCGGTGGCGATGATGCTGCTGACGCTGGTCGGGCCGGCGACGCCGCAGTGGCTGGTCATGTTGATCATGTTCTACCTGGGGCTGGGCATGTCCAACAACTTCAACCCGGCCCAGACGGCCGCGTTCGCGCAGGTGCCGCCGACCAAGACCGGTCGGGCCTCGACGCTCTACAACTCGGGCCGCCAGGCCGGGTCCGCTGTCGGCGTCGCGGTGTTGGGCAGCGTTCTCGCGGCGGCGGGCGCGGGCAGCGGCCACCTGCTCGGCTACCAGCTGGCATTCGTGGTGGCGGCCGCGCTGATGATCGGCGCCGGCGCGGTAGCGCTGCTGATCAAGGACCGCGACGCGGCGGCGACCATGGCGACGCCGGCGCGGGCACAGGCGGTGGAGGCCGTCGAGACGGCCGGCGCCTGAACAACCGCGAGGACGCCTTCGGTGCGAGCCGGCGGCGGGCAGCAGATCGGCGACACGGAGACGGCCGACGGAACCGAGACGACCGACGAAGCGGAACAGATCGCTGACGCGGAGCAACCCGCCGGGGCAGACCAGACCGACGGAACCGAGCAGACCGTCGCAATGCCGCAGACCGCCGAAGCAGGCCAAACCGACGGACCAGACCAGACCGTCGAAGCCGAGCAGATCGCCGGCGCGGGGCAAACCGTCGAAGCGGGGTAGACCGTCGAAGCGGAGACGGTCGTCGAATGGAGTAAACCGTCGAAACGGAGCAATCCGTCAGAGTCGAGACGACCGGCGGCAGCCGGGCAGGCCGCCGAGACGGTGACGGTCGTCAAGGCGGAGCGGACCGACGGAGTGGGGACGGTCGCCGAAGCGGAGCGGACCGACGGAGTGGAGACGGCCGTCGCAACGGAGTAGTTCGTCGAAATGCAGGAGATCGTCGAGATTCAGGCGACCGTCGAGCCGGAGACTGTCGGCGACACGGGGGGCGGGGCGGCGGTCGTGGGGCGGAGCGGTCGGCCGGCGGAGTCATGATCGCCCGAACGGGGGCGAGCGGCTTCCGCCCTTCTCCGTAAAAGCGGTGGTAGGGGGTGCGGACGGGGGTGCCCGATCACCCTCCCAGGTGACAATCAGCGGCTCGGTCGTGCGAGGCTAGGCGCAGCACGGCGTGATCAACCACGGGGAATAGCACGATCTGACCGCGAAACCCGCGTCACGTCGTCGGCCAGGGTGCGTCACACCGGTGCGAGCGCCGCGATGTTGTCTGCACCGAAGGGCTGGGAGGCGGAAGACGTGGTTGACCGCAAGGAATGGTTGGTGACCTGCCGGGATGTGGCGGGCCGTCGCCGCGACCTCACGGTGTTCGTCAGCCAGGGCCACGTGGTGCTGGTCGCGCCGCCGGGCGAGACGGCGGTGCTGGCGCCGCTGGAGGTGGGCCGGCTGCGGGCGGCCCTGCGCGACGCGGTGGTGACGGCGTCCGAGCCGGCGTGAGGCCACCGGGCGACGAGCTCCGACGCCCGGTTTGTCGGACGACGACCGGGCCCTGTCCGACGAAGACTGAGCGTTGGTCGGTTGCTGTCGTTCGACCGGAGTTGGACCGGAGTTGGACCGGTCGGTGAACCAACGGGCGGGCGACTCAGGTGTTGGAGTCGCGCCGGCGCTGACGGACCAGCGCCCACGCCACGAACCCGAGCCACACCAGGCCGGCGCACCCCAGCGCGACCCAGCCGGCCCGCAGCACGGCGTCGTCCATGAGCGACGCGCTCACCACGGCGCACGCGATCGCCAGCACGCCGAAGCCCAAGTGGAACGGCCTGGCCCGGAACTCTCCCCACCTCGCCATGGTCGGCCATGCTGCCACGACCACTTCCTACTCACGAGTAGGTAATGGCATCATCGCATCATGAGCCGATCGTCGCCGCTGGCCGGCAAGCGCATCCTGATCACCGGCGCGTCCTCCGGCATCGGCCGCGCCACGGCGTTCGCCGTCGCATGGCTCGGCGCGGTCCCGCTGCTGGTGGCCCGCCGCGCCGACGAGCTGGCCCAGGTCCGCGACCAGATCGTGGCCCGCGGCGGCGAGGCGCACAGCTACCCGTGCGACCTGACCGACGCCGAATCCGTGGAGACACTGCTCAAGCGGGTGCTTGCCGAGCAGCCCCGGGTGGACATGCTGGTCAACAACGCCGGCCGGTCCATCCGCCGGTCGCTGAACAGCTCCCAGGACCGCCACCACGACTTCGAGCGCACGATGGCGATCAACTACCACGCACCGGTCCGGCTGGTGCTCGGCCTGCTGCCGCACTTCCGGGCCAACGGCGGCGGGCACGTGGTGAACATCTCGTCGATGGGCGTGCAGACGCGCACCCCTCGGTTCGCCGCCTACCTGGCGTCCAAGGCCGCGCTGGACGAGTTCAGCCAGGTCGCCGCGGCCGAGACGCTGCGCGACCGGATCACGTTCACCACCGTGCACATGCCGCTGGTGCGCACGCCGATGATCGGACCGACCCGGCTCTACGACCGGATGCCGGCCGCCAGCCCGGAACGGGCCGCCCGCCTCGTGCTGCGCGCACTGGTCAAGCGGCCCAAGTCCGTGGACCTGCCCTTCGGCCGGCTCGCCGCCACCAGCTACGCGGTCGCGCCGAAACTGGTCGAGCGGGTGCTCAACCTCGCGTACCGCACACGGTCGATCTGACCCTCACGCCGCGCGCCAGGACTCGCCGGTGCGGGTCACGTGCGACGGCAGCCAGGTGCTCACGTCACTCCTCAACGGCTCCACCCGCCGTGCGTGCCAGTCGCGCTGGCACTGGTCGGAGCAGAAGAAGTCAGACGGAGAGCTCATCCGCTCAGTCCCGCAGACGACACAGGGTTCGGTCATCCCACCCACCTCCCGGGTCGACGTCCACCATGGACGCTAAATCGGCAATGGGACGGCCGTGTTTCGGAAGTATGTCGACTCGACACACGAAACGCCCGAATTCACGCTGGTGGCGCAGCGGACGGACGGGTTTCGGGGCTCGACTGGGCCACTCGGGCACCGCGGGTCAGCGGCGACGGCCGGTGCCGAAGATGCCTCGGGTGATCTCCCGGCCCAGCGCGGAGCCGGCGGACCGCAGGAAGGACTTCACCGCCGGGTTGCCCAGCACCTGGCCGATCAGCCCCGGATCGTCGGCCTCCTTGCGGCGCGGGGCGGGCGCGGACTCCTCGGACGGGGCGGACTCCGGCGCGGGGGCCGAGGCCGGCGGGGCGACCTTGGCCAGCAGCATCTCGTACGCCGACTCCCGGTCCACCGACTGCGAGTATTTGGCCGCCAACGCCGACGAGGCCGCCTCCTGCTTGACGGCATCCACGCCGATGGACGCCATCAGCGAGCGCGGCGGGCGCAGGCGGGTCCAAGCCACCGGAGTCGGGGCGCCCTGTTCACTCAGGACGGTGACAACGGCCTCGCCGATGCCGAGCGTGGTGAGGGCCTTGCCCAGGTCGTAGTGGGGCGTCGTGGGATACGTCTTGACGGTCTGCGCCAGCGCCTTCTGGTCGTCCGGGGTGAAGGCCCGCAGGGCGTGCTGAACCCGGGCGCCCAGCTGCGACAGAACGGAGTTGGGCACGTCGGTCGGCAGCTGCGTGCAGAAGAACACGCCGACTCCCTTGGAACGGATCAGCTTCACGGTCTGCACGATCTGCTCCAGGAACGC
This sequence comes from Kutzneria sp. NPDC052558, assembly GCF_044547355.1. NCBI lineage: Bacteria > Bacillati > Actinomycetota > Actinomycetes > Pseudonocardiales > Pseudonocardiaceae > Kutzneria > Kutzneria sp. NPDC052558. Next base: position 287,395 of record NZ_JBIUAG010000002.1, read on the forward strand.
CTTGGAGGCGTCGGCGAACAGCAGGTGCGCCTCGTCGAAGAAGAACACCAGCTTCGGCTTCTCCAGATCGCCCTCCTCCGGCAGCTGGTGGAACAGGTCGGCCAGCAGCCACATCAGGAACGTGGAGAACAGCGCCGGATTGCCCTGCAACTCCGACAGCTCGAGCAGGCTGATCACGCCGCGACCGTCCTGCGACCGCATCAGGTCGGCCGGATCCAGCTCCGGCTCCCCGAAGAACGTGTCGCCGCCATTGGCCTCCAGGTTCAACAGCGACCGCAGGATGACGCCCGCGGTGGCCGACGACACACCGCCCAGGCCCTTCAGGTCCTCCTTACCCTCGTCACTGCTCAGATGCTGGATCACCGACCGCAGATCCTTGGTGTCCAGCAGCGGCAGGCCCCGCGAATCGGCCCAGTGGAAGATCAACCCCAGGGTCGACTCCTGGGTGTCGTTCAACCCCAACACCTTCGACAACAGGATCGGACCGAAGCTGGTGATCGTCGCCCGCACCGGGACCGCGGAACCGCCCTCCCCCAACGACAGGAACTGCACCGGAAAACCGGCGGCCTGCCAGTCGTCCCCGGTCTCGGCGGCCCGCTTCGACACCTTGTCGCCGCCCGCCCCCGGCCGCGACAGGCCCGACAGGTCCCCCTTCACATCGGCCATCACCACCGGCACCCCGGCCGCCGACAGCTGCTCGGCCATCAACTGCAACGTCTTCGTCTTGCCGGTGCCGGTCGCGCCGGCGATCAACCCGTGCCGGTTCAACGTCGCCAACGGCAGCCGCACCCGGGCCTCGGCCCGGACAGCGCCGTCCACCACCGCCGACCCCAACTCCAGCGCGCCACCCTCCGTGGCGTAACCGGCGGTGATCTCCTCGAAAGCGTCCACAACGACCTCCCGATAGCCCGAACGGCATCCCCGACACTAGGCCGAACAGGCCGAAACCGCGCGTTCAGCCGAACACGCACAGTGGCGAGATAGGCTGCTGCGGGTGACTGATCGTCTGGTGTGGATCGACTGCGAGATGACCGGGCTCGATCTGGGCAAAGACGCCCTGATAGAGATCGCCGCCCTGGTCACCGACGCAGACCTGAACGTGCTCGGAGACGGCGTCGACGTGGTCATCCACGCCGACGACGAAGCGCTCGACGCGATGCCCGACGTGGTGCGAGACATGCACGCCCACTCCGGCCTCACCGACGAGGTGCGCCGCTCCACCACCACCCTCGAACAAGCCGAACAACTCGTGCTCGACTACATCCGGCAATGGGTCCCCGACGCGCGCACCACACCGCTCGCCGGCAACAGCATCGCCACCGACCGAGGCTTCATCGCCCGCGACATGCCGGCCCTCGACAGCCACCTCCACTACCGCATGGTCGACGTCAGCAGCATCAAGGAACTCTGCCGACGCTGGTACCCGCGCATCTACTACGCGCAGCCCGCCAAGGGCCTCGCCCACCGCGCCCTGGCCGACATCCACGAATCCATCCGCGAACTCGCCTACTACCGGGCCACCGCCTTCGTCCCCCACCCCGGCCCCACCAGCGAGCAAGCCCAAGCCGCGGCCGCCGAGATCCTCCGCGCCGCCGCCGAGGGGTAACCCGTTTTTGAGGCTGAGCGCGCGTGCGCTAGCCTTGTGGACGTCGCCGCCGGAAACGGCGAAGACGCTCCATGGTGGGTGTAGCTCAGTCGGTAGAGCACTGGGTTGTGGTCCCAGGTGTCGCGGGTTCGAATCCCGTCACTCACCCGCGACGAAAGGGCTAGGCGTGCTATCGCCTAGCCCTTTCGTCATGCTCAGTGCTTTTGTGGGGGCACGGCCCCCACGCCCCCGCGCCGGGGCTGCGCCCCGGACCCCATCGGGGTGGGGCGCGTTGGGTGTGCTGCGCCCCGGACCATCGCAGTGGGCGCGTTGGGTGTGATGGTTGCCACTCAGGGATTTTTGTTTGGGTGGAGCAGGTCTGGGAGTCGATCCAGAACCGGGGAAGATCCACCCAGCAGTGAGGTGACCAAGCAGGCGCCTATCACCATGACCATGGTTGCCTGGGCGTCGATGGCGGGGGTGGCGCTGCCTTCGGCGCGGAGTAGGGACTCCAGGGTGGACAGGCCGGGGAGGCCGAATTCCTTCCACAGGGCGGATTGCCGGTCGGGGTGGTCGCGCAGGGAGGCCATGAGGCCGGGGAGGGCCGCGCGGACTTCGGGGCGGGCGAAGAGGTTTTGGGTGTAGGCGAAGGAGCGGCGAATCCACTCGGTTGACGTGGGGGCGTCGTCGACCGGGGTGGGGTCGTCCTGCCAGGAGAAGACGGCTTCGAAGACCAGGTGGGTCTTGGAGGGCCACCGGCGGTAGAGGGCGGGGCGGCCGACGTTGGCGCGGTCGGCGATGGCGACCATGGAGAGCTTGTCCCAGCCGACCTCGACGAGAAGGTCGCGGCAGGCCTGGAGGGCGGCGTCGTCGATCGCCGGGTCGCGAGGGCGGCCACGGGAGCGGTCGGACTGGTCCATCGGTGTCATTGTGAATAACGTAACACGCTGTTACGTTATTGGGGTGGTCCTCGACGGCAAGACAGTGATCGTGTCCGGGGTCGGACCCGGCCTCGGCCGGGCGACCGCGCTCGCGGCGGCCCGGGATGGCGCGAACGTCGTCCTCGGCGCGCGGACGGAAGCCAACCTGAAGGCAGTGGCCGAGGAGGTCGGGAAGCGGGCGGCGTACGCCGTCACCAACATCACCTCGGCGCAGGCGTGCGAGAACCTGGTGTCGGTCGCGCTGGACACGTTCGGGGCGGTCGACGCGGTGATCCACGTGGCCGCGCGGGATCGGGTGTTCGGCGGACTGGACGGGGCCGACCTCGATCTGTGGCGGAAAGTGTTGGACGTCAACGTCATCGGGACGATGCGGCTCACGCAGGCGGCGTTGCCGGCGCTGTCGGTGCGCGGTGGGTCAGTGGTGATCATCGGGACCCAGGCGGCGTTCTCGCCGACGTTGCCACAGGCCGCTTATGCGACGTCCAAGGGTGCTCTGCACGCGGCGATGTTCTCGCTGGCCCAGGAACTGGGGCCGCGCAAGATCCGGGTCAACTCGGTGGTGCCGGGCTGGATGCTGGGCCCGAACGTCGAGATGTACATCCAGTGGACCGCCCAGAGCCGGGGCGTGCCCGAGGACGAGGTCAAGGCCGAACTGGCGGCCAAGGCCGCGCTCAACGAGATCGCGTCGGACGCCGACGTGGCCGAGGCGGCGGTGTTCTTCGCCTCCGACCGGGCCCGCATGCTGACCGGCCAGACCCTGTTCGTCAACGGTGGCGAGTACTGGCGCTGAGGGGAAAAAGCGATGGCGCACAAGGTGATCGTGTGGGGCACCGGGGTCGTCGGCAAGCTCGTGATCCGCGAGCTGCTCGGCCACCCCGAGCTCGAACTGGCCGGCGTGATCGTGCACGACCCGGCCAAGGACGGCGTCGACGCGGGCGTGCTGATCGGGGCCGACCCGGTGGGAATCAAGGCGACGACCGACGTTCAGTCCGCTTTGGACGGTGAGGCCGACGCGGTAGCCTACTTCGGCCCCACAGCGGAGTTCGCGCTGGAGAACATCGAGAACATGGCGCGGGCGCTGCGATCCGGCAAGCACGTGGTGTCGACCGCGATGACGCCGTTGGTGTATCCGGACGCCTGCCCACCGCAAGTTCGCACGGAGTTGGAAAAGGCGTGCGCGGAAGCCGGAAAGGCCTGCTTCACCACGGGGATCGACCCAGGGTTCGCCAACGATCTGTTTCCGTTGACGCTGATGGGGGTGTGCGGGCGGGTCGACAGTGTGCGGATCCAGGAGCTGGTCGACTACGCCAGTTACGCCGGCGACTACAGCAAGGTCATGGGCTTCGGCCTGCCGGTGGACGCCCAGGCCGTGCTGGAGATCCCCGAGATCCTGATTTTCGCTTGGGGACACACGATTCCGATGATCGCCGACGCGGTCGGGGTGAAGCTGGACCGCATCGACACCGTGTACGAGAAGTGGGCGGCGCCGGAGCGGATCTCCTATCAACACGGGGTGATCGAGGCCGGACACTGCGCGGCGGTGCGCTTCGAGATCCGGGGCTGGGTGGGCTCCGAGCCGCGGATCGTGATCGAACACGTCAACCGCATCACCAACGCGGCCGCCCCCGAGTGGGCGCGGGCCGCGTCGGTGGAGAACGACGCCTACCGGATCATCGTCAAGGGCAGCCCCGAAATCACCCAGGAGACGGCGTTCCGGCACGAGGTCGACGGCGACCCGGTCAGCGGCGGCTGCCTGGCCACTGGCATGCGGGCCGTCAACGCCGTGCCGTACCTGGACGACCTGCCGCCACGGCTGGTGTCGGCGCTGGACCTGCCGCTGATCCCCGGGCGTGGGGTGATCCGCTGACGAGGCGCCGCCAGGCTGCCGCTCGCGCGGAGTTGGCCAGACCGTCGCCAGCCAGGCCTTCCCCGATTGCGCTAGCCGGGCGCTTCCTGGCCGCCGTTGGCCCGGCATTGCCAGGTTGGCGTGCTTGGATTGATTCGGGGGCTGCTCAGTACGGGCCGCTCAGTCGGCCAGCACCGACCGCACGGCGTCCTCGGTCCGGGCGACCACGGCCGGACCGTCGTCGGCGGTGATAATCGGGCGCTGGATCAGGATCGGGTGCTCGGCCAGGGCCTTGATCCACTGCGAGCGGGTCGCCTCGGTTCGTTCCCATGTCCCGAGAGCGAGCTCGGCGGCGATCTTCTCGCCGGTGCGGGCGATGTCCCACGGTTCGAGGCCAAGGCGGTCCAGCACGGCCGCCAGCTCGGCCTCGGTCGGCGGGTCGTCGAGATAGCGCCGCACGGTGTACTCGGCGCCCGCCTCGTCCAGGATCGACAGCGCCGAGCGGCACTTGGAGCACGCGGGGTTGATCCAGATTTCCACGCCACCAGCCTACGGCTGGTAGCTTCGGACGCATGTTCCCAGTCGGCGCCCAGGCCACGGTCGACGAACTCACCGCCGACTCGCATCCGCTGCTGGCCCGCCTGCGCGCGGCCGAGCCGGTGTCCCGGCTGCCGGCGCTGAACGGGTGGCTGGTGACCCGGCACAACCTGGCGTTGCAGGTGATGCGGGACGCGGCCACGTTCACGGTGGACGACCCCCGCTTCTCCACGGCGCAGGTGGTCGGCCCGTCGATGCTGTCCCTGGACGCCGACGAGCACGCCCGGCACCGGGCCCCGTTCTCACGTCAGTTCCGGCCGCGCGAGATCGAGGACCGGTTCGGCGACTTCGTGCGCGCCGAGTGCGACCGGCTGGTCAACGGCTTCGTCGGCGCCGGGCAGGCGGAGCTGCGGCGGGCGTTGGCCGGACCGCTGGCGGTGGCGGTGGTCGCCGATGCGCTGGGCCTGGACGGCGCCGACGCGAAGCGGGTGCTGGCCTGGTACGACGCGATCGTGTCCGCGGTGGCCGACATCTCGGCCGGGCGTCAGCCGGATTCCGTTGGCGTGGAGGCGTTCAGCGAGCTGCGGGCGCACATCGAGGGCTCGGTTGCCCGGCCGAATCCGTCGCTGCTGACCGAGGCTGCCCGGTCACTGGCGCTGCCGGAGGTGGTGTCGAACGCGGCGGTGCTGATGTTCGGCGGCATCGAGACCACCGAGGGCATGATCGCCAATCTGGTGCTGCACCTGGTGAACGATCCGTCGCAAATGGACATCGTCCGGGCCGACCGGTCGCGGATCCCCGACGCCGTCGAGGAGTCCCTGCGTATGGAGCCGGCCGCGGCGGTGATCGACCGGTACGCCACTCGAGACGTGGAACTGGCCGGGGCGTCGATCAAGCGCGGCGATCTCGTCACCGTCTCGTTGACGGCGGCCAACCGGGATCCGGCGGTGTTCGAGAACCCGGACGTCTTCGACCTGCGGCGGCCGAACCTGCGCAAGCAGCTGGCCTTCGCGCACGGCCCGCACTTCTGCCTCGGCGTCGACCTGGCCCGGCTGGAGGCGCGGATCGCCGTCGAGACGGTGCTGGATCGCCTGCCGGGCCTGGAACTCACCGAGCCGGCCGAGCCGACGGGCCTGGTGTTCCGCAAGCCCGACGCCGTGCACGTGCGATGGGAGACGGCATGACCCCGGCGGAAGTGGCGGCCTACGCGCTGGAATTCCCCCAGGCGGTCATGGAGAACCCGTTCGGCCCGGGCCTGGACGTCTACAAGGTCGAGGGCAAGATCTTCGCGATCCTGGCCCCGAGGGCCACGCCGCCGACGGTGTCCCTCAAGTGCGAGCCCAATCTGGCGGTGCACCTGCGGATCCAGCACGACGGCGTGACCCCCGGCTGGCACCTGAACAAGAAGCACTGGAACACGGTGCGACTGGACGGCGCCATCCCGCCGGGCCAGATCGAGGAGATGATCGAGCACTCCTACGAGCGGGTCGTCGCCGGTCTGCCCAAGCTGGTCCGGCTACGACTGCGATAGCAACAGCTTGCGCCACAACTGTTCCGGCAGTTCCTCGCCCCGCGCCATCGTGACGGTCAGACCCCAGGCCATCAGGAAACCCAGCAGCCCCAACGCCAATCCCGAGATGCCGAGCACGAGGCCGACCAGCCACATCAGCTGCCGCAGCGGGCTGATCAGCGTCAGGATCGGGGTGGTCACCAGCGCGAGCGCGATGTAGCCGGCCGATCCGGCCTGGTCCATGCGTAGGACCAGGCGAAGCAGACGGTGTTTGCGGGCCATGGTTCTCGCCTCCCTTGGTGTCACCGTCGACGGTAGGCCGACGCGGGAGGCGAAGCGATTACGCGACAGGTAAAGGGGATTCCGCTCGTGTCGGCTGGGTGTGCCACAGCCAGCGCACGTCCCGGCCGAAGGACCAGACCAGGGAGCCCAGCGCGAGCGCGACCACCGCGATCGACACGTCCTTGGGCAACAGGCCGGAAGCCGCGACGACCAGCAGGATGCCCTGGGCGGCGGCGACGGTCTTGCGGGCGAAGCTCGGCGGCAGCGCGCCCTTCAGCCACGGCATGACCCAGCCGGCGGCGACGAAGACGTACCGCATGGCGCCGATGAGCAGCACCCACGGCCCCAGCCACTCGGCGACGAACACGCTCAGCACCAGGATCAGGAACGCGTCGACCTCCATGTCGAACCGCGCCCCGACCGCGCTGGCGCTGCCGGTGCGACGCGCGACGTAGCCGTCGACACCGTCCAGTACCAGGGCGACCGCGGACAGCACCACCACGGCGACCGTCGACGGGCCGTGCACCAGTCCATCGGCGACCAATGCTGCGACCCCGACGACGAGCGTGGCCCGGAACAGGGTGACCCAGTTGGCCTGGCCGAACCGCCTGGCCTGCGAGCGGTGCAGCGCATAACCGAGGGTCGCGCATGTCACCACTGCGCACGCGGTGCCGGCGGCCAACGCGCTCGGGCCGATACGCAGCGCCGCCCACAACAGGGCCAGCAGGACCAGCTGCCCGCCGAGCCCGGCGACCACGCCGGGTGTCACCGTCGATACGTGCCGAATCTGAATGGTCACCGCGCCTCCACACGTGCTCATGCTTCGGTCAGAACACGTCCACTGTGGTAGAAGGGTTCAAATGGACCTGTCCGCACACGCGTTCTGGCTGCTGCGCCCGGGTGAAGGCGAGATCCGTCCGGTGCGGTTGAGGCCACCCGGCGCCGGCGAAGTGCTGGTCAGGACGCTGTTCTCCGGGGTGAGCCGCGGCACCGAGACCCTGGTCTTCCGCGGCGGCGTGCCTGCCAGCCAGCACGACCTCATGCGCGCGCCGTTCCAGGACGGCGAGTTCCCCGCCCCGGTCAAGTACGGCTATCTCAATGTCGGCGTCGTCGAGGCCGGCGAGCCTGATCTGGTCGGGCGGACCGTGTTCTGCCTCTTTCCACATCAGACCCGATACGTGGTGCCAGCCTCGGCGGTGACCGTTCTGCCCGATTCGGTGCCGGCGGAGCGGGCCGTGCTGGCCGGCACGGTGGAGACGGCCGTCAACGCGGTGTGGGACGCCGCTCCCCTGCTCGGCGACCGCATCGCGGTGATCGGCGCCGGCATGGTCGGGTGTTCGGTGGCGGCGCTGCTGGCCAAGTTCCCGGGCGTGCGCGTGCAGCTGGTGGACGTCGATCCGTCACGGGCGGCGGTTGCGGCCGCACTGGGCGTGGAGTTCGTGTCGCCGGAGGACGCGGCCGACGGCTGCGACCTGGTCGTGCACGCCAGCGCCACGTCGGCTGGGCTGACCCGGGCGCTGGAGCTGCTCACGCCGGAGGGCACTGTCGTCGAGCTCTCGTGGTACGGCGACAAGGAGGTCAGCGTCCCGCTCGGGGAGTTCTTCCACTCCCGGCGGCTGGTCGTGCGCAGCAGCCAGGTCGGCGCCATTCCGGCGGCGCGGCGCGGTCGGCACACCTACGCCAGCCGGCTCGCGGTGTCGTTGGAGCTGCTGGCCGACCCGGTGTTCGACGCCCTGATCACCGGTTCCAGCGATTTCGCCTCGTTGCCCGCGGTCTTGCCGGAGCTGGCCGACGGCCGACTGCCGGCGCTGTGTCACCGCATCGTCTACCCAGCAGGAGGATGACCTTGTTCAGCATCACCGTCCGCGACCACATCATGGTCGCGCACAGCTTCCGGGGCGAGGTGTTCGGGCCGGCCCAGCGGCTGCACGGCGCGACGTTCGTGGTGGACGCGACGTTCCGGCGGGCCGAGCTGGACGACGACAACATCGTGGTGGACATCGGCCTGGCCAGCCAGCAGCTGGGCGAGCTGCTCGGTGAGCTCAACTACCGGAACCTGGACGAGGAGCCGGCCTTCGCCGGGATCAACACCTCGACCGAGTTCCTGGCCAAGGTCATCGCCGACCGGCTGGCCGACCGCGTCGCGGCCGGGGCGCTCGGCCCGTCGGCGAGCGGGCTGTCCGGCATCTCCGTCACACTGCACGAGTCGCACAACGCCTGGGCCTGTTACGAGCGTTCACTGTGACTTTGCCTGTGAACTCAGTTCACACGGTATGGCCGGCCCAGGTCGCGGACGTCGCCGCCCCCAGCGGTGGCAACGTCTACGACCGGCGGGTGAGCGCCGGCTTGTCGTCGCTTGGCTGGAATGTCGACGAAATCCTGGTCGGCGGCGACTGGCCGCGGCCCGACGCGGCGGCGCGGGCGGAGTTGGCCTCGGCGCTCGACCAGCTCGATTCCGGTGAAGTCGTGCTTTTCGACGGTTTGGTCGCGTGCGGCGTTCCGGAGATCGTCGTGCCGGCGGCCCGTCGGCTGCGCGTCGTCGTGCTGGTCCATCTGCGGTTGGCGGCGGAGACCGGGCTGCCGCCGGCCGTTCGCGACGACCTCGACCGTCGCGAACGAGAAGTGCTGCACGCGGCGCACGCGGTGGTCGCCACCAGCGAGTGGGCCGCCCGTGAACTGACCGAACACCACAATTTGCCTGTGAACCGAGTTCACAACGTCAATCCCGGTGTCGACCGCGCGCCGATCGCTCACGGCACGGACGGCGCGTCGCGGCTGCTCTGCGTCGCGTCGGTCACCCCGCGCAAGGGCCACGACCTGCTTGTCGACGCGTTGGCCACGATCGACGATCTCGACTGGCACCTCGTCTGCGTCGGCGCGCTCCACCACGCGCCGGAGCACGTCGCTCGGTTGAAAAGCAGCATTGCGCGCGAAAAGGTCGACTTCGTCGGTCCGCAGCACGGCGACGAACTCGAGCAGAGCTACGCCGCCGCCGACCTGTTCGTGCTCGCCTCCCGGGCGGAGACCTACGGCATGGTCGTCACCGAGGCGCTGGCCCGCGGCATCCCGGTGCTCGCCACCGACGTGGACCCGTTGCCCCGGACCGTCGGCCACGCGCCGGACGGCAGCGTGCCCGGCCTGCTCGTTCCCCCCGAAGGCCTGGCAGCCGCGCTCCGCCGCTGGCTCACCGACGCTGAGCTGCGAGAACGCCTCCGGAAAGCGGCCGTGCAGCGTCGTGGCATGCTGAGCGGATGGGCGAAAACCTCGAACACCCTGGCCGAACTGCTGACTCAGGTGACGCGGAGTTCACCCCCGAATGGCTGACCCTGCGTGAGCCGGTCGACGCCGCCGCCAGGTCCACCGACCTCGTCGAGCGCCTGGTCCGGCTGTTCGCCGGCCGGGACCGGCTGGTGATCAGGGACCTGGGCTGCGGCACCGGCTCGATGGGCCGCTGGCTGAGCCCGCTGCTGCCCAATCCGCAGCACTGGATCATGCAGGACCGTGAACCAGATCTGCTGGGGCACGTGTATATGGGTGTGACCTCCTCAGCCCCCGTCACGGTCGAGACCCGGTTGGGTGATCTCGGCGGCGTCACCGCCGCCGACCTCGCCGGCACCTCGCTGGTGACCGCGTCCGCCCTGCTCGACATCCTCACCGCCGGCGAAGTCGACCGGCTCGCCGCCGCGTGTGTCGAGGCCCGCGTGCCCGCGCTGTTCACGCTCTCCGTGCTCGGCGAGGTGGAGCTGTCGCCGGCCGAGCCGTTCGACGCCGATATCACCGCCGCGTTCAACGAGCACCAGCGCCGCGTCCAGGACGGTCGTCGACTGCTCGGTCCGGACGCCCCCGCCGCGATCGTCGAGTCGTTCGAGAAGCGCGGCGCCTCCGTGCAGGTCGCGCCGAGCCCGTGGCAGCTGGGCGGGGAACACACCGAGCTCACCGCGGAGTGGCTGCGGGGCTGGGTCGGCGCCGCGGTCGAGCAGCGCCCGGAGCTGACCGCCGCCTCCGCCGGCTATCTGCGGCAGCGCCTCGACTCGATCGAGGCGGGTCGGCTGACCGGCTCGGTCGGCCACGTCGACGTGCTGGCGGTGCCCGCATGACTCTTCGTGAACGCGGCGGCGTGACCACACAGGACCGTCGGAGCGCCGGCATCATGCGTCTGGTCTGGCCGTGGGTGAAGATCCTCGCCGGGGTGGTCATCATCGGCATCCTGCTGTGGCGGTTGGGCACCGGGGCCTTTGTGGACGGCCTGAGCGAGATCAACCTGTGGGGCGTGGCCGCCGCGCTCGGGATCGGGTTGCTCACGACGGTGTTCAGCGCCTGGCGCTGGTGTGTCGTGGCCGACCAGCTGGGGCTGAAGCTGTCGCTGCGGACAGCGGTGGCCGACTACTACCAGGCGTTGTTCATCAACGCGGTGCTGCCCGGCGGTGTGCTCGGCGACGTGCACCGGGCAGTGCAGAACGGACACGACACCGGGGACGTCGGCCGCGGGGTGCGGGCCGTGGTGCTGGAGCGGACCGGGGGCCAGCTGGCGATCCTCGCCGTCGGGGCGGGGGTGCTGCTCACCGATCCGTCGCTGATCGGCAAGGTGATCGGGGACATCGTGCCCGCGCCGGCCGCGATCGTGATCGGTGTGCTGTTGGTCGTCGCGGCGGCGATCGTGTTGGCGATCTCGTCCCGGCGGCCGCGCTGGCGGCAGGCGGTGGCGAAGACCGTGCTCGACATTCGGCGCAGCCTGCTCAGTCGCAAGGCGTGGCCGGCGATCGTGCTGCTGTCGGTGGCGACGCTGGCCGGGCACCTCAGCCTGTTCCTCGTCGCCGCGCGGGCCGCCGGCTCGACCGCGTCGATCGGACAACTGCTGCCACTGCTGGTGTTGGCGCTGATCGCGATGGGCCTGCCGATCAACGTCGGTGGTTGGGGGCCGCGCGAGGGTGTCGCCGCGCTCGCGTTCGCCGCCGCCGGTCTCGGCGCCACCCAGGGCGTCACCACCGCCGTCGTCTACGGAGTGCTGACGTTGATCTCCAGCCTGCCCGGGGCCGCCGTGCTTGTGCTGCGCCGCGTGCGGCGCCCGGCCTCCACCAGCGCTCCGGTCGCCAGCGACGATCTGGTCACGTCCAACGATCTGGTTGTGCCCGCCGAGTCGGTCGTCCCGGCCGGACAGCCCGCGCGGGAGCCGGTCGCGATCATCGTCCGCCGGAAGGTGCAGCCGCAGGCCGCCTGAGTGGGCAGACGGGATTACCCGATCAGGTGGACCGAGGTGGCCGCGCCTCACATGTTGATCTGCGATCCTGTGCCGGTGACCGAGTACGCCTACGACCGGACCAGGAATGCCCTGCTGGCGGTCTGGAGCGTGGGCATCGGCAACGTCGCCGAGACGGCGGTGGCGTTCGGCGAGGATCTGCCCGACGCGGAGCACGCCCTCCAGCTCGGCTACGACCTGACGCGGCTGTCGGACCAGGTGTGGCACACCTACACCCACCCGCTCACCGAGGCGGTGGACCGGCCGGAGGAGGCGCTGAGCCGGGCCCGTGACAAGCTGGCCGTCGGGCTGGCCACCGAGGCGATGCGGGAGCCGAACCTGCCGGTGGGCAACCAGATCCGGGTCTGCGAGAGCGCGGTGATGGAGTCCGCCCACGAGGTCGGCCGCACGCTGCACAAGATCGCCGACAGCCAGGTGACCGAGCAGGCGGTCGCCGATGTCGAGGCCGAGATCGCGGCGATGCGCCAGGCCTCGCTGGGCGATCTGAGCGGCCGGGCCAACCAGGCGGTGGTGCTGAGCCGGCTGGATCCGCAGCCCCAGCAGGTGGCCGCCGCGCACGCGTATTTCGAGAAGCACCCGACGGGGCCGACCGAGCTGTACACGAAGGTCGACGCCACCTCGGCCGCGGTGGCCGCGGTGCACTGGTTCTCCGCGGCGTTCACGGTCGCGCGTCGGGCCTCGATGGGTGATCTGTCCGACGCGCCGCCGACCGAGTGGCCCATGCCGAGCCCCGAGCACGACTACAGCGACAACCTCCGGGCGCAGACCATGCAGCGGCTGGCTCGCGGCGAGTCGCCCCGGGACATCGTGATCGCGCTGGTCCGGGACGGGGTGCGGGCCCGGGCGCTGCTGGAGGAGCTGGTGCTGGGCATCGACCACGCCTACCAGCTCTACCGCGAGGACCACAGGACCGTGCCGGCCCGTCAGATTGATGAAACATTTCTGGCCCGGACGACGAGAATGGCCGTGGAGGGACGCGACCGCATCCTGTAGAGCCGTGGAGGGCCGCCGTGGTGACCATCATGGACGTCGCCCGGGCGGCCGGCGTCGCGCCCAGCACGGTGTCGTACGTGATCAGCGGCAAGAGACATATCTCCACCAACACCCGCATGCGGGTCGAGCAGTGCATCCGCGACCTGGGCTACCACCCCAACGCCGGCGCCCGGGCGCTCGCCAGCAGCCGCACCAACGTGCTGGCGCTGGCCGTGCCGCTGCGCGCGGACGTCAACCTCTCGGTGATCATGCAGTTCGTCTCCTCGGTGGTCACCGCCGCCCGTGAGCACGAGCTGGACCTGTTGCTGCTGACCAAGGACAACGGCTCCGCCGACTTACGCCGGGTGGCGTCCTCCGCCATCGCCGACGCGCTGATCGTCATGGACGTCGAGTCCGCCGACGGCCGGGTGCCCGTGCTGTCCGCCCTGGACCGGCCGGCCGTGCTGATCGGGCTACCTGAGCAGCCCGACGGCCTGAGCTGCGTCGACCTGGATTTCACCGCCGCCGGCGCCGCCTGCGTGCACCATCTCGCCGACCTCGGTCACCACCACATCGCCCTCGTCGGTCCCTCCCCCGCCGTCCACCGCCGTGGCACCAGCTTCGCCCGCCGCTTCCGCCACGGCTACGACTCCGCCGCCGCCGAACGCCGCGTCCACGTCACCGCTCACCCGTGCGGCCCATCCCACGACTCCGCCGAGGCCTGCCTCGACCAGCTTTTCGCCGCAAACCCCCACGTCACCGGCCTCGTCGTGCACAACGAGGCCGTGCTGCCCGACGTGCTGGCCGGCCTCTCCGCCCGTGGCCTCCGCGTGCCCGAGGATGTCTCCGTCGTCGCCGTCTGCCCCGACAACATGGCCGATCTCGGCGCCATCCCCCTCACCTCCGTCGCCATCCCCGCCCCCGAGGTCGGCGACCTCGCCGTGCGCATGACCATCGGCCAGCTCGCCGGCGCTCCCGCCGCCGAGGTCCGTCTCCTCCCTCCCTGCCTCACCCGCCGCCAGAGCACGGCCGTCGCCTCCGCCGCCCGCTGACGAACTCCTCCATTTCGTCGAAATGGAGGAGTTCGCACGAAGACGAGAAGCGCGGCGGCCGGGAGTACGGCGGTGGATGGCGGTGTGCTGGACGGTGACGGGGGCGGCGTCTTCGACGCTGACGGTGTCGTTGCAGAAACTGACGATGAGCGCGGTGCCGAGCAACCGGGCCGGGGGCGGTGTCGATGGTGTCGGCGTTCCGGTTCGCGGGCACGGCGCTAGCCCCGACGGCCTGGCTCTCCCCTGTGTCACGGCGGCTCGGCGCTGCCCTTCCCTTTTACCACAACGGTTCGGGGCTGGTGTTCGCCGTCGCGGGATCGAGCCAGCTGATCGCGGCGGCTGCGTTACTCTGCCTTCGTGGCCGACACGATCCTGCCGCGGTACGGTGAGCGCTCGCTGTGCGAGGTGACGCCGTCGCTGCTCGCCGCGCTCGGCGTGCCGGGGTTCGACAACGTGTTGGGTGTGGAGCGGACGCCCGCGGCCTCCCTGCTGTTGATCGACGGGCTGGGCTGGGAACTGCTCGGGGAATTCGCCGAGGACGCGCCGTTCCTGGCGGCGCGGATGGCGGGCGAGGAGCCGTTGACGGCGGGCTTTCCCAGCACCACGGCGACCAGCGTGTCCACATTCGGCACGGGGATGCCCTCCGGTGAGCACGGCATCGTCGGCACGAGCTTCGCGGCGCCGCAACTGCTGCACGCGCTGCCCTGGCGAGTGAACGGCGCGGATGCGCGGGAAACGTTGGTGCCGGAGGAGATCCAGCCGCTGCCGACGCTGTTCGAGCGGGCGGGGATCCACGCCACGGTCGCGGCCCCGATGCTGCACCGCGGTTCGGGGCTGACCCGGAGCGTCTTCCGAGGCGGCACGTTCGAGCCGGTGTTCGCGCTGGGCGACCTCGCGGCCAGGATCGCGGCCAATCGCGATGGGTTCTGCTATGCCTACCACGGCGATCTGGACACGATGGGCCACGTTTACGGGCCGGGGTCGCGGGAGTGGCGCTGGCAGCTCAACCATGTCGACCGCATGGTGGCGACGGTGGTCGACGCGTTGCCGCCGGGCGCCCTGCTGGCCGTCACCGCCGATCACGGCATGGCGACCACACAGTCCACTGTGGACTTTGATACCGAAATTGGCCTCCAGCAAGGGGTTCGCCTGCTCGGCGGCGAGCCTCGGGCCCGGCACGTCTACGCGGAGCCGGGCGCCGCCGACGACGTGCTGGCGGCGTGGCGAAACCTGTTGGGCGACAAGGCATTGGTCGTGAGCCAGGAACAGGCGATCGACGAGGGCTGGTTCGGGACGGTCTCCGATCGGGTGCGGCCGAGGATCGGCGACGTCATCGCCGCCGCACTCGGCGGGTTCTGCGTCGTCCGCACGGTTCGGGAGCCCGTGGAATCGGGCTTCCGAGGCGTGCACGGCTCGCTGACCCCAGCCGAGATGTTGGTGCCGTTGCTCGTCTTCCCCGGCAGCTAGTCGACGTAAAGCTTGCGCAGCTCGAACTTCTGCACCTTGCCGGTGGCGGTGCGGGGCAGGCTGTCCACCACGATCAGGGCGGTGGGCTTCTTGTACGAGGCCAGCCGGTCCCGGCAGTGCTCGACGACGTCGGCCAGCGTCGGCGGGTCGGCCGGGTCGACGGCGGTGACCACGGCGACCGGGGTCTGCACCCATTTCTCGTGCGGGGCCCCGATCACGGCCACGTCGGCGACCTTGGGATGGGTGTCGATAGCCGCCTCCACCTCGGCGCAGTAGATGTTCTCGCCGCCGGAGATGATCATGTCCTTCTTGCGGTCCACCACCCAGACGAAGCCGTCCTCGTCGGCCTTGCACAGGTCGCCGGAGTGGAACCAGCCGCCGGCGAACGCCTCGGCGGTGGCCTCGGGCTTGCCCCAGTAGCCGGGCGTGATCACCGGCCCTCGGTAGACGGCCTCGCCGATCTCGCCCGGTTTCACGTCCCGCATCTCGTCATCGACGATGCGCACCTCGATGCCGGGGATCGGGGTGCCGACCGAGCCGCGCTTGCGGATCGCGTCCTCCGCCCGCAGCAAGCACACCACCGCGCACGTTTCCGTCTGCCCGAAGGCCGTGTACGCGGCGGCGTCGGGAAAGGTCTCGGCCAGCGCCTGCAAGGTGGACGGCGTGGCCGGCGACGCGCCCCAGGTGATGTTGCTCAGCACCAGGTTGCGATCCTTGACCCCCGGCACCGAGCAGATCGCCTGCCACTGGCTGGGCACGAAGAAGGTGTGGGTGATCTGCTCCCGCTCCAACAGGTCCACGGCCTCGGCCGGGTCGAAGCCGGCGCCGGAGTAGATCACGACCCGGTCGCCGCCGATGAGCCGGCCAAGGGCCGTGCCCATGCCGGCGATGTGGAACATCGGCACGCCGAGCAGCACGGCCTCGCCGTCGGGGCATTCGCCGCCGGCGGCGATCCGCTGCAACATGCCGGCGTAGGCCAGGTTGCGGTGCGTGAGCACAGCGCCCTTGGGCCGACCGGTGGTACCCGAGGTGTACATGATGAACGCCGGATCCTGTTCCGGCACAACGATGTCCAGCGGATCGTCGGGCTCGGCGGCCAGCGCCTGCTCGAACTCGGGGCCGATGCGCAGGGTTGACCGCACACAGTCCTGTTCGGACAGTGCCGCCTCGGCCAGCGGCGCGGTCAGCTCGTCGACGATCAGCGCGCCGGCCGTGCAGTCGTGCAGGATGTAGGCGACTTCCCCGGCCACCAGCCGGAAGTTGACGGGCACGACGATCGCCCCGAGCCGTAGCACGGCGTAGAACGCCTCGACGGTCTCGATGCGGTTGGTGGCCAGCACCGCGACCCGGTCCCCGGCGTGCACTCCCCGTGCGCGCAATGCCCTGGCCAGCCGATTGACCCGGCGATCGAGTTCGGTGTAGGTGCGGCGGGTGTCGTCCATCTGGAGCGCGACCCGGTCCGGAAAGATCCGCGCGGCCCGGGCCAGCTGGTTGGCCAGCGCCATGCTGCCGGCCGCGGTGGCGGCGGCGACGTCCGGATGCGATGCAGCGATCATCGTCCCCACTCCCTTGTGCGGCAGTGACTTCGACGCTACCCAGGCGACGCGGCTAAGACAATGCCGAGAAGCGGCGCAAGGTCCAACGGGGCAACGGCCACCCGGTCGGATCACCTTCGGTGGCCCATTCGGTGACCGACGCCGGTGCCACGGCCAGATCGAAGGCGCGCAGCAGCGGCTGGTTGCCGAAGGCCACGAAGGAGGCCTCGACCGTTTCCGCGTGGCCGACCGCGATCACCGTCCGATCGCGGTGCCGGGCGGCCAGTTCCAGCAACGCCCGGCTGACTCGCAGCACGAGTTCCGCCCACGTCTCGTTGCCCGCCTCGAACGGCCGGAACACACCGCCGCCCTCGATCCCGAACCGCCGCTGGAATTCGGCGGCGGTCAGGCCGGTGGCCGCCGGCGGTGTGTGCCAGGTGCACAGGCCGCAGTCCCGCGTCGCGCTCACGCCCAAGCGATCGGCGATCACCGCCGCCGTGTCGATCGCCCGGACCTCCGCGGACGAATACACCACGACCGGCCCGTGTTCCTCGGCCACGAGCCGGCCGGCCAGGTCCTCGGCCTGCCGCCGCCCGGCCGCGGTCAGCCCTTCCGGGCCGCGCAGCGTGTGGTCGGATTCGCCGTGCCGGACCAACAGCAGGCGGGCCATGGCGATCACTCCACAGTGGACTTTCCGGACGAATGAGTGTGGCCCCCAAGTAGAAGGGCATCACGGGGCGAATCCACCGACAGGGTTGCCGGCCCGCCGGGCGAGCGAGGCGGCAATCCCCTCGGCCCAACCGACCGGCGGCATCGACTACAGGTTGCCCACCCGCTCCACCAGCGGGGCGGCGAAGTCCTCGACCCACTGGGCCGGGGCGCCGGTCGGGGGCATGACGATCACGGTCTGGGCGCCGAGCTTGACGTAGGGCTGGAGCTGCTCGACGAACTCGTCCACGCCGCCCTCGGTGACGCGGCCGGCCACGGTGACCTCGATCTCGGCGAAGTCGCGGCCGACGTCGTCGCAGTGGGCCTTGAGGACGTCGATCTTGTGGGCGACCTCCTCGGGCGAGGTGGTGAACAGGTTGCAGGCGTCGGCGTACTGGGCGACCAGGCGCAGGGTCTTCTTCTCGCCACCGCCGCCGATGAGCACGCGCGGCCGGGGCGAGCGCACGGCCGGCGGGTGGTTGATGGTCTCGGCCAGCTGGTAGTGCTTGCCCTCGAACGGGCCGTCGTTGCCCTGGTCCCACATCTGGTGGCAGATTCGCAGCGTCTCCTCGAGCCGCTCGAACCGCTCCTTGACCGGCGGGAACGGCACGCCGAGGCCGGCGTGCTCACGGTCGTACCAGGCGGCACCGATGCCGAGCGTGCCGCGGCCGCCGGACAGGACGTCCAGGGTGGTGACGATCTTGGCCAGCAGGCCGGGGTGCCGGTAGGTGACGCCGGTGACCAGCAGGCTGAGCTCGACGGTCGAGGTGTGCGCGGCCAGGAAGCCCAGCGTGGTGTAGCCCTCCAGCATGTGGTCGAGCGCGCCGCCGTTGTGCTCCATCTGGAAGTAATGGTCCATGACCGACAACCAGCCGACCCCGGCGGCCTCGGCGGCCTGGCCGACGGCGGCCAGCTCGGGGCCGATGCCGGCGGACCCCGCGGGGTGGTCGAACTTGGTGACGTGGACGCCGACTCGCACGGTCGTCTCCCATTCGGTGTCGTGAGTGTCGCCACAACGCTATGACCTGGAGCGCGCTCCAGGTCAATCCCGTGCTTATGCTGCCGTAATGTCCCGGCTACGGCTCGATCCCTACATCCTGGCGCTGGTGGCCACCGTCGTGGTGGCGTCATTGCTACCCGCACGGGGGATCTACGCGACCGGACTGGGTCATGTCACCACCGTCGCGATCGGATTGCTGTTCTTCCTCTACGGCGCGCGGCTGTCCACTCGGGAAGCGTTGGACGGCCTGAGGCACTGGTGCCTGCACACGCTGGTGCTGGCCTGCACCTTCGTGCTGTTCCCGGCGCTGGGCCTGCTGTGCCGGCTGCTGGTGCCGACCGTGCTGACCCCGGAGCTGTGGACCGGGCTGATGTTCCTGTGCTGCCTGCCCTCCACCGTGCAGTCCTCGATCGCGTTCACGTCCATCGCCCGCGGCAACGTGGCCGCGGCGATCTGCAGCGCGTCCTTCTCCAACCTGCTGGGCATCGTGCTCACGCCGCTGATGGTCACCGTGTTCATCGTCAACGGCAGCGGCGGCGTGTCCTTCGACGCGGTCCGGGACATCCTGCTGCAACTGCTGGCTCCCTTCGTCGCCGGCCAGCTGCTGCGGCGGTGGATCACCGGTTTCCTGACCCGGCACAAAAAGGTGTTGGGCTACGTGGACCGGGGATCCATCCTGTTGGTCGTGTACGCCGCTTTCAGCGAGGGTGTGGTCGCCGGCATCTGGGGCCGGCTCTCGATCGTCGACCTCGCCCTGTTACTCGCCGTGAATGCCGCCTTGCTGGCGTTTGTCCTGCTGTGCACGACGGTGCTGGCCCGCCGGCTCGGCTTCGGCCGGGCCGACGAGATCGCCATCGTGTTCTGCGGCTCGAAGAAGTCCCTGGCCAGCGGGCTGCCGATGGCCAGCGTGCTGTTCCCGGCCGGCGCGGTCGGCCTGATCGTGCTGCCGCTGATGCTGTTCCACCAGATGCAGCTGATGGTCTGCGCCTGGCTGGCCCGCCGCTACGCCGACCAGTACTCCCATGCGTGAGCTGGCCGCGCTGCCCAAGGCGCACCTGCACGTCCACCTGGAAAGCGCGATCCGGCCGTCGACGCTGGCCGAGCTGGGTTTCGCCTCGGACATCACGGAGTTCGACGGCTTCCGCTCGTTCGCCGACCACAACTCGCTGGTCCGGCAGTGCCTGACCGAGCCGGAGCACTTCACCCGGATCGCCGCCGAGTTCAGCGAAGACCAAGCGGCGCAAGGGGTTCGCTACGGCGAGGTGACCTTCACCGCCGCCGCGCACGGGGAGCGGCTTGGCGATCCGGAGATGCCGCTGGAGGCGGTGCTGGCCGGCCTGGCCCCGGAATTCACCGTGATACTGGACCATTCCCGGCGGCGGTCGCCCGAGCGGTTCGCGAAGACGCTTGAGCTGGCCCGCGAACACGACCGGGTGGTGGCGATCGGCATGGCCGGCGAGGAGCGCCACCCGCTGGCGCCGTTCGCCGAACTTCTCGACGAGGCAAGGGATGCCGGCGTCCGGCTGGTGCACCACGCCGGCGAGGACGCGGGCCAGGACAGCATCGTCGAGGCGCTGGATCTCGGCCACGCGGCGCGGATCGGCCACGGCATCCGGTGCCTGGAGTCGCCGGCCCTGGTGGCGCGGCTGCGGGACGAGGGCGTGCCGCTGGAGGTGTGCCCGTCCTCGAACGTGGGCCTGGGACTGGTGCCGTCCTGGCCGGAGCACCCGCTGCCACGACTGGTCGACGCCGGGCTCCGGGTCACCGTGAACACGGACGTGCCGGTCTCGGTCGGCACGGATCTGGTCGCCGAGTACGAGCGGATCCGGGCGGTCTTCGGCTACGACGACCAGGCGCTGGCCGCGCTGGCCCTGGCCGGAGTGGACGCCTCGTTCGCCCCGGACGCGGTGAAGGCGGCCTTGCGTGCGGGCATCGACGACTGGCTCGCCGCCGACTGATCAGCCGGCGAGGGCCGCTCGGCTTCCTGCCCGAAGGGGTTATCCGCTCGACGGCCCGTCGGGGGCCACTAGAATCACGGGTCTGATGAGCGCCACACTCGTAGCCAAGGACCTCGCCGCCGGACACGGCGACCGCGTGCTGTTCACCGGGCTGGACCTGGTGGTCGCGCCGGGCGACGTGATCGGGCTGGTCGGGGTGAACGGCGCCGGCAAGTCGACCCTGCTGCAGACGCTGGCCGGGCTGATCCCGGCCGAGCAGGGGTCGATCCGGCTGAACCCGCCGACCGCGACCATCGGCCACCTGCCGCAGGAGCCGGAGCGCCGGCCGGGCGAGACGGTCCGGGAGTTCCTGGGCCGCCGCACCGGCGTCACCCGGGCCCAGCTGGAGCTGGACGCGGCGACCGAGGCGCTGACCGCGGAGAAGCCGGGCGCGGACGACGCGTACGCCCTCGCGCTGGACCGCTGGCTGGCGCTGGGCGGCGCGGACCTGGACGAGCGGATCGACGAGGTGATCGCCGACCTGGGCCTGTCGATCGGCCTGGAGCAGGCGATGACCTCGCTGTCCGGCGGCCAGGCGGCCCGCACCAGCATGGCCTCGCTGCTGCTGAGCCGGTACGACATCTTCCTGCTCGACGAGCCGACCAACGACCTGGACCTGGACGGCCTGGACCGGCTGGAGCGCTTCGTCGCCGGCCTGCGCGCCGGCACCGTGCTGGTCAGCCACGACCGTGAGTTCCTGGCCCGCACGGTGACCCGCGTGGTGGAGCTGGACCTGGCCCAGCAGCAGGTCAACACCTACGGCGGCGGCTACGAGTCGTATCTGGAGGAGCGGGAGACCGCCCGGCGGCACGCGCGCGAGGAGTACGAGGACTACGCCGAGACCAAGTCCTCGCTGGAGGAGCGGGCCCGGATGCAGCGGGCCTGGGCCGACAAGGGCGTGCGCAACGCGATCCGCTATCCGAAGGACAACGACAAGAACGGCAAGCGCAAGCGCATCGAGTCCAGCGAGAAGCAGGCGGCCAAGGCCCGGCAGACCGACAAGATGCTGGAGCGGCTGGAGGTGGTCGAGGAGCCGCGCAAGGAGTGGGAGCTGCGGATGGAGATCGCCGCCGCGCCCCGGTCCGGCTCGGTGGTGGCGACCCTGCGCGGCGCAGTCGTGCGCCGCGGCGACTTCACCCTGGGTCCGGTGGACCTCCAGATCGACTGGGCCGACAAGGTGGCCATCACCGGGGCCAACGGCTCCGGCAAGTCCACCTTGCTGGCGGCCCTGCTGGAACGGATCCCGCTGGACGAGGGCAACGCGGCGCTCGGCCACGGCGTGGTCGTCGGCGAGGTCGACCAGGCCCGGCAGCTGTTCTTCGGCGACGCCACCCTGCTGGACGCGTTCGGCGCGGCCGTGCCGGAGATGAACCACCCCGACGTGCGGACCCTGCTGGCCAAGTTCGGGCTGCGCGCCGACCACGTGCTGCGGCCGGCCGTCACCCTCTCCCCCGGCGAACGGACCAGGGCGGCCCTGGCCCTGTTGCAGGCCCGCGGCGTGAACCTGCTGGTGCTGGACGAGCCGACCAACCACCTGGACCTGGCGGCCATCGAGCAGCTGGAGTCGGCGCTGGCCAACTATCCCGGCACGCTGCTGCTGGTCACACACGACCGGCGGATGCTGGACGCCGTGCAGACCAGCCGCCGCCTCGAGGTCGTCGACGGCAAGGTGTTCGACCGGGGCTGACCCGCTAGGGTCGCTGGGCAATGGGATTGCCCGGTGGTGACGAGTCGCGGTGGCAGACGCGCTCGCCCCGGCACACGGTCGTGTTCGCCGGCCGCACCACCACGTCGACGATCCGGCTGCTGGAGACGCTGTGGTTCTTCGGCTCGGACGACCGGGTGCGGCTGCGCTTCACCGTGAACGAGACCTCCCGGTTCAGTGTGGGCGCGCGGGAGGTGCTGGGCGCGGCCGGCGTGCGGCGGCTGATCCCGTGGCCGCAGCTGCGCCGGACCCGGTACGGCCTGCTGGTGTCGGCCAGCGAGAACCTCGATTTCCATGAGCTGCACTCCGATCAGCGGGTGCTCGTGCTGCCGCACGGCATCGGCTTCAACAAGATCGTGCCCTCTGCCGACGGGCCCCGGCTGGCCGGCCTGCCGCCGGTGGCGGCGCTGCGCACCGGCCGGGTGAAGGTCGTGCTGGCGCACCCGGACCAGCACCGCCAACTGGTGGCCGCCTGCCCGGAGATCGACGGGCACACCGTGGTCACCGGCGATCCGACCTTCGACCGGCTGCGGGCCAGTCGGCGGCTGGCCGAGCACTATCGGCACGACTTGGGCGCGGGCGACCGGCGGGTGGTGTTCCTGTCCTCCACCTGGGGCGAGGGCTCGCAGCTGGGCCGGGCGCGGAACCTGGCGACCCGGTTGCTCGGCACGCTGCCGGCCGACCGGTACCAGGTGGTCATGGCGGTCCACCCGAACGTGTGGGTGGAGCACGACATCGACGTCCACCGGTGGCTGCGGCACGCAGTCAAGGCGGGATTGGTGCTGCTGCCGCCGGAGCGGGGCTGGCACGCCGCGCTGGTCGCGGCCGATCTGGTGATCGGCGACCACGGCTCGATCAGCCTGTACGCGGCGGCGCTGGACAAGCCGCTGCTGCTCACCGGCTACGGCGACGAGGTGGTGCCGGGCACCCCCGTCGACCGGCTGGGGCGGCTGGCCAGACGCCTCGATCACGACGTTGACCTGCGAAAACAGGTGGACGCGGCGGTGGCCGAGCACGATCCGGGGCGGCTGGCGCCCATCACCGGCCAGGTGTTCGCGCACGTCGGCGACGCGACGACACGGCTGCGGGACGAGCTGTATCGGGAGCTCGACCTGGCGCCGCGGGAGGGGTTGGAGCTGCCCCGGGTTCCGGACGCTCGTCCGGACATCGAACCGGTGACCGCCTTCAACGTCCTCGCCGAGTTCACCGAGCCGGACATGCTGACCATCGACCGCTTCCCCCAGGCCGCCGCGCCGCGGGCTGCGGACCAGCACCTCGCGGTGCGGGAGGACGAGAGCGACCTGCGCATCGCGGAGTCGGCATCTGTCCTGATCAGGGCCGAGGTCATGGATGATCCGGCGGCGTGGGCGGCCCGGAATCTCGCCGTGCACGGGGCGTTGGTCGTCGCGGCGGCCACCCCGACCGGCTGTCACGCCATGATCCGGGACGGCCGGCGGGTCGAGGTGGCCGGAGCGCTGGACCCGATGCTGCTGGCTTCGGCGGTGTACGCCTGCGTGCTGGCCGGCCGACCGCTCGCCGGGGAGCTAGTCGTTGCCGGACACCGGGTTTGCCTCGCCGAGCTTGGCCCGTAGGCGATCCTCTTCCGGCCCGCCGAACTGCCGCTGGATCTCCAGCGCCGCGGTCAGCTGGGCCCGCCGCTCGGCCTCGTCGCCGCGCCGGGACGCCAGGTCCGCCAACGCTTCCCGGGTGTGGGCCACGTAGTTCAGGTGCCCGCCGTCGACCAACACATTCAGGGCGGCGGTCAGCTCCGCGTGGGCGTCGTCGAGCCGATTCTGTCGCATGTGGACGATCCCGAGGCCGGTGCGGGCCCGGGCGGTCATCCGGGTGTCGTGCTCCTGGCACAGCTCGATCGCCTGCCGCAGCGTGGATTCCGCCTCGACCAGCCGGCCCTGGGCGAGCAGGGCCCGGCCGAGGAACACCGTCACGAAGGCGATGCCGCGGCGGTCGTCGTCCTTGGCGAACTCGGCCACCGACTGCTCGTAGGCGGCGATCGCGCCGGCCGGATCGCCGACGGCGTCCCGGAAACGGCCGATCTGCTCCCACACCGAGGCCAGCAGGCGGACATCTCCCGACTCCTGGGCCAGCGGCAGCGACTCGTCCAGCTGCCGCCGGGCCCGGTCGACCTGGCCGAGGTCCAACAGGGCACGGGAGGAGAAGCTGCGCAGCCGGGCCTCGACCCGCCGGTTGCCGACCTGGTTGGCCGCCAGCGCGCCGACCTCGCTCGACTCGATCCAGTCCGCCTTGTACCGCTTGCCCAGGTAGAGGGCGGTCAGGCTCTCGGCCAGCTGCCAGGCCTCGTCGTACCACCCGTATTCGTAGGCGGCACGGACCGTGGCCAGCAGGTTGGTGCGCTCGGCGTCGAGCCAGCGGTAGGGATCGAGGCCGTCCCACGGGTCGTCGAGCGGCTCCGGGGCCGGGGTGAACCGCAGCCGGCCGGGGCCGAGGAGGTGTTGGTCGGCCAGGGCGGCGCGCTGCGCGTAGTACTGGATCGCCCGCAGCACAACGCCTTCGCGGGCGGAGGCGGACTCCCCGGCCAGCGCCTGCTCCTGGGCGTGCCGCAACACCAGGCTGTGGAAGCGAAACCGGCCGTTGTCGGGCTCGGCCAACAGGTTCACGGCGGCCAGCCGGTCCAGCGAGCCGCGGGTCCCGGTGGCCTCCTCGGCCAGCCGCTCGCCGAACTCGACCACCGGCAGCATGCTCAGCCGCCGGTAGAGCTGGGCGTTGGCCTCGGAAAGGTCCTGGTACACCACGGAAAACAGGCCGGAGACCGTCTCGATGCCGCGGGCCTTGACGTCGGCCACCAGCTTGCCGACCCGCAGCGAACGCCGCTCGACCAGCCGGGTGGCCGCGGTGCGCAGCGCGATCGGCAGGCCCTCGCACAGGGCGACCAGCTCGGCGGTCTCGGCCGGCTCGGCGTCCAGGCGCGCCGCGCCGCAGATGCTGGCGAGCAGGTCCCGGCCGTGCTCGGCGTTGAGCGGCTCCACCACCATCACTTCGGCTCCGAGCCGGCCGATCAGTTCCGCCAATCGGTCGTTGCTGGTCACGAGCACGACGCTGCCGGAACCGTTGGGCAGGAACGGGTACACCTGCGCCGGCTCGGTGACGTCGTCCAGCACCACCAGGCAGGCCCGGCCGGCCGCGCAGCTGCGGTACAGGTTGGTCAGCTCGGGCAGGCTGTCGGGGATCAGCTCGTCCTTGACCCCGTAGCTGCGCACGCAGGCGCCAAGCGCGTCGCGGACCGTCTGCACCCGCAGGTCCACGTACAACTCGCCGCCGGGAAAGGAAGTCGAGCGCAGGCCGGCCAGTTCCCCGGCCGCGCGGGTCTTTCCGCTGCCGGCCAGCCCCGTGAGCACCGCCACCCGGGTCGGCGCGGCCGGGTCGGCCGACAGCAGGGTTCCGGCGCGGGCCAACAGATCGAGGCGGTCCACGAAGTTCGGCAGCCGGGCCGGCAGCTGGCGCGGGATCCGACGCGTGTCGCCCTGGTAGATCGTGATCGATCCGACGTCACCGGTCTGGAAGACGTTGCCGTCGTTGCCACCGGAGAACTCGTTGCTGACCGACACGGACGTCAACGGTACGCGATCGCGCCCGTGCCGCGAACGGGAGACCTGGGATCACCCGCTCGGGCTAGTTTCCGTCACCTGCGGACCGCACGGGCCGGTCCGCAGGTGACGGGGGTCAGGACTTGGGCAGGCCGGGCGGGTTGATCTCGGAGTGGGCGACGGCCTCGTTGCCCAGGCCCCAGCGGTCCAGCACCTTCTGGTAGCTGCCGTCGGAGATCACCTGGTTGAGGGCGTCGTTGAGGGCCCGCACCAGACCGTTGCCCTTCTTGGTGGTGGCGGCGATCTTGCCCTGCAAGGTGGGTCCGGCGCCGGAGACGGTGCCGACGATCTCGGTCTGGCCGGAGGTCTTGGCGTGGTAGGCGGTCGTGGGGTTGGGGCCGAGGTAGGCGTCGAGGCGGCCGGACTGCAGGGCCAGGTAGTAGTCCGTGGAGTTCTGGAAGTACTTGATGTCCACGGGCTTGAGGCCGCGGGCCACGTTCTGGCTGTTCCAGTCCAGCAGCAGCTTCTCCTGGTTGGTGCCGGAGCTCACGGCGATGGTCTTGCCGGCGACGTCGGCCGGGCCGGTGACCTTCCAGTTGCTGCCCTTGCGGGCCTCGAAGGAGACGTTGTCCAGCCGGTAGGTGGCGAAGTCGTACTTCTCCTTGCGCTCCTCGGTGACGGTGATGTTGGTGAAGCCGGCGTCGTACTTGCCGGAATCCAGGCCTACGAACACGTTCTCCCACGAGGCGACGTTGACGTGGGTCTTGAGGCCGAGCACGTCGGCGACCAGGCCGGCGATGTCCTGCTCGACGCCGATGGGGGTCTTGTTGTCGGTGTCGTAGAAATTCAGCGGGGGCAGGGTGCCGACGCTGCTGATCACTTCGAGGGTGCCGCGATCGCGTATCGCCGCGGGGACCTCGGCGGCGATGCGGTCGACCTTGGCGGCGGCGACGCGCGGCTGCTGCTGGCTCTGCTCCCCCGCCGCGGCCCCGCAGGCGGTCAGCGTGGCCATCACCAGAACGCCGGCCAGTACCTTGCTGTACAACGCTTTCCTCCTACAGAACCTTGGAAAGGAACGATCTGGTCCGCTCATGGGCGGGACTGTCCAGCACCTGCGCCGGCGGGCCCTGTTCGACCACCCGGCCCTCGTCGATGAACACGACGGTGTCGGCGACCTCGCGGGCGAAGCCGATCTCGTGCGTGACGACGATCATCGTGGTGCCGCTGCGGGCCAGATCCCGCAGCACGTCGAGCACTTCGCCGACCAGCTCGGGGTCCAGCGCGGACGTCGGCTCGTCGAACAGCACGACCTTGGGGTCAAGGGCCAGCGCCCGGGCGATCGCCACCCGCTGCTGCTGCCCGCCGGACAGCTGCCGCGGATAGGCGTCGGCCTTGTCCGCCAACCCGACCCGGTCGAGCAGCTCCAATGCCTTGGCCCGGGCCAGATCCCGGGTCAGCCGGCCGGTGGCGACCGGGGCCTCGGCGATGTTGTCGGTGACGGTCAGATGCGGGAACAGGTTGAAGTTCTGGAACACGAAGCCGATGGCGCTGCGCTGCTTGAGCACGTCGCGTTCCTTGAGCTCGTACAGCTTGTCGCCACGGCGGCGGTAGCCGATCAGCTCGCCGTCGACCCGGATCTGCCCGCGGTCGACCTTCTCCAGGTGGTTGACGCTGCGCAGCAGGGTGGACTTGCCGGAGCCGGACGGCCCGAGCACCACGGCCACCTCCCCGGCGGACACGTTCAGGCTCACGCCCCGGAGCACCTCGTGCGCGCCGAAACTCTTGTGCACGTCCCGAATCTCGATCACCGGGCCCCCTTGGCGAAGTGCCGCTCCACGTAGTGCTGCACCAGCGAGAGCACGGAGGTCAGCACCACGTACCAGACGGTGGCCACCATCAGCAGCGCCACCACCCGGGCGTTGCGGCCGTAGATCACCTGCACCTGGTAGAACAGCTCGTTGATCGCCACCACCGAGACGATCGAGGTGCCCTTGAGCAGGGAGATCACCTCGTTGGCGGCGTTGGGCAGGATCGAGCGCATCGCCTGCGGCAGCACGATTCGCCGGAACTGCCGGCCGCGCGGGATGCCCAGCGCGGCGGCGGCCTGAAGCTGCCCCGAGTCCACGGCCAGCACCCCGGACCGGATGATCTCGGCCGAGTAGGCGGCCTGGTGCAGCGTCAGACCGATCACCGCCGCGCCCAGCGGGGAGAACAGGTCCTGGGTGGGGATGGTGAACAACACCGGCCCGAACGGGATGCCGAAGCCCAGCTTCGGGTAGAGGTAGGAGACGTTGAACCAGAAGATGATCTGCACGATCAGCGGGATGGAGCGGAACGCCCACACGTAGCCGAAGGCCACGGTGCGCAGGAATCGGCTGTGCGACAGACGCATCAGGGCCAGCACCACGCCGACGGCGAAGCCGAGCACGGTGGCGTAGGCGGTCAGCTGGAGGGTCACGCCCAGGGCGGTCACCACGGCGCCGCTGGCGAAGAACGCGGCGAAGGTCGGCCAGTCCCAACCGGGATTGGTGGCCAGGCCGTGCACGAACTGCGCGAGCAGCACGAGCACGACGGCGATGCCCACCCACCGCCAGGGATAGCGGGCGGGCACCACACGGAGGTCGGCGGTGTCGTCGGGCGCCGACGCGGTGGGGCGCGGTACGGACAGGGTCACGCGACCCATCCGAACAGCGCACCCCGTGACGCGTCAACGATTCCTATGGAGTGGGAAGCTACTGACCACGAAGTGTGGGGAAATCGTCCTCACGGTGTTCACCATGTGGACGCTCGCCCTCAGCGCGCTTGTCGTGCTCGAAGCCACGCAGTTCGACCCGGCGGATCTTGCCGGAGATCGTCTTGGGCAGCTCGGCGAACTCCAGCCGGCGGATCCGCTTGTACGGCGCGAGATGCGCGCGGGAGTGCGCGAAGATCGCCTCCGCGGTGGCCGCGTCGGCGGCCCAACCTGCGGCGAGCACGATGTAGGCCTTGGGCACGGACAGCCGAACCGGGTCCGGCGACGGCACCACCGCGGCCTCGGCGACGGCGTCGTGCTCCAGCAGGACGGACTCCAGCTCGAACGGCGAGATCCGGTAGTCCGAGGCCTTGAACACGTCGTCGGCGCGGCCGACGTAGGTGAGATAGCCGTCCACATCGCGGGAACCGACGTCCCCGGTGTGGTAGTAGCCACCCCGCATGGCCTCGGCGTTGCGCTCGTCGTCGCCGTGATAGCCGACCATCAGCCCCAACGGGCGCTTCGCCAGGTCGACGCAGATCTCGCCCTCGTCGCCGAGTTCGCCGGTGGCCGGGTCGACCAGCACGATCTCGTAGCCCGGCGCCGGACGGCCCATCGCGCCCGGCTTGATCGGCTGAGCCGGGGTGTTGGCCACCATCACCGTGGTCTCGGTCTGGCCGAAGCCGTCCCGAACCGTGACACCCCATGCCTTGCGCACCTGGTCGATCACCTCGGGGTTGAGCGGCTCGCCGGCCCCGACCACCTTGCGCGGCGGGGTGTTCAGCGCGGTCAGGTCGGCCTGGATCAGCATCCGCCACACCGTCGGCGGCGCGCAGAAGCTCGTCACCCCGCAGCGGTCCATCTCGGCCATCAGCCGGCCGGCGTCGAACCGGGTGTAGTTGTAGACGAACACCGTCGCCTCGGCGTTCCAGGGCGCGAACACGTTGCTCCACGCGTGTTTTGCCCAGCCCGGGGAGGAGATGTTCAGGTGCACGTCGCCGGGCTCCAGCCCGATCCAGTACATAGTGGACAGATGCCCGACCGGGTAGGAGACATGCGTGTGCTCGACCAGCTTCGGCTGGGCGGTGGTGCCGGAGGTGAAGTACAGCAGCAACGTGTCGTCGGCCCGGGTGACGCCGTCGGGCGTGAAGGTGTCGTCGGCGGCAGCGGAATCCGCGTAGTCCAGCCAGCCCTCGGCCGGCGCGCCCACGGCGATCCGGGTGTAGTCGCCGGGCACATCGGCGTAACTGCCGGGCAGACCGGTCACGACGTGCTTGGCCTGCCCGCGTTCGACCCGGTCGCGCAGGTCGGCCGCGCCGAGCAGGGTGCTGGCCGGGATCAGCACGGCCCCCAGCTTCATCGCCGCCAGGATCGTCTCCCACAGCTCGACCTGGTTGCCCAGCATCAGGATGATCCGGTCGCCGCGGCGGACCCCGTGCCCGCGCAGCCAGTTCGCGACCTGGTTGGACCGCTTCGCCATCTGCTCGAACGAGATCCGCCGCTCGCTGCCGTCCTGCTCGACGATCCACAGCGCCGGCCGCTGGTTGCCGGCGGCGATCGTGTCGAACCAGTCCAGGGCCCAGTTGAACTCGCCCAGCTCTGGCCAGCGGAAACCGTCCCGGGCGGCGGCGTAGTCTTCTCGGTGGGCGAGCAGCAGGTCGCGGGCCGCCCGAAACGCGGTATCGGTCACGCAGGCGATGGTGGTGCCGGACAGCGCAGTCCGCTACCCCCGGAAAGGGGGACCCCGATGCAGGAAGACGCGACTGAGGTCCGTCGGGCCCTCGCCACGATGCGGCGTGCCACCGGCCTCCCGGTCGCCTTCGGCGGGCTGGCCCACTCGACCGGGGTGAAGCTGTCCGAGCTGGTCGGGACCAGCACCACCGCGTTGTCCGGGCTGATGGTCGTGCGGGGCAACGGCCTCGGCGGCAAGGCCCTGGACCTGGCCAAGCCGGTCGCCGTCACCGACTACCCGCAGGCCGCCGGCATCAGCCACCAGTACGACCTGCCGGTGACGGCCGAGGGGCTGCGGTCCATCGTGGCCGTGCCGGTGGTGGTCAACCGGGTGGTGCGGGCCGTGCTGTACGGGGCGCTGCGGCAGGCGCTGCCGCTGGGCGACCGGGTGCTCACCGCCGCGCGGGAGACGGCCCGGGACCTGGAGCAGGGGCTGGCGGTGCGGGACGCGCAGCGTAGCCGTATCGAGGACGTGACGGTGCCTCGCGGCTGGGAGGAAGTGCGGGCCGCGCACGCCGAGCTGCGCCAGCTGGCGGCCGAGGTCACCGATGATGCGCTGCGGCAACGGGTGCACGACGTCTGCGCCCGACTCGCGTCCTCCTGGGCCCCTTCCGACGCCGCGGTGCCGTCGCTGTCGGCCCGGGAGTTGGACGTGCTGTCGGGGATCGCCTTGGGGCAGACCAATGCCGAGGTGGCGGCCCGGATCGGGGTGCGGCCGGAGACCGTGAAGGCCTATCTGCGCAGCGCCATGCGCAAGCTGGACGTGCACTCGCGGCTGGCCGCGGTGGTCGCCGCCCGGCGGTTCGGCCTGCTGCCCTAGGTTGGGGCCATGGACTTGAACAGCGATCTGGGCGAGGGCTTCGGGGCGTGGCGGCTGGGCGACGACGAGGCCCTGCTCGACGTCGTGACCAGCGCGAACGTCGCGTGCGGCTTCCACGCCGGGGACCCGACGGTGCTGCGGCGGGTGACCGAGCGGGCCGCCGAGCGGGGCGTGGTCATCGGGGCCCAGGTCGGCTATCGGGACCTGCCCGGCTTCGGCCGCCGGTTCATCGACGTGGACCCGGCCGAGCTGGCCAACGACGTGATCTACCAGATCGGGGCGCTGGACGGCTTCGCCCGCATCGCCGGCACGCGCGTGCGCTACGTGAAGCCGCATGGGGCGCTCTACAACGCGATCGTGACGCACGCCGAACAGGCGGCAGCCGTGGTCGAGGCCGTGCGCCGGTACGACCCGACGCTGCCGATCCTGGGCCTGCCGGGCTCGGAATCCTTGCGCCAGGCCGAATCCGCCGGGTTGACCGCCGTGCGCGAGGCCTTCGCCGACCGGGCCTACACCCCTTCAGGCGCGTTGGTGTCCCGGCGGTTGCCCGGCGCCGTGCTGCACGACGTGGAGGAGATCGTCGCCCGCTGCGTGCAGATGGCTGTGGACGGCACCGTGACCGCCGTGGACGGCACGGTCGTTACCGTTGCCCCGCAATCATTGTGCGTGCACGGCGACACCCCGGGCGCGGTGGAGATCGCCCGCCGGGTCCGCGCCGCTCTGATGGCCGCCGGCCTCCCCCCAACCCCCTTCGCCGCCCCACCCCACTCCGCTCAGTAACCGCCCTCCCACTTGGAAGGGGGCTTTCCTACACTCGGAGTGTAGGAAAGCCCCCTTCCAAGCGGGGAATGGCGAGTCGGTGGGGTCAGGTGGGGACTCTGCGTAGCAGGGTGGCGGCTTCGTCGGCCTGGCCGGCGGCCAGGAGGAGGTCGACGGCCTCCACGGACAGGGCCGGCACGGCGGGAGTGGACCAGGCGGCGGCGGTGAGCAGTTCGGCGGCCTCGCGGACGTGACCGCCGCGGAACTCGGCGACGGCCAGGTTGCGCAGCGCCCACGGCGAGACGGCCAGCTCGATCGACCGCCGCCATGCGGCGACGGCCGCCTCGCTTTCCCTGGCGTGCCAGCGGGCCACGCCCAGGTGGTAGGCGGTCAGCCAGTTCTCCGGGGCCGCCTCCAGCATCGCCCGCCACGGCGCGGACACCAGGCTGCGGCCGGGCGGCTGCTCCGGGTCGGAGGCGATCATGTTGCCGTGCAACAACTCCAGCCACGGCCGCTGCGGCGCGCCGAGGCCGGTGAACGGCGTGGCCGGCAGCAGCACGCCCAGGCGGGTCAGCTCCAGCGCGCCCCAGCCCGAGCCGGCGGCGATCAGCTCGCCGGGCGGCGCCTCGTCCCACTCGGTGTGCCCGCGGGGGTCGCGCACCTTGGTGTCGACCCGCAGCGACTCCCCGTCGGCCAGCACGAAGTCGACCTGGAAGGGCAGATCGCGCGCGGTGTCCCACTCCCACACCCGCAGCGTGTCGCCGTGCACCGGCGCGGCGAACACCGGCCCGCCGCTGGCCGGCTGGAAGGCCGGCGAGCAGAACGGCACCGGCCGGTGTTCCCGCTTGTGCCACAACGAATGCAGCCGACCGCCCTGTCCGATGAGGACGGTCGCGATCAACAGGTCGTTCTCCAGCACCACCGCCGGCACCGGACGGGGGTCCCGGGGTCGGGCCGTCCGCCGCGGCCACGGCACCGCGCCTATCGCACCAAGGGCCGAGCCCGGGCTGTCCTGGCCGCTCTCGGCGACCGGCAGCACCACTTCGGCTTGACGCAGCTGGGTCACCACTCACTCCCCGACTCGCCTGCGCGAATGCTCCCCACCGACCGCACCGATGTCAACCGGAGCATCCCCCGACCAGGTCACGTTGACAGTGTTGACGGGCGCTGCCTACCGTGACCGGGCCGTGGTGACCGGAATCCGCCGCCAGACCGGAGCGGCACTCGCCACTGTGGTCGGGATGTGCGCGAGAACGCATGGGTCACTGGGCTTTTCACCGCCTGGGAAGGCCGCTCGCCGCACGCACCACCCGTCAGCCAGGAGGCCCGCCACGGCACGGCAAGGCGCGTCCACGAGGTGATGGAGGGCCGGCTGTCGATGCCTGCGCGCGGTGCCGCGCCGTCCGGCGAGCGGGCCCGGTTCTCCGCGCTGCTCTCCGGTTCGGTCGTTGTCCTGGTCCTGCCCTGCTGGCCGGAGTGCTGCTCGGCCCCGTGTCACTGCCGGTCACCGACACGCTCTCGGTGCTGATCGGCCGCATTCTCGGCGGTTCCACCCGGCCGGGTGATGCCATCCTCTGGGAGGTGCGAACGCCCCAGGTTCTGCTAGGGGCGGTCGCCGGGGCCGGCCGGCCCAAGGCCCCCGTGGCGACCAAGGTCTTCCACTACGATTGCCGCGGGGACAAGCAACCGCTGTCCTCGGGGCACTTCGCCGCGCCCGACGCGATCATCGCGCACGCCGGCGGCGTGAACGTCTTCACCGACGTCCAGGACAGCTGGATCCACGTGTCCTGGGAGGAAGTGGTGGCGCGGGCGCCGGAGGTGATCACCATCGACGCGGCCGACGAGGAACAGGCGCGGCAGATGGAGGATTTCCTGCTGGGGCGGCCGGAACTGGCCGGACTGCCGGCTATCGCGCAGCGGCGGTTCTTCGTGCTGCCGTACGCGAACCGGGTGTCGGACGGGCGGGACGTGGACTCCGCGGTCGCGTTGGCGAAGTTCCTCCATGGCTGAGCGGATGCTGCCCGGGACGGCGCTGACCGACCCGGCCGAGATGGGGCGGTTCCTGGCCGACAACCGCCGCCGGTGGTCCACCGACGACAACCGGGTCGCCGGCACCCTGTGGTGGTACAGCACCAGCAGCGTGGTGCTGACCTCGCTGCTGACCCGGCTGGCCGAGATCGACCTGGCCGCCGACCCGGCGCTGGACCGCCTGCGGGTGCACGTCGGCGAGGACGGCCGCGTCGTGAACGTCCACCCCGGCGGTCTGCTGCCCGAAGTCGCCTTGCTGCCAACGGCTTTGCGGGCCGCGCTGGAGCCGGTGCTGGAGACGTTGTCGGCGGTGTCCGGGGTGCGGCTGCCGCCGCTGTGGGCCATCACCACCGACGCCGTCGCCAACAGCCTGCTGCGGGCCTGGCGGGATCTGGGCGATCCGGCCCGTGGCGTCGAGCAGGCGTCCTGGCTGGTGGCCGGGATGGGCCGGCCGCTGCCGCCGGCTCGCTTCGTGCCGATCGAGGGGAAGCCGTTGGTGCGCCGGGTTTCCTGCTGCCTCATCGACCACGCCGGCTTCGCCCCCTGCGCCAGCTGCCCCCACCAGGACCCCGACGTCCGCCGCGCCCGCATGCTCGCCGCCGCCCAACTCCTCTGAACCCCGGCGGGGTCAGGGTTTGCGGGCCACGCCGGCGTAGATGCCGGAGTGCTCGGGGTCGTCGCCCTGGTCGGCGGCGGACTCGGGGCGCCAGTTGGCGGTGAAGACCACGCCCGGCTCGACCAGGTCGAAGCCGTCGAACAGGGCGGTGACCTGGGCGTGGGTGCGGGGGTGGATGGGCTCGGCGCTGTTCTGGAACACCCCGACCGCCTTGGCCATGCCCTCCTCCATGTTGTCCGGCGTGAAGTGGGACAGCGCCAGGTAGCTGCCCGACGGCAGGGCGTCGCGGTAGCGGGCGATCACGCCGGCCGGATCGTCGGCGTCGGCGATGAACTGGAAAACCCCGACCATGAGCAGGCCGATCGGCTGGTCGAAGTCCAGCATCCGGCGGGTCTCGGGGTCGTTGAGGATGCGCTCGGGGTCGCGCAGGTCGGACTGCACCATCACGGCGTTGGGGTCGTCACGCAGGATCAACTGGCTGTGCGCGACCGCGACCGGCTCGTAGTCCACGTACACCACCCGGCAGGACGGATCGGCCTCGTGGGCGACCTCGTGCACGTTGCCGACGGTGGGAATGCCGGAGCCGATGTCGAGGAACTGCCGGATGCCGTTGTCGATGAGGAACAGCACGGCCCGGCGCAGGAACGAGCGGTTCAGGCGGGCCATCTCCCGCACCGGCACCACCTGGGCCAGTTGGTCGCCGATCATGCGGTCGCGCTCGAAGTTGTGCGCCCCGCCGAGCACGTAGTCGTAGATCCGGGCCGAGCTGGGGACGTCGACGTCGACCTCGGCCGGCACCCAGTCCACTGCTCCCGACATGACTGTCTCCCTATCCCAGTGTGATCCGGTCCGCACTCACCGACGGCGAGAGCGGCTCGCCCTGTCCCGCGTCCACGCCGACGGCACGCAGCCGGCGCAGATGCTCCTCGTGCCGGATGCCGCCGACCGCCACCGGCAGCCCCAGGCTGTGCGCGAAGTCGACCAGGCTGCGGACCACCGGCTCGGTGATCTCGGCGGCGCGCTCCTCGGCCAGCGAGTCGCCGAGCCGAGGGTCGAGCACCACCGCCCGCAGCGTGAACTCCCCGCGCAGCAACAGGTCCGCGTGCTCGGTGCCGTAGTCCAAAAGGGACGATGTGACGCCCATTTCGGCCAGCACCAGGATGTTGTCGATGATCTCGTCGTTCTGGGCGGCGCTGCCAAGCGACACCCCCAGCCGCAGCTGCTCGGCCGGCAACTCCACCGCGTCCAGCTCGCGGCGGACCACACCGACCAGGTCCGGGTCGCGGGCCTGGCCGGCCGACAGGTCGACCACCAGCGGCGGCGTGGCCGGGCCGTGGGCCTTCCACCACTCGGCCGCCTGCTGGCAGGCCCGGCGGATCACCCAGCGACCGACCGGCAGCACCACGCCGGTCTCCTCGGCCAGCGCCAGCACCTCGCTGTGCCGCATCGGCTGCTGCGCCGGCGGCCGCCAGGCCAGCCGGGCGGTGACGCCGATCGTCGTCTCGTCGGAGAAACGCAGCAGCCGCTGGTAGACCACGTCCAGCTGGTCGGCCTGAAGCGCGCCGGGCAGGGTCGCGGCCAGCCGGAACCGGGAGCGGTCGGCGGCGTCCTGCCGGGCGTCGAACAGGTCCCACTGGCCGGCGCCGCGCCGCTTGGCCCGGTGCAGCGTCATGTCGGCGGCCCGCAGCAGCTCGGCCGGGTCCTGGCCGGTGCCGATCCGGTCCACGATGCCCATGCAGGTGGACACCGCGATGCCGTCGCCGCCGACGAACATCGGCACCGCCAGCGTGTCCAGCACCCGGGCCGCGTACTCGCCGACGCCCGGTGTGTCGGCGGTGCCCTCCAGCAGCACGGCGAACTCGTCGCCGCCCAGCCGGGCGACCATCGCCGTCTCGCCCTGGAACACACTCTCCAGCCGCTGCGCCACCGCCCGTAGCAACTGGTCGCCGACGTGCTGGCCGAGGCCGTCGTTGACCACCGTGAACCGGTCGAGTCCGAAGTGGAACAACGTGATCCGGCCGTTGGCCGGCGATCCGCCCAGCGCACGCTCCAAAGTGGACACGAAGTACTGGCGGTTGGGCAGGCCGGTCAGCATGTCGTGCAGCGACTGGTGGCCCAGCCGGTCGCCCAGCAGGTGCAGCTCGGTGACGTCCTCGACCATGGTGACCAGGTAGGCCGGCTGGTCGTGGTCGTCGCGCAGCAGCGACACCGCCAGGTAGGCCCACACCGACTCGCCGTCCTGGTGCACCAGCCGGCAGCGCTCGCGGAAGTTGGGCCGGCGGCCGGCCAGCAGGTCGGCGATGCTCTCGGCCAGCCAGCCGGCGGCGTCGGCGTGGGCCAGGTCCTGCACGCTCATGCCGGCCAGCTCCGGCTGGCCGTAGCCGAGGATCTCGGTCAGCGCGGCGTTGGTCTGGGCGAACTTGCCGGTGGGAGTGCTGATCGCGATGCCGACGGCCGAGGAGGAGAAGATCGCCCGCAGGCGGGCGTCGCTGTCGGCCAGGCTGCGCTCGGTGTCCCGCTTGGCCTTGATCAGCGAGCGCTTCAGCGCCTCCTGGCTGATGTAGGTGCGTTCCCGCAGCGCCTCGGCGTACCCGGCGGCCAGCACGCTGAGCACCGCCACCACCCGGGCCGGCAGCTCGGGCGGCGGATTCGGCATCGCCAGCAGGCCGCGGCCCAGCACGTCCAGGGTGGTGGCCAGGGTGGCCTTGCCGGAGATGGCCCGGTTGACCAGGGCCGGGCCGATCTCCGCGACCCCGGCCGGGTCCGGCGGCTCGGCGACGACCGCGTCGGCCAGGGTGGCGGTCATCCGGCCCAGCAGCCGCACGATCTTGGCGTGCGACATCGGGATGAAGACCGTCTTCGCGATCTCCGCCGCCCAGGCGCGCGTCAGGTCGGTCCGCCAGCTCTCGTCGACGGGACCTCGCTGCGGGTGATCGTTCACGCCGGTCGGCTCGCTCCTTTGGTCGGGGATAGCGCTCACAAGCGTCCGAGCGGACGTACCGTGGCAGTGTTTACTCGGTCTGGATGTTGGAAACGCTCCCCCGAACGTGTGAAAGTGGTCGCTCAGGTCCGACCCAACGCGTCCGGCGGCGGCTGCGGCGGCGCCACCGGCTCGCCGTCGACAAGGACTTTCGCGTTCCGGGCAAACTCCTGACCTGCGACGCAGCGCGCCGGAAAGGCCGATCCGGCCGTGCGCCGGGCCAGCTCCGCCGTCGGCAGCTCGTCGTTCGAGGCCGCCGCCACCAGATTGCCGAACCGCCGGCCGCGAAAAACTCCCGGCTCGGCCATCACCAGCACGTGCTCGAACACCGCACCCAGCGTGGCCGCGAACCTCCTGGCGAAGTGCAGGCCCCCGCCGTCGGCCAGGTTCGCCACGTACGTGCCGTGCGACCGCAGCACCCTCCGCACCTCGCGGGTGTACTCCAGCGTGGCCAGCGGGCCCGGCATCAGCGCACTCTCGAAGGCGTCCACCACCACCAGGTCCGCCGTGTCGTCCCGCCGGGTCGCCGTCTCCTGCCGGCCGTCGCCGACCCGCACCTTCAGCTGCGGCACCGACCTCAGGTCCAGCTGCTCCCGCACCAGCTCCACCAGCGGGCCGTCCGCCTCGATCACCAGCTGCCGGGACCCCTTGCGCGTGGCCGCCACATACCTCGCCACCGTGCACGCCCCGCCCCCGATGTGCAGCACCTCCAGCGGCTGCCCGGCCGGGTGGGCCAGGTCCACCACGTCGCCGATCCTTCGCACGTAGTCGAATTCCAGGTGCTCCGGGTCGTCCAGGTCCACATAGGACTGCGCGACCCCGTTCACCGACAGCAGCCAGCCCCCCGGCCGATCCGGGTCCCTCGCCAGTTCCGCCTCGCCGAATCGGACCGGCGCCCGGGTCTCCGCCGGCCCCTGCCGCTGATTCGGCCGGCTCCTCGGCGACCTTCCGTGCCCCACTGCCGCTCCTCCCCGACCGAGCCGCCAACCCTAGTGCAGTGATGCACCTCACCCCGTCCCGGGATAACCCGCCGCCACCGCCCCTGACCAGGCCTTACCGCCCCCGACCAGCCGATTGGAAACTGCCGCGACGCCTGTGCTAATCTTTCTCCCGTCAGCGAGGGAAACCCCACGGGAAACCTTCGACGAGCGGCGCTAGCTCAACTGGCAGAGCAGCTGACTCTTAATCAGCGGGTTCGGGGTTCGAGTCCCTGGCGCCGCACTTCCGACATCCAGGTCAACATCTTCGTTGACCTGGATGTTTGCTATTTCCCTCATTTCATCCTCACCGTCCACAGTGGACGCATGTGGGCCCGAGGGGAGCCCGAGCGTCACACGATCATCAACCCGCCACGACGCGACCTTGCGCGGCACCAACCGGGCCGTCGCGTCAGCCGCCTCCCGCGCCACCTGCGGCAGCACCGACGTGTAAGTGTCCGAGGTGATCGTGATCGACGAGTGCCGCAGCATCGCCTGCACCACCTTCATCTCCACTCCTGCCGCCAACGCCAGCGTCGCGGTGCCATGCCGCAGACCAGTCGACGACCTTGTGCAGGGCGATCTTGATGACATAGCGCTGGTTGTCCATCACGGCCCGGCCGCACCGGTCCGGCCAACTGGCCAGCATCACCACGTACGCCTCCTGCGTCGCGTCGTCGGCGACGTGCCGGCTGCCACAGGCGCGCCTGGCCACCAGCAACGTCGTCGGCATGGTCGCCTCGCAGAAGTCGGCGAAGTCCCCTTGCGGGTCTCCCGCCGGCTCGGCGGAATCTGCTCGCCCGTCCAGGATCCCGACCCGTTCGGGTTCGAGGCGATCTACGCGGGCCGGACCGTGCTTGGCGCGCGACCGCCCTGGGACATCGGGGCGCCCCAACCGATGCTGGCCGAGGCACTCGCCGACGGCCGGCTCGCTGGCGAGGTGCTCGACGTCGGATGTGGCACGGGTGAGCACGCACTGCTGTGCGCGGCGGCGGGTCACGCGTGCACCGGCATCGACATCGCCGAGTCGGCGCTAGAGGTGGCCAGGACAAGGCGGCCGAGCGTGGCCTCGCCGTCGAGTGGATTGCCGGGGATGCCGTCCAGTTGCCCGGGCTTCGGAACCGGTTCGACACGGTCGTCGACTGCGGGTTCCTGGACTCGTGCCCGGCGGAGCTGCGGCCGACTTACGCCGCTGCGCTGCACCGCGCGTGCCGTCCGGGCGCCACCGTGCTGCTGCTCGAACTCGACGCCGAGGCGGCGATAGAGGTACGCAAGGGCTTCGCGGCACGTGGCGTCGCGGCCGCCCCGTTAGCGCGGATGCCGGAGCTCACCTCGGCAGACCTGCGGAGTACTTTCGCCGAAGGCTGGCAGGTCGAGGCGGTGGAGCCGTCGTCGATGCTCGTCCAGGCCGGACGGAGCGAACCACGCGACTGTCCGCGTGGTCCGCACTCGTCCGCCGGTTGTAGCGGGTGGCGGCGACGGATCAGAGGCCGAGCAACTCGGGCTTGCCGGCGACGCCCTGAAAGTACTCGTGAGGCTCGCTCACCAGCTTGCGCGCGCCGAGGTCGAGCAGGCCGCCGACGTTGGTCACCATGGCCGCGACCTCACCGTCCGCGCGCAGGAACCGCTGCTGCACCTGAAACGTCTTGCCGCTGCCCCAGACGAACTCGCAAGTGACCGCGAGCTCGTCGCCGGCGAGCGACTCGCGCATGAACCTGACTGTCGTCTCCAGGTTGATCGGGCCGACTCCGTTGGCGAGCAGGTCGGTCTGGTTGATACCCGCCGCGCGCAGCAGCTCCCACCGTGCGTGCTCGGCGTACTGGAGGTAGACGTTGCTGTTCAGGTGCCCTTGTGCGTCGGTCTCGTACGCGCGGACGGTGACGTGCACGGTGAATGGCTCGGTCATCGGTGAAGGCCCTTCCTCGATTTTCCCGTACATGCTGAACTTGCCACCCCGGTCACCCGTCTGCTGCGGCACCGGCATGCCTGGCCAGCTCCACCCAGCACCCGCTCAAGCCGGGCAAGATCGGACACCGTCTCGTACGAGCCGGCCATCCCGTACCCGGCAAGCACCAGGCCGAAGGCCCCTGAAGTCGCCACCACGGCGCGTTGGCCACGGCTCAGGTCAGACATGGCCAACCTCCAACACGGAACAGGGCGTCGTGCGAGCCCGAGGGGAGCCCGAGCGTCACGACATCACGCGGCACGGCACGACAGCCGGCGGCACTCGACCCCCGTCCGGAGTAGACTGGACGTACTGCTACGGCATGCTTCGATGTCACGCATCAGCTTGCGGCAGGCCAAGATCGTGACCCTTAGTCAGCGGGTTCGGGGTTCGAGTCCCTGGCGCCGCACTCCCCGGAATCGTTCCCACCTGCATACGCGGGTGGGACTTTTCGTTTTTGCCGTCCATAGTGGACGAGTGGTTGCTCCGTCGGCGAATCCGGCACGGGCCAATTGAAGCAGTGCTCATCTTCCGATGGAGTGTCACTGACTGCCGGCGGCGTCGTGGCTGGCGTTGGCGTGGTCGATCTCGGCCATGTGTCGCTCGACCCAGGCTCGGAGGGCCGCGAGCGGGGTCTCCAGGGACAGGCCCAGTTGCGTGAGCTGGTAGTGCACGCGGGGCGGCACGGTCGGCTCGACGCGGCGGGCGGCCAAGCCGTCGCGGACCAGGCCGTGCAGGGTGACCGAGAGCATTTTCTGCGAGACGCCGGGCATTCGCCGCCTCAGCTCGGCGAACCGCACCTCGCCGGGGGCGGCTTCGGCGAGGACCTTGACGGCCATCGACGTCCACTTCGTGCCGATCCGGTCCAGCAGCTGACGCGTCGGGCACTGGGGATCGAACAGATCGCCGCGACCTGCGGGCTGAGCGGTCACCTTGACCTCACCACCTGTCGACAAAGTGCCGCCTTGGCAACCTCAATCGCGGTTACCTACGGTTTTCTGGTCACCAATGGTAACCACTAGGAGGCATCGTGTCCGCAACCGTCCAGGTGCGCCGGATCGCCGTCAACGACATCCGCCTCACCGTGGCCACGGCCGGCGCCGGGCCGGCGATCGTGCTGCTGCACGGCTTTCCGCACACCTGGCGGCTCTGGAGCAAGATCATCGGCCCGTTGTCCAGGCATCACCGGGTCATCGCCCCGGACCTACGCGGATTCGGGGCCAGCACCCGTGCATCGGACGGCTACGACGCCGGCACACTGGCCGACGACATCACCGGAATCCTCGACGCCCTCGCCGAACCCACCGCCGCCGTGATCGCCATCGACGCCGGAACCCCGGTCGCCGTCCTGCTCGCCCTGCGGCACCCCGACCGGATACGACGGCTGGTCGTCATGGAGGCGCTGCTCGGCTCGCTGCCCGGCGCCGAGGACTTCCTCGCCGCCGGCCCACCCTGGTGGTTCGGCTTCCACGCCGTCCCCGGCCTCGCCGAGAAAGTGCTGATCGGACACGAGGAGCAGTACATCGACTGGTTCCTCGCGGCCGGCACCCGCGGCCACGGCGTACCCCCGGACCTCCGCGCCGCGTTCATCGACGCCTACACCGGACCGGACGCCCTGCGCTGCGCCTTCTCCTACTACCGCGCAATGCCCGCCAGCGCCCGCCAGCTCGACGACGCGGTCATCGACCGCCGGATCACCATGCCCACGTTGGCGATCGGCGCCCACCCGGTCGGCACCGCGCTCGAAAAGCAACTACACCCCATCACCGACGATCTCACCGGGCACGTCATCCCGGACTGCGGCCACATCATCCCGCTGGACCGCCCCCGAGAACTGCTCCGTCTCGTGACGCCCTTTCTCGGCGCCGGATCACGCGGCGATCTGCCCCCAGACGTGATCGCTCCCGCACCGGCATGATGCCGTACCGCAAACCGAGCGCCTTTCACAACACCGGAATCGGCATCCGCCCCATGGTGCAGTCATCATCGGCGACGGTTCATGCACGCGCAGTGGCGCTGCTTGTATGGGCGATATGCGAAGACTGACAGTCGTTTTAGCGGCAGCCATGCTCGCGATGCTGGCGTTCACGCCGAGCGCGTCGGCGTACTCCATGCTCGGCCAGAGCAGCAGTAGACCCGCGATCACGGTGTTCAACGGCGAGTTCTTCGCCTGGAAGGGCGTGACGGGGGACAACTCCATCTGGACGGCGACGATCAACCGCAACGGCCAGAGCGTCGCGAAGTCGATGTACGCGCGCACCGACATCGGGCCCGCGCTCGCCGGCTGGGGCAATCGGGTCGCGCTGGCATGGAAGGGCGACCAGGACTCGAGGATCTATGTGGCGACCAGCGGTGACGGCACGAACTGGAGCCCGCCCAGCGCCGTGACCGGCTCGAACACCCTGAACATGCCGACCATGGCGGTGTTCGACAACGTCCTGTATGTGGCGTGGCGCGGCCCCGACTCCGGCTTGTACATGACCTGGACGTTGGACGGCACCTCGTGGGGGGCCGTCC
The DNA here is from genome assembly GCF_044547355.1 of Kutzneria sp. NPDC052558. Taxonomy (NCBI): domain Bacteria; kingdom Bacillati; phylum Actinomycetota; class Actinomycetes; order Pseudonocardiales; family Pseudonocardiaceae; genus Kutzneria; species Kutzneria sp. NPDC052558. The sequence continues at coordinate 330,456 of NZ_JBIUAG010000002.1, forward strand.
AACACGCGGTGCCCGACGGCGGCAGTGGCGACGCGCCTTCGCTCACCGCGACCAACACGGGCATCGCGATGGCCTGGCGCGGGCTCAATTCGGACTCCCGGCTGTTCTACTCCCGCTACGCCAACAACCGGTGGGCGCCGCAGCAGATCGCGGCGCCGGGCGCGAACAGCCTCAGCCCGCCCGCGCTGGTGCCCGCCCGCAGCGGACCCAACCTGACCCTCGGCACCGGCTTGCGACTGGCATGGCGCGAGACCGAGTTCCGCGTGATGTCCTCGTACATGGAGGAGAACGGTCCGTGGAAGGGGCCGGTGGGCGTGCCCAACGGCGCCGAGACCCCGACCCGGTCCCTCACCGGCCCAAACCTCATCGCCTACAACAACGGCGACGACCCGAGAATCGTGTGGCTCACCTGGCACGACCACCTGACCGACCGGGTGCTCAACGACCAGTCCATCATTCCGAGCTGACCTCGATCCCGTGGCGGCGGGCCGCTCCGCGGCCCGCTGTCACGGCGTGCCCGAAGCGGCCGAGCCGGATGCGATGCCACCGTCGTGCCGTGGCCGGGTCCGGGGTCGCGTTGGACGGCAAAGATGGCATGCTTGGCGGATGGCCGACCACCGCGACGGACTACCGGTGTTGGTCGTGGACGGAGCTCGCTTCTCCGACATCGACGGCTTTGCCCACGAGTTCTCCCGACTGCTGTGCCACCACACGTGGCAGGGGAACCTGGACGCCTTCAACGACATACTTCGAGGAGGCTTCGGAACACCCGGCAACGGATGGGTGCTGAGATGGTTCAACTCCGACTCGTCCCGGTCCGCGCTCGGCCATCAGGCGAAGACCCGATGGCTGGAGGCGGTGCTGCTCACCTGCCATCCGTCGAACCGTCCGAGCGTAGAGGCCAGGATCGCCGACGCACGCCAGGGCAAGGGCCCGACGCTGTTCGACGACATCGTCGACATCATCCGCGACCACGGTCCCGGTGGTGAGGAAGCCGAAGACGGCATCCTCCTGGAGTTGCTCTGACCCAGCCACAACCGCTACTCGGCATGGACCCCGGGCCGGGCGGCGATCGTGGACACACCGCAACCACACCAACAGAACGGTCTTGGCGGCTTCTCGCGGTCGGCGCCGGCTATCGTCGCTGCGTGACGGGACTTGCCTACGACGTTGCCGGAGTCGGGCCGGCGGTTGTGCTCCTGCACTCCTCGGTCGGCGACCGGCGGATGTGGGATCCGCAATGGGGGTTGCTGGTCGACGCGGGGTACCGGGTGGTGCGGTGCGATTTCCGTGGGCACGGGCAGTCGCCGGCGCCGGCGGAGCCGTTCAACGCGGCGGAGGATGTCCGTACCCTGCTCGACTCGTTGGGTGTCGGCAAGGCCGCGATCGTCGGCGCCTCGTATGGCGGTCGGGTCGCGCAGGAGATCGCCGCGCGGTGGCCGGAGCGGGTGTCGGAGCTGATCCTGTTGTGCGCTGCGACCCGCCTCCACCCGCCGACGGCTGCGATCATGGAGTTCAGCGCTCGCGAGGAGGAACTGCTGGCAGCCGGCGACATCGCGGGGGCGGCGGAGCTGAACGTGGCGACGCTGCTGGGGCCGGCGGCCTCGGCGGCGACCCGTGAAGTGGTGATGCGGATGCAGCGGCTGACGTTCGAGATTCAGCTTGCCGCCGGTGATGCGGCGCAGTCGCGGGAGTCGGCCTTCGTCCGCAACGCGGATTTCGACCTGTCAGCGGTGACGGCGCGAACCGTTGTCGTGTCGGGTGATCACGATGTCGACTACTTCCGGAGCACCGCGGACCAGCTGGCCGCGTCGATTCCGGGCGCGGTGCGGGTCCGCCTGCCATGGGCCGGTCATCTGCCGACGCTGGAGGCGCCCGCGACGATGAACCCGTTGATTCTGAACTGGCTCGGCCCGTCACCGTCGTGACTCCGAGCTGCCCTCCACTCGTCGGCATGAGTGCGTGCCGTGCGAGTGGGCGTTGGCGCGGCCGAGCGCGAGGCCATGTGTTGCTCGGACCACGCCCGGAGAGCGGCGAGCGGGGTCTCCAGGCTTCAGGTCGACACCGGTGGTCGCCGTAGGGCGCAGCACAAGCCAGCCGCATTTGCTGCTCATCGGTTTTCTCCGGGGAGCTGCCACACCTGGAAGGTCGGGCCGTCGCCGGGCAAGAGGATCTTGGTTTCACTGCGGGGCAGGTCGGCGGCGCCGCCGTGGACGTTGGCCGCCGAGCCGGCGGTGAGGCCCAGCGGAGCGGCGGGCAGCGCCACGGGCCGGTGCGGGGCGCGGGCGGCGAGCACGAGCAGCCGTTGGTCCGCGGTCTCGCGCAGGTAGATCAGGGCGTCGTCGGCGAGGTGGACCCAGCGGTGCGCTCCCTCGCGCAGGCACCGATGCGCGTGGCGCAGAGCGATCAGCGCGCGGTAGTGGTGCAGGGTCGCCCGGTTCCAGGAATCGAGGCGGTGCCAGGGCATCGGGCGACGGCCGTCCTCGCCCCAGCGGCCGGGCAGCCCGATCTCGTCCCCGGCGAAGATCATCGGGGTGCCGGGCAACGTGCACAGCAGCCCGATCGCGACCTCCTCGCAGCCGGTTCCGGCCAGGACCGAGGCGATCCGAGCGGTGTCGTGCGACCCGAGCAGGTTCCATGAACGATCCCACCGCATCCGCGGCGTGACGGCGGCGAAGCTCCGCATGACCGCCATCGCGGTGGCGCCGGGGAGCCGCGGCCGTGGGACGGGCAGCCCGAGCAGCGGGAAGGCCGCGTCGGGGCCGCGCAGCCAGGACCACACGGCCTGAGTGAAGCCGGCGTAGTTCATCGTGCCGTGCCAGCCGCAGCGGGCCAGATCGCCGCTGGCGTCGTGGCTGTGCTCGGCGATCAGCACCCGGTCGCGGCCGGTCGCGGCGAGCGTCTGGCGCAGGGTGGCGACGACGGCGGCGGTGTGGTCGTCGATTCCACGGCGTCCCACCATGTTCGCGACGTCGATGCGCCATCCGTCCTGCTCGTACGGTGGACGAAGCCAGCGACCGCCCACTGAGTCCGGCCCGTCGATCAACTGTCGCCGCAGCTGCGGTGAGGCCCAGTTCAGCTTGGGCAGCGACGGCACCTCGCACCAGGCCTCGTAGCCGCGGGTGGTGTCCGCGTCGAAGTAGAACATCGACCTCTCGGTGGCGACCGGGTCGTCGCGGGCGATCCGGAACCAGGGATGGCCGTCGCCGATGTGGTTGAGGGTGAGGTCGCCGATGATGTGCCAGCCACGCGCATGCACGGCCGCGCACAGTCGCGCGTACGCGGCGTTGCCTCCCAGCAGCGGATCGACTTGTGTGAACGACGAGGCGTTGTAGCGGTGGCTGGACTCGGCGGTGAAGATCGGGGTGAGGTAGAGGGCATTGGCTCCCAGCGCGGCGATGTGGTCGAGCCGGTCACGCACCCCGTCGAGATCGCCGCCGTACAACTGGCGCGGAGTCAGCGGACCGCGCCCGATCACCGGCTCGTCCCACCCGGCGGGGACCGCCCAGCCCGGTTGCGGCCGGCCCGCGGCCGCCGACGAACGCGCGAAGCGGTCCGGGAACACCTGGTAGATCACCGCGTCGCGGGTCCATGCCGGGGCGGCGGAATCGGCGAGCAGGGCGAAGTCGGTGGCGTCGGGCCCGTCGTGGACCGAGGTGCCGGCGGCGGTGCACCACCGCGGCCCGCGCGGGCCTTCGAGCAGGAACCGGTAGCGGGTAACCGGATTGCGCACGGTGAGGTTCGCGCGCCACCACACCTCGTTGACCGTGCGCCGGTCCACCCGTGCCGGCACGTGCACCGGGTCGCCGTCGGGGGTCGTGCGCACCCACACGCGGTCCACCGGCTCGGCCTCCGGGCCGATCGGGGTGCGCAGCACCACGCTGACGCGTTCGCCCAGCGCCGGCTCCGGGTTGCTGACGTCGAACCCCGATCCGTCGTGGTGGGGCGCCGCGAGCAGGACCGGCGCCGTGGTCGCGAAGGAAGACATAGCAGCGACGGTAGGGGTGTCACAAGGCGGCCACAACGGTGATCGCAGATTCTGAAACGATCATCGCAGAATTTGTTGTCAGCACGGCAGCCCACTGCTAGAAATGCGCCATGGCCGTTCCACTGCAGGACATCGCCGACCGGTCCGGATACAGCAAGGCCACGGTCTCGCGCGTGCTCAACGGGCATCCCGGGGTCAGCGAGGCGGCGAAACAGGCGGTGTGGACCGCGCTGGACGTGCTCAACATCGAGCGGCCGGACCGGCTGCGGTCCCGCGGCGCCGGGCTGGTCGGGCTGGTCGTGCCCGAACTGGACAACCCCGTGTTCCCGCTGTTCGCCCAGGTGATCAGCGCGAACCTGTCGCGGGAGCGGTTCACGCCGGTCCTGTGCGCCCAGGCGCCCGACGGCCCGCAGGAGGACGAGTACGTCGAGATGCTGCGCGAGCACGGTGTCTCCGGGATCCTGTTCGTCTCCGGCCTGCACACCGACCCGACGCTCGACATCGCCCGCTACACGAGCCTGGTGGACCAGCGGCTGCCGATCGTGCTCATCAACGGCTATCTCGACGGCGTCGACGCCCCGTTCCTGTCCACTGACGACGAGGTCGCGGGCATGCTGGCCGTGGAGCACCTGGTCAAGCTCGGGCACCGCCGCATCGGGCTCGCCGTCACCGACACCCGCCGCACCCCGGCCGCGCGCCGGGTCGTCGGGTTCCGCCGCGCCATCGTCCGCCACCTCGGCGAGGCGGCGCTGCTGCCGACGATGGAGACCTTCGACGGCGTGGACGGCGGCTACGCCGTCGCGCAGAAGGTGCTCGCCCAGGGCATGACCGCCGTGGTCTGCAGCTCCGATCTCCTCGCACTGGGCCTGATCCACGCCCTTCGCCAGCGCGGGCTGGCCGTGCCAGAGCAGCTCTCGGTCATCGGCGCGGACGACTCGATCCTGATGAACCACACCGGTCCGCCACTGACCACCGTCCGCCAACCCGTGCTGCGCATCGGTCGGCAGGCCGCACTCATGCTGATCGACGAGATCCGTGGCCGGCCCGGCCCGCGCGGTGAGTCGCTGTTCCAACCGGAACTGGTCATCCGCGACTCCACTGGCCCCGCCCTGGCTCCATGACGCGTGCGACGGATCCGTAGCCCGTGGTCAACTGCCGGCGGCGGCCACGGCGGCGAGGCTGGCGACGACGGACTGGATGACGTCGCGGACGGCGGCGTTGGCCCAGACGAGCTCGCTGAGCTGGGCGGCGCGCTGCGTGACGGCCTTGGTGGTGGCGCCGACGGCGTGCAGCAGGGCGACGAGCACATCGGTGTGGGAGTCGTGATCGAGACCGTCCACATCGGAACAGAAGGGTCCACTATCGATCCATAGTGGACATCGCCGGCCGGGACCTCTGGCCGGATTCAGTTGGCGGAGGGGAAATCCGCGACGCTGGCGAGGTCGGTGATGCGGCGCAGCTCGGCCAGGTGCGCGGCCAGCGCGGCGCGGCCGGTCTCGGTCAGGGCGAGCCAGGTGCGAGTGCGGGAGTTGTGGGGGGCCTTGGTGACGGTGACGTAGCCGGCGTCCTGTAACACCTTGACCTGCTTGCTCAGGACGGAGTCGCTGACGTCGAGCATGTCGCGGATGGTGGAGAACTCCCAGGACTGGGCGGTGGCGAGGATGGCGCACATCTTGAGCCGGTGGGGCGGGTGGATGAGCTCGTCGAAGGCGGGTTCGGTCATCGGCCGGCCTGCACCCCGGCGCGCCAGGCCCGGTCGGTCCGCAGGCCGATGACGACGGTCAGGACCGCGGCCACGACGCCGGCGGCGGTCATCGCGCCGAGCAGGTCGAGGCCGAGGCGGGCCCACAGCCCGAGGCCGCCGAGGACGACGAGCGCGATCAGGTAGAAGCCGTTGACGTGGCGGACGCCGAGCGGCGCGGCCGAGCGGTCGATGGCGACGCCGGTGGCGCGCTTGGCCGCCCAGACCAGGGCGGTGGGCAGCAGCACGCCGCCGACGATCACTCCGAACGGAGCGAAGTCGCGGTCCAGGTCGATGGAGCCGAACACGAGCAGCACCGAGAGGCCGAGGCCCAAGTGGTACCACCAGGGGCTGACGACCCGCGTGGCGATGCGTTCGCGCACGTCGGAGATGCTGTCGAGAGCCTCGGCGGCGGCCGTCGCGTCGGGCCGTCCGGCGGCCTGCCTGTTAGTTTCCATGATGGAAAGTCTAGGGTCGACTTTCCATCATGGCAAGTAGCGGTTGCGGACAGTGACCATTCAGCCGCGCCGAGACGGGCGTTGCTCAGCGTTCGGCGCCGGAGTCCGGGCCGTGCATGGCGAAGATCCGGCGCGGGCGAGTGCCGGGGGACATGAGGTCGGGAAGCGGGCGGTGGTAGCGGGGCAGCCAGGCGAGGGCGGGGTGGCGGTGGAAGTCGGCCAGGCGTCGGAGGGCGGAATCCCGGTCGGCGGCGGGGATGTCGCGGTGGGCACGGTCGGCGGCGAACAGGCGGGTCAGCTCGTCCAGCCGGTAGCAGCCGGGATTTGGTTGCTGGACAAGGGAAACCCGGTCCAGGGAGCGGAGCAGCGCCCCGGCGAGGGCGGGGGTCAGGTCGAGCAGGGCGGCCGCGGCAGGGACGCTGATGTCGGGGCCGGGGGCAAGACCAAGCAGGGCGAAGGCGGCGGCCTGGTCGGGGTCGAGCGTGGCGTGGGATCGGCCCAGCGCGGCCGGCAGGCTGGCGTCGGGGCCGTCGTCGAGCGCGGACAATCGGGTTGCGGGGTCACGGAGTTCGGCGGCCAGATCCTCGATCGGGAGCGAGGGCTGGGCGGCGGCGCGGCCGGCGACGATGGTCAGGGCCAGCGGCAGCCCGGCGCAGTGGGTGATCACGTCGTCGACGGCTCGGGGCTCGGCGGAAAGCCTGGCCACGCCCAGACGAGCGGTGAGCAACGCCCGGGCCTCGACGGCGGGCAGCCCGGTGACCGACAAGGGTTGGGCCCCATAGGTGTTGACCAGGCCGGCCAGGCGATCCCGGCTGGTGACGAGCACGGTGCAGGCTGGGCTGCCGGGAAGCAGCGGCGCGACCTGGGCGGCGTCGGCGGCGTTGTCCAGCACGACCAGCATCCGCCGATCGGCGACTTTGCTGCGGTACAGGCCGATCCGCGCGTCGAGGTCGAGCGGCACGCGGTCCGGCCCGACCCCGAGACCGGCCAGGAGTACACGGATGGCGGCCGCCGGGCTGAGCGGCTCCTCGCCGGGCGTGCAGCCGCGAAGGTCCAGGAACAGCTGCCCGTCGGGGAAATCCTCGACATGCTGGTGGGCCCAGTGCAGGGCGAGCGAGGACTTGCCGACGCCGCCGGCGCCGGTGATCGCGGCGACGGCCATCACCCCGGCGGAGCGATCCACGGCGGCGGCGAGGGCGGTGAGCTCACGGCCGCGGCCGACGAACCAGGCCGGCGCGGGCGGCAGCTGGCGCGGTGCCGGCGGCCGGGCCGGCTCCACCGGATCGTCGAAATCCTGGTCGCCAGTGAGAATCTGGTGATACAGCCGTTGCAGCGGCGGGCACGGGTCGGCCCCGATGTCTTCGGCCAGCCGGGCCCGGATGTGGTGGTAGTGCCCGATGGCGTCGGCCTGCCGGCCGCTGCGGCACAAGGCGACCATCAGCTGGCCGGCCAGGCGTTCGTCCAGCGGCCGGTCGGCGGTGCGGCCGGTCAGCTCGGCCAGCAGGTCGGCATGGCGGCCGGAGCGCAGTGCGATGTCGGCGTGATCGAGCTCGGCGGCGAACCGGTCGTGTTCGGCGGTGTCGCGCACGCTGTCCAGCCACGGACTGTCCAAGCCGCTGAAGGCCTCGCCCCGCCACAACGCCAGCGCGTCGGCCAGCAGCGGGCCGGCGGTCCGGTCGTCCGGGCAGGCACGGGCCCTGACGACCAGGTCGCGGAAGCGGTGCAGATCCACGTGCTGCTCGTCGACGCCGAGTTGGTAACCACCGTTGCGGCGCACGAGATCCACGTCCTCGGCGACGGCCAATGCGCCGCGCAGCCGGGACAGGTAGCTGTAGAGGGCGGTCCGGGCGCGCTGCGGCGCACGCTCCCCCCACACACGCTCGACCAGCTCGTCCACGGACACGACCCGGTTGGCATCGACCAGGAGCACGGCCAGCACGCACTGCTGGCGCTGGAATCCCAGGTCGATGTCGCGGCCACCGACCGACGCCCCGACGTCGCCCAGCAGCCGGAACTGCGTTGGCATCCGGTCTCCCCCCGTCGCCCCACCCACGCTCCCCGGATGCCGATCGTTGACATTCCGCCGGCCCGGCATCAACGTGAGTTGATGCCCGAGCATGGACGCCGCGCACCTCGCCTGTCAATCGGGGCGTACGATTCGGAACCCGACGTCAACGTCAGCTGATGGGAGGTCTGCGGCGATGGGCGCTCTGGCCGACCGGCTGGACCGGCTGTTCCGCACCGTCCGGCGGGCCGGCGACAGCGAGCACAGCTACGCCTCGGTCGCCGAGGCCATCCGCGATCAGCAGGGCGTCACGATCTCCCACACCTACATCTGGCAGCTGCGCACCGGCCGCCGCGACAACCCGTCGGTGCAGCACCTGACCGCGCTGGCCACCTTCTTCGGGGTGCCGGTCACCTATTTCCTCGACGACGAGCTGGCCGGGCGGATCGACGAGCAGCTCACGCTGCTGGCCATGCTGCGCGCGGCCGGCGTCACCGAGATCGCCCTGCGTAGCGCCGACCTGTCGGAGAGCAGCCGGGAGGCCGTCGCCGACATGGTCACGCAGCTGTGGAAGCTGGAGCATCCCGACAAATAGCCTCCGTCCGGCCCGGCCAGCTGGGAGAATGCCGGCAGTGGACACGGTGGAGGACGGATGCGCCCGGGCGACCGAAGGCTGGACGAGGTCGTCGGGCTGCTCAACGTGCCGCATCCGTTCGACGTCCGGGAGCTGGCGCGGGCGGTGGGCACGACCCGCGGCCGGCCGATCGAGCTGCGGCCGGTGCGCACTCCCGGCCAGGGGCCGAGCGGCATGTGGATCGCCACCCGTGACGTCGATTTCGTCTGCTACGAGGCCGAGACCAGTGCCCTGCACCAGGAGCACATCATCCTGCACGAGCTCGGGCACATGCTGTGCGGCCACCCGTCGGCGACCGCGTCGCCGCAGGACGTCCTCCAGCTGCTGATGCCCGACCTCGACCCGACGATGATCCGGAAGGTGCTCTGCCGCACCGCCTACGGCGATCCCGAGGAACGCCAGGCGGAGTTGTTCGCGATGCTGGTGCTGGAGCGCGGCGGCCGGCTGCGCCGGGACCGCCGGGCCGACCTGTCGGCGGAGCTGGCCGAGGTGCTCGACCGGATCGAGGCCGCGCTCACCACACCGCTCAGCTGACCGGGGAAGGCCGTTGTCCGAGATCATCCTGTTCGCCATCGTCGGCCTGTGCTGGCTCGGCCTGTGCGTGCGCCTCTGGGACCTGTCGCGCAAGTCCGGCAATGTGGCCTTGGCCTGGGTCTGCCGCGGCATGGCGACGCTGGCGTTGTCGGTCACGTCGCAGGTGACGTCGGTGGTCGCCGCCGTCGACGCGATGTCCGTGCCGGACATGGCCGGCACGCTGTCGAACTGCCTGACGTTGGTGTCGCTGACCTGTTTCCAGTGCTCGTTCCTGCACATGATCCACGGCGACGCCGAGGCGGAGCGGCGTGTTCGTCCGCAACTGTGGTGGTGCGGCGCGGCAGTCGTCGGCGTCGTGGTTCTGTTCGCGTTGTTCGGGTCCAACTACCCGGAAGTGCTGGCGACCCGGGACAGCGCCGAACAGGCGCCGGTGATTTCCGCCGGCGGCTACCTGTATCTGGGCTATCTGGCGGTTTCCGTCGTCATGCTGGCCACGACGTCCTGGGCGTACGGACGGCTCGGCGCCCGGTTCGGCCTGCGGGCGGGCATGGCGCTGATGAGCCTGGGGCTGCTGGTCGGACTGGCGTACTGCCTGGTCCGGCTGGCCGCGATGATCAGCTACCAACTGGGCCAGCACATCGCCTTCCTGCACGGGGATCTGATCGGGATCCTGTTCCGCACGGCGATCGTGCTCGACCTGGTCGCGATCATGCTGCCCTACGCCGGGGCCCGGCTCGGGCTCGACGCCTGGGTGAACTCGTTGCGGGTCAAGCGATCCCTGCGGGCGCTGGATCCGCTGTGGGCGGCGCTGCGGGGCGCGTTCCCGACGGTGGCGCTGGCCGACCCGCCGGACGTCACGCCGGATCGCTTGCTGCACCGGCGAATCATCGAGATCTGGGACGGGCGACTCCAGCTGCGGCCGTGGTTCGATCCCGATGCCGCCGAACGGGCGCGGACCCGGGGCGACGCCGCCGTCGAAGCGACGCTCATCGCCGACGCGCTGCGCCGGCGTGCGGCCGGAACTGCGCCGGCCGAGACCGCCACGGTGGCGCGGCCGGTAGGCGTAGTGGATGACGTCGAGTGGCTGAGCCGGGTGTCGAAGGAGTTCGCGCGAGTCTGACGCGGCGTCGGAGTTCCCAGGCGGCGCAAGGTTTGCACAAGACCTCGTCGGCACGATCACCGAGCATGAGAATCGGCTTGAGAACGGGAATCCACCTCACCGCCGCCGTCGCCATGCTGCTCGGCGCCGTGGCGGTCGCGCCCCAGGCATCGGCCGCGCCGACGCCCGCGCCGGCCACCGCACCGGTCCGCCAACTCAAGGTGGACGGCGCGCTGGCCGCCACCTTGCAGCCGCACGCGGCGCAGTACACCGCCCATGCGGTTGCCTTGTCCCCGAACAAGAGTGGCGTCTTCCAGTGGGAGGGCGGCACCACCTGGAGCCAGATCGGCGGCCCGGCCGCGAACCTCTACGCCGGCTTCGGCTACGTCGTCGCCACCAGCCCGCAGAACGGCGACGTCTACCTGTACTCCGGCGCGGGCCAGAGCTGGACCAGGGTCGGCGGCCCCGGCCGGGTCTTCGGCTTCGCCCCCGAGACCGACGGCTACATCCACCTCTACGGCCTGGCCCCCGACGGCAGCGGCGTGTTCCGGTGGACCGGCTCCGGCGCCACCTGGACGCAGGTCGGCGGCCCGGCCAGCTGGATGTACACCGGCGGCGCGGGGATGTTCGCGACCAGCCCGCAGAACGGCAACATCTACCAGTTCACCGGCACGCCGAATGTCTGGAACCAGGTCGGCGGCCCCGGCAAGAGCTTCGCGGTGAACAACACCAGCCTGTTCGGGCTGACGCCCAACGGCGGGGCGGTCTTCCGGTGGAACGGCTCCGGCACCGCGTGGACGCAGTGGGGCGGCCCGGCCGGCTGGGTGTACGCCGGCGGCAGCGGACTGCTGGCCACCAACCCGTCCAGCGGCGACGTCTTCCTCAACAACGGCGCGGCCAACGACTGGCGGCAGATCGGCGGGCCCGGCGCCGACTTCGAGATCAGCAGCGCGTCCCAGATCTTCGGGCTGACCCCGAGCAGGAACGCGGTCAACCTCTGGCAGGGCGGCACCACCTGGGTGACCATCGGCGGCCCGGCCTCGGTCGTCGTCGCGGAATAACCGGTCCGCGCGGTAGCACGTCGTCGCGGGCCCCGGCTCCGGTCGGGGCCCGCCCGATTTCGGGAGCACACCGATGAAAAGCGTCCTCCTGCCGGCCATCGCCCTGCTGCTGTCCACCATCCCGGCCGCCGGTGACCCGGTGGAGTGGACGGCGGCCGGGCAGTTCGGCAAGGTCTACGATCCAAGCGTCGGCGAGTCGACACCGTGGTACATCAACGATCACACCTTCGTCCGCGACGATTCCGGCGTCTGGCACCTGTTCGGCATCACGCATCCGGAGCCGGCCGACCCCGACCACGAGATCCAGTTCGCCCACGCCACCGCCCCGACACCGCACGGCCCGTGGACCAAGCAGCCCATGGCCCTGACCGTCGACGGCGGCTACGGGGAGACCCATCTCTGGGCCCCGCACGTGATCCACGTCGGCGGCACATACTACATGTTCTACGCCGGCGGCGGCGCCGATCCGGCCAGCACCGAGCTGAACCTGGCGACGTCGGCGGATCTGTGGCACTGGACCAGATCTCCGGCCGGCCCGCTGTTCCGAGACGGCCTTGAGGCCCGCGACCCGATGGTGGTCCGGATCGGCGACCAGTGGGTGATGTACTACTGCGCCAACGCTTCCCCGTCCGGCGGCGATCCCGTGGTGGCCTATCGGACGAGCACCGATCTGATCCACTGGAGCGCGCGGACCGTCGCGTTCGCCGGCGGCGGGGCCCCGACCGAGTCGCCGTTCGTCGTGCAGCGGGACGGCTGGTGGTACCTGTTCACCGGGCCGCGCGGCTCCTACACCGGCACGGACGTGTTCCGCAGCCGCGACCCGTTCCACTTCCAGATCGGCGACCAGGCCGGGCACATCGACTCGCACGCGGCCGAGGTGATCCAGGACGGCGGCCAGTGGTGGGTGAGCACCGCCGGCTGGGGGCAGGGCGGCGTCTATCTCGCGCCACTGAACTGGCAGGACCATCCGAGCCCGTGGCAGCGCACACTGTATGCGCTTTCCCCGGATCGCAGTGGGGTTTTCGCCTACGACGGGCAGTCCTGGACCAAGATCGGCGGGCCGGCCGGCGCGCTGTACGCCGGCGGCGCGGGCCTGTTCGCCACCAATCCGCAGACCGGGGACATCTACCACTACAACGGTTCCCCGATGAACTGGAGCAGGATCGGCGGCCCCGGGCGGACTTTCGCCGTCAACGACGACGGCGTCTACGGCCTGAGCCCCGACGGCCAGGCCGTCTACCACTGGACCGGCGGCTCCGACTGGATCCAGGTCGGCGGCCCGGCCGGCACTCTCTACGCCGGCTCGCACAAGCTGTTGGCCACCAATCCGCAGAGCGGGGACGTGTACCTCTACGCCAACTCGCCCATGAGCTGGGAGAAGATCGGCGGACCGGGAACGTCGTTCGCGGTCAGCGACCGCGGCATCTACGGGCTCAACCCCGCCGGGGTGTTCCAGTACAACGGCACGGCCTGGCAGCAGGTCGGTGGCCCGGCCAAGACCATCACCGCCGGCAACAACGGCCTGGTGGCAACAAATCCGACGACCGGCGACGCCTACCGGTACAACGACTCGCCGATGGACTGGACCAGGATCGGCGGGCCGGGGACGGCGTTCGCGGTGAGCGACAACGGGATCTACGGACTCAACGCCGGCGGCGTGTTCCAGTACAACGGCACCGCCTGGCAGCAGGTCGGCGGGCCGGCGGCCGCCATGGCCGCCGGGAGTTGACGGTCAGTCCTCCGCGACGACGGCGGAGCGGAGGATCTGGTCCACGCCGAAGGCGAAGCGCTCGTCGTAGTCGAAGGAGACGTAGTCGGCGAGCACCGAGCTGAGGCCGGGAAAGTGGTGCTGGTCAACGGATTCGCGCAGGCGGCCGCGGAAATCGCCGGGGGTGGCCTGCTGCTCCTGGACCAGGCCGAGCGTGAAGTACAGCAGGGTGAAGGAGGTCCAGGCGGCCGACTTGCGGGTGGGGCAGCAGCCGAAGAGCGTGGTCAGCATGCGGTCGGCGAAGGCCAGCGTGTGCGGCTCGACCGGGAAGGTCCCGGCCACGATCGAGCCGCCGTCCCGGTGCGCGAGCATGGCCCGGCGCAGCCGTCGCATCAGCTCGGCCGCCTGCTCGGCCGGCGCGCCGGGTAGGTCCTCCAGATCGGCCTCGCCCATGATGGCGTCGGCCATCAGCTCCAGCAGCCGGTCCTTGGTCTGGATGTGCCACATCACGGTGTTGGTCTGCACGCCGAGCTCGGCGGCGATGGCCCGGGTGGACAGCTTGCCGATGCCGTCCCGGTCCAGGACGGTGAACGCCGCGTCGATGACGCGCTGGAGCGTGATGCCGGCCTTCACCGGGGCGGCAGGGCGCTGAGTGTCGGCCACGGGCCAAGTATAGAGGCCCGGGGGACGTCTCCCCCGGGCCCGACTGGTCAGAATCCGCCGGCCTTGACCGCCGAGACCTCCCGCATCTCGACGATCTTTCCGTCCACTATGGAGAGAATCATCATCACCCGGAACTCCTGTCGGGACGCGGGTTCCCGGGCGCCGATGAGGATGTCGAACTCGAGAACGACCTGGTCACCGGCCTCGATGTAGGTGTGGAACGGTTGCTGGACCGCCACTGTCTCGTACTGCGACGGGAACAGCCCGAACAGCTTCTCCAGGGCGGCGATGCCGTCGGCCCGGACCGCGCCGTGGGTGACGATCCGGCCGTTGTCGGCCCAGAGCCGGTGGACCTCGCCGAGGGTGGCGAGCTCGGGGTCGGCGCACAGGTCGGCGGTCCACGCGAACCAGTCGTTCACGAGGTCGCGGTGCTTCGTTTCCATGGTTCCAACAGCCTTTCTGATCAGATCCGCAGCAGCAGCTTGCCGGTGGTGCGCCGGCCCTGGAGGTCCTCGTGGGCCTGACGGGCCTGCGCCAGGGGGTATTCGTGGCCGACCCGGATCTTGAGTTCCCCGGCCGTCACGGCGTCGAACACGGCCTCGGCGTGGTGTTCCAGTTCCGCACGGGTGACGATGTGGTCGTACAGGGTGGGTCGGGTCAGGTACAGGGATCCGCCGAGCCGGAGGCGTTGCGGATCCACCGGCGGCACGGGGCCGCTGGCCGTGCCGAACAGCACCAGCGTTCCGCGCCGCCGCAGGCTGGCCAGGCTGAGGTCGAACGTGGTCGCGCCGACGCCGTCGTAGACGACGTGGACGCCCTCGCCTTCGGTCAGCGCGAGGACTTCGGCCGCCAGGCTCCCGGGCCGGTCGTAGCGGATCACCTCGGCCGCGCCGGCTTCCCTTGCCAGGGCGGCCTTCTCGTCGGTGGACACGGTGCCGATGACCCGCGCCCCACGGGCGCTGGCCAGCTGGGTGAGCAGCAGGCCGACACCGCCGGCCGCCGCGTGCACCAGCACGACATCGCCGCCGGCCACGGGAAAGGTGGAATCCACCAGGCAGTGGGCGGTCATTCCCTGGAGCAGCGCGCCCACGGCCAGTTCGTCGGTGAGGCCGGCGGGGACGCGCACGGCCCGGTCGGCCGGCACCGTCACCAACTCGGCGTAGCTGTTCGGCGCTTCGCACCAGGCGACCCGGTCCCCGACCTGGAACTCGCCCGCGCCCACGACGACCGTGCCGACTCCTTCCGTGCCGAGACCGAACGGCGGCTGCCGCAGATAGAGTCCGGACCGGTAGTAGGTGTCGACGTAGTTCACGCCCGCGACGGAGACCGACACCAGCAGCTCTCCCTGGCCGGGCACCGGATCGGGCGTCTCGACGATCTCGATGGCCGCCGGGCCGCCGGGCCGTTTCACTTGTGCGGCAATCATGACGCCCCCTCAGGAGACCACGACCGATGTCGGCTCGGCGGCCCGGACCGACCGCCCCAGCACCTGCTCCAGGGCCTCGATCAGCGGCGTCGTGTCGGCGCCGTCGATGAACTGGGCCCGCCACGCGACATGCCCGTCCGGACGGACCAGCACCGCACCGTCCACGTAAATGCCATACGTGTCAAGGAAATCGCCGTCGACATCGGTGATCTCGGCGTTCGGCCCGACGGTGTGGCCGGTGATCGGGATGTCGGTGTCGTCGGCGATCGCCCGGGCCGCGGCGACCCACGCGCCGCCGTGCGCACCGGCCAGCACGACGAACCGCGAGTGCAGGAGGTCGATGCTGGAGATCCGTTCGCCGCCGCGGTCGAGCCACACGTGCGGCGCGCGGCAACCGGGGACGGCGGTCGGGGTGTAGACGGTCTGGCTGGGGGCGGGCGGGATCGTGCCGTCACCGACGACCGCGTGGGACCGGTAGGCGAAGCCGAGCTCCGCGCCTTCCTGGCGGACGTGGTCGTTCTCGGCCTCGATCGCCGCGGTCACGCCCGGCCCGTCCTCGGCGCGGGCCGAGGCGATGATGCGCTTGAGGGTGTCGTTGTTGCCGACCGACCAGCCGGCGTTCTGCTCGGCCACCGGCCGCCGCTCGGCCTCGTAGCTGTCCAGCAGCGCGGGGTCGGCGTGGCCGCGCAGCACCAGGCCGAGCTTCCAGGCCAGGTTGTGCGCGTCCTGGATCCCGGTGTTCATGCCGAGCCCGCCGGTGTGCGGCAGCAGGTGGGCGGCGTCGCCGGCCAGGAAGATCCGGCCCTGCCGGTAGGACTTCGCGACCTGGGCGCTCACCCGCCAGACCTGCACGTTGACCAGATCCAGGTCGAGATCGGGCAGGCCGGTGGCCTTGCGCACGAGGCGCAGCGCCTCATCGTGCGAGGGCGGCGCCGGCCGGGTCGTCACCGCCGGCAGGATCCGGAAGGTCAGCCACCGGTTCGTGCGGTCGACCGCGGAGACCACCACCACGTCGTCCTGGTCGATCGCGTAGTAGGCCATGCTCGGCTGCTCGAGGTAGGTCGCCCACAGCCGGGGATCCGCGCTCTTCCAGTAGA
This sequence comes from Kutzneria sp. NPDC052558, assembly GCF_044547355.1. Lineage (NCBI taxonomy): Bacteria > Bacillati > Actinomycetota > Actinomycetes > Pseudonocardiales > Pseudonocardiaceae > Kutzneria > Kutzneria sp. NPDC052558. Next base: position 346,870 of record NZ_JBIUAG010000002.1, read on the forward strand.
TTCCGAGCCAGTAGCCGATCAGCGGGTTGCCCTCGATCGGGATGCCCAGCCGCTGCCGGACCATGCTCATCGCGCCGTCGGCGGCGACCAGGTAGCGGCTGCGGGTCTGCTGGACCTCCCCGGTGCGCAGGTCGCGAATCGTGGCCAGCACGCCGGTTTCGGTCTCCTCGAAGTCCTCGACCTCGGTCCGCAGCCGGATCTCGGCCGACTCCCGGGCCCGCTCCCGCAGCTCGTCCTCGATGATGTCCTGCGGGACCAGCAGCCGCGGCATCGCGCTCGGCACGTCGATCCCGTCGTCGGTGACCGTGCGGCCGTACTCGTGGCCACGCATGGAATCGCGGCGGTAGGCGAAGCAGAAGTCCTCCGGCGGCAACGCGTTGCGACGGATGGCGCCCTCCATTCCCCACTGCCGCATCAGCTCCGCCGTGCGCGTGTTGATGCCCCGGGCCCGCGGGTGGTCGCTGGTGGCCGCGCGCCGGTCCACCGCGAGGCTGGACACGCCCAGGCGGCCGAGCTGCATGGCCAGGCTCAGGCCGACCGCGCCGGCCCCGACGATGACGACGTCCTTCTCGATCACGTCGATTTCCTCTCCCCAGATTTGGTCGCTGCACAAGAACGGTAGCGCGGTCTTGAACGCCGTACAAGACCGTCTTCCATATGCAATCGTGATCGGCGTCTCAACGCGGGGCCAACTCGTTGCTCGGACTTGGTCGTCGACCACGGGCGGCGGCCGGTGCGGAAACCCCCGGCGGCGAACGCGGTTAGGCTCAGCGGCGTGAAGCGAGCGACCAGCGCCGATGTGGCCCGGCTGAGCGGCGTGTCCCGGGCGACGGTCAGCTACGTCCTCAACGACGTGCCGGGTCACCGGATCCCGGACGCGACCCGGGAGCGCATCCTGGCCGCGGCGGCGGAGCTCGACTACGTGCCGTCGGCCTCGGCGGCGGCGCTCAAGCGGGGGCGCACGAACCTGGTGCTGCTCGACACGTCCGGATTCGACGGCAGCCACAAGATGACCGTGTTCCTGTCGTCGTTCGCCGCGACCGTCCGAGATGGCGGCTTCACGCTGCTCACGCACTCCACGACGACCTCGCCGCTGTCGGTGTCGGAAATGGCGTCGATGGTGTCGCCGTTCGCCGTCGCATCGCTGGTTCCGTTCACGGACGGCGACATCGAGAACCTGCGCCGGCTGGGCATTCAACAATTCGACGGCGCCGATCTCCAGCCCGACGCCGAGCTGAAGTCGCTCATGCTCACCCAAGGGGCGTCGATGCAGGTCGACGTGCTCGCGCAGGCCGGGCACCGCGCGCTCTGTTTCGCCCAGCCCAGTTCGACTCACGTCGATGTCGTCACGGCGGCCCGCCACCGGGAGGTCCGCGCCCGGGCCGCCGCGCTGGGCATCGCCGTGATCGGCGAGCTGGCGGCCGACGGCGAGCTGCCCGCGCTGGCCCGCCAGGTCCGAGCCGTGCACGAGGGCGGCGCGACTGCCGTCGTCGCGGCCAACGACGAAACCGCCATCGCCGTGCTGGCCGGGGCGCGGGTGGCCGGCCTGACCGTCCCCCGGGACCTGGCCGTGATCGGCTTCGACGACATCCCGCTGGCCCGGTTCGCGTTTCCGGCGCTGACGACGGTCCGGCTGGACAGCGCCCTCATCGCCCGCGTGCTGGCCACGGACCTGCTCATCGCGGCCGGCTGCGACCTGGCCCGGGTGACGACGACCGACGACGACCTGATCGAGATCGTCCACCGCGACTCGGTCTGACCAGGGCTTTTCCCGATCCAAACACCAACCCCGGTTGCGTGACCGGCGACACGGCGGTAGGTTACTCGTGTAACTTACTCGTATAACCAGAGGTCATGAGGGCGCGATGACAACGTTCACGTTCGTTCCGACCTGGGTCGTCCAGGATCTGGTGGTCTATGTGCTCGCGGCGATCGTGATCGCCTACATCGTCCGCCGGGAGCCACATCCGGCCGCCCGGGCGATGGAGCTGTGCTCGTTCACGCTGCTGTACTCGGCCGTGTTCGAGAACGCCGCGACGTTGGCGCACCTGTACACGTTCGGCCAGTCCCTGGTCATGGTGTTCAACGTGCCGCTGTCGGTGCCGGTGTTCGAGGCGATCCTGACCTACTCGACGTTGCGGGTGCTCGCCGCGACGCGGATGCCGACCTGGCTCAAGCCCCTCACGGCCGGCCTCGTCGCGATCGTCGCCGACTTCTCGCTGGACACCGTGGCGGTGAAGGACTTCCACGACGGGGTCGCCCGCTGGACCTGGCACACGCCGCCCGGTCACGTGATGATCTACGACGAGCCGGTCAGCAACTTCACCGGCTGGGCCCCGCTGGTCGGCTACGCGGCGACGTTCTTCCTGCTCGGCCGCTGGTGGCACCGGAAGTCGGGATACGCCAAGGCAGTGGGCTACGTCTACCCGGTCGCGGCCGCCCTGGCCGCGCTGCTGTGCATGTTCTCCCCGATCACGTCCTTCCTGCTGTACCTGACCCCGTTCTTCGCGCCGGGAAGCCCGGCCGAGGTGGTCATGCTGGCGGTGCTGCTCGTCGTGCCGGCCGTCCTGCTCGCGCTGTTCTGGCGCGGCCGGATGAGCGCCCGACTGTCGCTGGCCGACGATCTCCCGATCTTCCTGGTCATCGGCGGCGTTCCCGTGGTGAACCTGGTGTTCTGCGTCGTGATCGGGGCCACGCAGATCTTGTGGCTCGTCACCCTCGCCGGCTGTGTCCTGTGGGCGGCGCTGGCCGGGGTGTACGCCGCTGGCCAGAAGGTGGACGGATCGAGCGGACAGCGCCCGCGACCGACCGCGCCCCTCCCGACGGCGTCCTGACCGCCGAGACCGACGGTTGCGGCGGATGACCTCGCTGTGGCGGAGAGCGCCCTCCGCCCCGTCCACCGATGAGAAGCACGAGTCCGCCCGGGGCGTGTCCCTGCGCCGCTTCGTCCCGGCGATCATGCTCAGCCAGCTCGGCGTGAACATGGCGGTGATCACCCAGCTCCAGCTGCTGCTGGCGCTGCGCCTCACCACGATGGTCGGCGAGGGCCCGGCCGCGACCTCGGCGTTCGGCGTGGTCACCGGCTTCGGCGCGCTGTGCGCGCTGGTGTCCAGCCCGATCGCGGGCCGCATCAGCGACCGCACCCGCGCCCGGCTCGGCCGGCGGCGCACCTGGATGCTCACCGGGTCGCTGGTGCTCGCCCTCGTGATGGTCGCGATGACGGTGGCCACCACGGTCTGGCAGGTTGTGTTGTTATGGTGCCTGGCCCAGGCGGCGGGCAACTTCCAGTACGCCGCGAACAACGCGATCGTGGCCGACCAGGTCCCGCCCGACCGGCGCGGGGGCGTGTCCGGCCTGGTCGGGCTGGCCACCGCGGCCGGCCCGATCCTCGGCGTCGGCCTGGCCAACGCCGCCCCGGCCAGCGGCCCCGCCCAGTGGCTGATCGTCGCGGCCGCCGCCCTCACCGCGACTCTCGCCGCCGTGCTGTTGTTCCGCGATCCGCCCGACACCTCCCCGAAGCCGCCACTGGACCTGCGTGCCCTGGCCGGCGCGTTCTGGTTCGACCCACGCCGCCACCCCGCGTTCGGCTGGGCCTGGCTGGTGCGGTTCCTGATCATGTGCGCCTATTCGGCCAGCAGCTACAACACGTTCTTCCTCATGCAGCACCTCGGCATCCCGTCCGCCCGGGTCGGCTCGGTCCTGGTCTGGGCCGGACTGGCCGGCGTGCTGAGCATCGCCGGGGCCAGCGTCGTGGCCGGCTACCTCTCGGACGCGGTCGGGCGGCAGCGGCCGTTCGTGATGCTCGCCGGCCTGCTCGCCGCGATCTCGCTCGGGCTGATGGCCACGGCCGGCAGCCTCGCCACCGTGTTCGTCGCGGTCGTGCTGGGCGGGATCGGCACCGGCACCTTCCTGGCCGTCGACCTCGCGCTGTGCGTGCGGCTGCTGCCCGACGCCGAGAACGCGGGCAAGGACATGGCGATCATCAGCGTCGCCAGCGCGCTGCCGCAGTCCCTGGTGCCGTTCGCCGCCCCCGCGCTGCTCGGTGTCGGCGGCTTTCCCCTGCTGTTCCTGACGTTGGCCGTGCTGGCCCTGCTCGGGGCGGCCGCCGTCCTGCGGGTGCCGGAGACGGGCCGCGAGAAACCTGGCCTGTGATAAGGAGAAAGTCTTGCAGATCACCGATTTCGAGCTGATCGACACCCAGGTCGGACTCGAGATGTCGGACCTGCCGGCCGCGGGCTGGCTGCCCGCCGTCGTGCCCGGCGGGGTGCACGAGTCGCTGCTGGCCGCCGACCGGATCGCCCATCCCTACCTCGATCGCAACGAGCGCGACATCCGCTGGATCGAGAACCGCGACTGGTGGTTCCGGGCCTCGTTCGTGCGCCCGGCCGAGGACGGGCGGGCGCGGCTGGTGTTCCACGGCCTGGACACCGTGGTCGACATCTGGCTGAACGGCGCGCCGCTCGGCCACCACGAGAACATGTTCCGGCCGGCCGAATTCGACGTCACCGACCGGCTCCGCGACCGCAACGAGCTGATGCTGCGCTTCTCCCCGCCGCTGCTCGGCCTGACCGCGTCGGCCGCGGGGGCCGGGCTGCGGGAACGGCTGGACGCGGTGTTCGCCAGGTTCGCCGAGGACCCCGCCTTCGCGGCCCTGCGGGAGGCCGAGGACACGACATCCGCCGCCGCCGAAGGCACCATGCTGACGGTCATGCCGATCGCGTCCCAGCGCCGCAAGGCGGCCTTCTCCTGGGGCTGGGACTTCGGCCCGCGCGTGCCGTCGATCGGCATCTGGCGGCCGGTCGAACTGCGCGTGCAGCGGACGGCCGTGCTCACCGGACACCACATCCGCACCTACTCGATCGCCGCGGACGGCTCGGCGACGGTCGGCGTGCTGGTCGAGGTCGACCCGTTCGGCGCGGACACCGAACTCACGGCGAGGATCGCGCTCATCGCGCCGACCGGCCGGCGCACTGTGGTGGAACTGCCGGTGGTGGACGGCCGCGCGGAGCGCGTCATCACCGTGCCCGACGCGGAACTGTGGTGGACGCACGATCTCGGCGACCAGCCGCTGTACGACGTGTCCATCACCTTGTCCGCCGGCATGGCGATCGTCGACCACACGACCGATCGGATCGGACTGCGCACCATCGCGCTCGACCGCGGGCCCGATCCCGTGGGCGGTCGCCTGTTCCGTTTCGTCCTCAACGGCACGCCGATCTTTGCCCGTGGCGCCAACTGGCTTCCCGCGGACATGCTGGTCGGCTCGGTCACGCCGGACCGGGTGCGGGCCCTGGTCGGCCTGGCCCGCGACGGCGGCATGACCATGCTGCGGGTCTGGGGCGGCGGCATCTACGAGCAGGATGCCTTCTACCAGGCCTGCGACGAGCTGGGTATGTTGGTGTGGCAGGACTTTCTCTTCGCCTGCACGGACTATCCGGAAAGCGACGGCGTCCTGGCCGACGAGGTGGCTCGGGAGGCCGAACACCAGGTCAAGCGGCTGCGCAACCGGGCGAGCTTGGCGTTGTGGTGCGGCAACAACGAAGTGCAGATGCTGCACGGGGTGGCCTACGGCGACCACGAGCCCGGCGACTGGGGCCACGCCTTCTTCTACCATGTCCTGCCCGGCGCCGTGGCCGAGTTCGACGGCCGGACCCCTTACTGGCCGGGCAGCCCGTGGGGCGAGGACTCCGGCGCAGGCGTCGCCGCCGTCAACGGGGCCACTGACGGGGACCGGCACGCCTGGGAGGTGTGGCACGGCGTCAACTTCGGCCCGAACGCCCGCACCTACGACAACCCCGGCGACGCGCGGCACTACCGGCGCTATGCCGACGACCGGGGCAAGTTCATCAGCGAGTTCGGCATCCACGCGTCACCCGAGCTGGCGACCCTGCGCCGCTGCCTGCCGCCGGACCAACTGTACGTCCACAGTGGATCGTTCGATCACCACAACAAGGACAGCCTGAAGAACAAGCACGACGCGGTGCTGCGGATCGTGACCGGCCTGCCCGAGACGATCGAGCAGTACGTGGACTTCACCATGGTGTCGCAGGCCGAGGGGCTGAAGTTCGGCGTCGAGCACTACCGGCGCCGGCAGCCGCACTGCAACGGCACGCTGGTCTGGCAGTTCAACGACGTGTGGCCCGGCTTCAGCTGGTCGGTCGTGGACCACGACCTGACGCCCAAGGCCGGCTACCACTACCTGGCCCGCGCCTTCGCGCCGGTGCTGGCCAGTTTCCGCCGGGACGGCGATCGCCTGGAGTTGTGGCTGAGCAACAGCGGCCGCGCCGAGGTGACCGCCGCCGCGACCGTCACCATCGCCGGCTTCGACGGCAAGGAACACCTCCGGGAGGACGTCACCGCGACCGTCGCGGCCGGCGACTCCCGTGTGGTGTGGACCGGCGACGGCCTGGAGCTGACCGCCGACCGCTATGCCTGGGTGGACGGCGACTTCCCGTCGAACCGGCTGTTCTTCGCCGAAATCAAGGACATTCCGTTCGGTGCGCCCCACCTGGACGTCGTCGCCACGAGCACCGGCCGGGGCACGGCCTCGCTGGCCATCACGGCCAGGGGCTTCGCCTACTTCGTGCACGCGCTCACGCCGGCGCCGGGCACCCGTTTCCACACCAACTATCTCGACCTGCGCGACGGCGAGACCGCCACGATCGAGGTCACCGGCCTGCCGGACGGACTCGACCCCACCGCGATCGAGGTCAAGGCCTGGCAGCCCCGCGGGGAAACGAGGTGACAGTCGAGCACCGCACTCACACTCCCACCGGGGGATGACCCGTGGCCGGCGTCACCGGGGCGTCCGAGCCCCAGCCGCGGAAGTCGCCGCAGGAGTAGAAGCCGGTCGACCACTCCAGCAGGCGGATGAGTTCGACGGCCGGCGGGAAGTCCTGCTCCACCAAGGGGGACAGGCGGCGGACGGCGGAGTCGGCCCAGCGAACGAGCTCGGCGCGCACCCACTCCTCGGTGACGCCCTCGTACATCAGGATGTTGTTCTCGTTCTCGCCCGCGCTCTCCCGCGGGAAGGTGGCGAGGTCGTTGACCAGGCGGATGGCGACGACCAGGTCGTCCAGCGCGGCCACCAGGACGTCGAGGTGGTCGAGCAGGTCGGCCTCGCCGTAGGTGGCCCACATCGGGAAGTGGCTGATCCACTGCGAGATGCTGGTGGCGTGGGCCAGGTAGTCGGCGACGTCGGTGCGGTCCACTTCGGACCGTCCGGCCAGCCAGTCGTAGCGGCAGCCCCGCAGGTCGCCGTCGAACTTGGCCACCCACAGGTCGGCCAGCGCCGGATAGAGCGGCTGGCGGCTCAACTCCCGCTGGCAGGAGGAAAGCGCGCTGAGCAGCGGATGGCTGGTGTCCGGCGCGCCGGTGCGCACGACCGCCCGGCACCGGTCCAGCAGGTCGTCGAGCTCGGCCAGATCGGTGGCGACCCGATCCATGTGGTTGTCCAAGGCGTAGGCCCAGACGAACATCCGGGCGGTCGGGGCCAGCTGTGCGGGGCTGCGCCACGGTGAGATCGCCGCGGCCGAGATGGCCATGGCCTCGATCGGCAGGCCCCGCAGGCCGGCCGCCGGCCCGGCGAGCCAGGACCGCAGGTCGGCCAGCGTGGCCAGCGCGAGCATGGCCACCGGCACCGACTGCGCCGCCGAGGGAAACCCCTGCGTGGTCATCGGACTTCCCTTCACAGCTTGATCCGTCCGCGCACGTCGGCGAGCACCGCGCCGGCGTGGCGGAAATCCTCTTCGGTGGGGAGATCCCCGAGCAGCAGCGTGTCCACGCCCAGCGCCAGATACCGGTCCAGGTAGTCGGCGACCCGGTCGTGGCTGCCGACCAGCAGCGGCATGGAACCCTTGTCGGCCTGGTACGCCCCGGTCCAGTACACGTCGTCGTGGACATCGGCCGACAGCGTGGCCATCCGCCGGCTCCAGTCCGAATCGGACTTGCGGCGCATGGCCGTCTTCAGGCGGGTCCGCCGGTCGCTCTGGTAGCGGTCGTGGGCGACCCGCCAGGCCTGCTCGTCGGTGTCCCGGACGATCAGGCCGACCCGGATGCCGATACGCACGGTTCGGCTGCCGTCGAGGAAGGTCTGCGCGAACTGGTCGACGGGTTCCGGGTGCGTGATGGCGATGTCGCCGACCTCCTCGGCGGCCCGCCGGGACGCCGGCGAAGAGCCGGCGACGAACACCCGCGGCCGATCCTCGGGCGGCAGCCAGGAATGGGCCCGCAAACCTCGATAATGGTAGAAGCGGCCCTCGTGGTGCAGCGGCTCGTCGACGGACAGCAGCGCCCGCAGCACCTTGGCGTACTCGGTGGCCCGCTCGTACCGCTGGTCGTGGTCGAGGGAATCGCCGAGCTGGCCCAGTTCCTCGCTGGCCGCGCCGGTGATCAGGTTGATGTCGACCCGCCGCCCGTAGAGCCGGGTCATGCCGTGGATGAGCTTGGCCGCGGTGAACGGCGGCAGCGCGTACGGTTGCAGCGCGGCCAGCGGCGACACCGTGGCGGTGCTCTGCATGATCGCGCCGGCGACCGCCCACGGATCGAGGTAACGGTGGTTGTAGAAGGCCAGCAGTCCGTTCACGCCGTGCCGCTCGGCCCGTCGGGACAGCTCGGCGATGACCTTCAGCGCGTCGCCGTCGTCGGGGCGCGGCGAGGGTGCGGTGCCGAGGACTTCCAGCATGCCGGTTCCCCTCCCGGCTCAGGCGAACGTGATCGGCAGGTGCCGGGCCTGCCGGACGCCGGCCAGCCGGAAGACCGGCTGCTCGCCGGGAGTGATGTGGTAGTCGGGGATGCGCCGGTGGAACTGGTCGACGGCGACGAGCATCTCCAGGCGGGCCAGGTGGATGCCGAGGCAGTGGTGCGCGCCGGCGGCGTAGCCGAGGTGCCGGCTGATCTTGCGGTCCAGTTTCGGCTCCAGCGGGTCCTCGAACGCCGACGGGTCGAGGTTTCCGCTGCCCCAGCACAGGAACACCAGCTCGCCCCGCTTGACCGGGATGCCGTTGACCTCGGTGTCCTCGCTGGCCCAGCGCGGCCCGCCGGCGGTCACCGGGGTCTCCAGGCGCATCAGCTCGTCGATCGCGCCCGGCAGCGTCGACGGGTCGGCCACGACCTGCCGGCGCTGCTCGGGATTCGCGGCGAACCAGGCGAACATGCATGACAGCGCGGAGGTCACGGTGTCCAGCGCGGCGATGGTGAACAGGTGCAGGATGTTGACGATCTCCTCGTCGGTCAGGCGTTCGCCGTCGACCTCGAAGGTCATGAACCGGCCGATGAGGTCGTCCCGGGCGTGCGGCTCGCGGCGGCGCTCGGCCAGCCGCTCGTGCAGCCGGGCCCGCATCCGGTCGCCGGCCTCGATCCCGATCTCCTCCCGCTGGGCCAGGTCCGCGCCCTCGTTCTCCAGGATCCGGTCCTTCATCTCGGTCAGGAAGGTCATGTCCTGCAAGGGAAGGCCGAACAGGTTGAGGAACAGGGTGGCCGGCAGCGGGGCGCAGAAGGCGGAGAACAGCTCGGCCTGGCCGTCGGCGGCGAAGCCGTCGATCAGCTCGTCGGCCAGCTTGCGGATCTCCTGCTCCATCGGCGACACCTTGGCCGAGGACAGCAGCGGCTCCAGCAGCCGCCGGTAGCGTCGGTGGTCGAGACCGTCGAGATGGAGCGGGATCAGCGGCTCCCGCGAGCCCATGCCGAACGGGCGGCCGGTGTCGGGATGGTTGGACACGATGGACCGGTTGCGGCAGGCGGCCATGATGTCGTCCATGGCGAAGAACCCGATGCCGGCCTCCCAGCGCACCACCGGCGACTCGCGGCGCAGGCGGTCCAGGATCGGCTGCGGCTGCGCCACCGAGAAGGCGTCGTTCTGCTCGTAGACCATCATCGCCCGCAGCGCCGGATCCATGTCCGCCCAGGGGATGTAGGCCGCTTCCCGCATCGTGCTCACCACTTCCGCTCGCCGGCGAAACGCGCCGCGTCGATCAGCATTTCCCGTCCGTGCGCCGTCATCGGCGCGGTGGCGACCGCCGCGGCGGCCTCGATCACCAGCTGCTCGATCACCAGTTCCAGCTCGGCCACCGCGCCGCAGTCGTGCAGCACGGCGCGGACCGTGTCGAGGTCGACGTCGTCGCGGGCCAGCACCGCCCGCTCGGCGGCGGTGGCCCGGCGGCGGGCGATCTCCAGCAGCCGGGTTGCCTTGTGCTGCACCACATCGCCGCCGATCGGCTTGCCGGTCTGCGCCTCGTTGCCGAACAGGTCGAGCAGGTCGTCGCGGAGCTGGAAGGCCTGGCCGACCGCGCGGCCGTAGCAGCGCAGGTGCGGTTCGAGCTCGGCCCCGCGCGGGGCCAGGCCGGCGCCGACCAGCAACGGGCCCTCGACGGTGTAGCTGGCCGTCTTCAGCTCGGCGGTCGTCGCCGCCACTTCCTCGTGCCACTCCCCCATGGCCGAGGTCTCCAGGTCGAGGTACTGGCCGTGCATCAGCCGCGTGGCCGCCCGGTAGAAGACCTGCTGTGCCTGCGGTGGAAGGGAACCCGCCAGCCGGGCGCACACCAGCAGGGTGTAGTCGCCGAGCAGGATGGCCATGTTCTCGCCGTAGCGCTTGGCGGATCCGCGCAGTCCCAGCGCGAAGTGCCGCTCGGCGAAGGAGATGTGCAAGGTCGGCATGGCCCGCCGGGTGTCGGCCTCGTCCATGACGTCGTCGTGGATCAGCGCGAACGTGTGCAGCAGCTCGAAGACCGCGCCGGCCCGGATGGCCAGGTCGTCCTCGACGCCGCCGCCGCCGGCCAGGAACGCCCACTGCGTGAAGGCGGGCCGGATGCGCTTGCCGCCGCCGAGCGCGGCCTCCCGCAGCAGCGAGAACCCGAACTCGTCGAGGTCGGCCGTCTTCCAGTCGTCGCGCAGCGTGGTGTCGAACAGCTCGGCCAGATAGTCGTCGACCCGGCGGCGGATCTCGGAGAGGTTGGCCTGGAAGCGTGTGTCCATCGTGGTCACCGGTCCTCCTCGACGAGCAGCAGCGCCGACAGCACCGCCGACCGGACGACCACGTCCGGCGAGTACAGGCACTTGCCGATCCAGAGCCAGGGATACGGGCCGTCCGCGTGGCCGGCCAGCCACCGGTGCCCGCGCTCGACGACCTCCGACGGCACGTTCTCGCCGCACCGGCGGGCGATCACCAGGGCTTGCAGGCAGTAGGCGGTTTCCTCGGCGGTGGCCAGGAAATGCCCCCACGAGCCGTCCGGCCGCTGGCTGGCGACCAGCCAGTCGACCGCCCGCCGGAACATCTCGCCGGCGCTCTCGACGCCGGCCAGCACCGCGTGCGCGGTCGGGTAGTACGGGGACGCGTGCCACTTGTCCACCCAGAAGCCGCCCGGATCCTGCCGGTCGGCGAGGTAGCCGGTCACCCGCCGCACCAGCGGCTCGTCCCACGGCACCTCGTCGGCCCGCAGCGCGCCGAGGGCGTGGATGTTGGTGCTGAGCGAGGAATTCCGTTCGGTCGACCAGGTGTAGAAGTGCTCCGGTCCGGCGTAGGTCAGCACCGCGTCCATGTCCACCGGCGCGCCGCAGCGGGCCAGCACCTCGTAGACCATGGCGGTGTCGTCACCGTCCTCGGGCGTGAAGCCGGCCCCGAAGCTGGCGCCACGGCCGGGCGTCCAGGCCTGGTGCAGCAGCGAGATCAGCCGGTCGTGTCCACTGGGGACGGAGTCGGCCAGATCGAGGTTCCACAGCGTCCAGGCCGCCTCGAAGACGTCGATCGGCCCCACGTTGGGCACGCCGCCGTCCTCGCCGGTCATCCGGGCCAGGTACGCCAGCGCCTCCTCGTTCTTCTCCACGGAGGTGACGTAGAGGGCGGTGGCGGCCGGGCTGAAGCCCACGGAACCGTTGGCCGCCACCATGTTGTCCAGGTCGAGCAGGTGCATGTCCTGGTGCCCGGCCAGTTCGGCCGAGTGGGACAGGGCCATCCGGTTGGACACCGCCGCCGGCGGCAGCGCGGCCAGCTTCCGCTCCCGGTAGGCGCACAGCCGGGCCAGCACGTCGTCGACCTCGGGGCCGACCAGCCGCAGCTGCCGGGCCTGGCCCAGCAGCGCCGGGGCGAGGAACTCGAAGCCGATGGTCTCGCCGGCGATGTCGGTGTCCAGCTGGCACAACGAGTGCATCAGCCCCGACCGCGCCGCCTCGATCCGGGCCCGGTCGGCCTGGTCGCCGTGCAGGGCCAAGGCGGTGATCGCCGACAGCGTGCAGATGGCGCGGTCGTGGTGGTACTTGAAATGCGGCGCGCCCCAGGTGCCGTCGGCCAGCTGATGCCGGCGCAGCCACTCCAGCGCCCCCTCGGACAGCCCCGGATCGGCGGCGCCGAGCCGGGCCAGCCACCCGGCGTCGTAGGCGGAGTCGCTGACCCGCCCCCGGCCGGCCTGCCCGACCAGGTCCTCGATCTCCGCCTGCCGGGACATCAGACCCCCGCCGCTAGCGGTTCGGCCAGTCGGGCCGCGAATTCCTCGAACAGTTCCCGGGCCAGCGGCTCCGCGAGATCGCGCTCGTCGAAAGTCACCCGGGCCGTCAGCTCGCCGGTCGGCGAACGGTGCAGACGGAACATGAGGCCGACATCCCCGGTCGGGCCGCCTTCCTCACTCGGCACGACGCTCGCCGTCGCCGGCCCGAATGGAACCGGTTTTTCGGACACATGGGCCGGGATGTACTGGAAAACGCATAATCCGGCCGGACTCATGGCAATCTCCTGGAGCACGTCCATATGCATTCCGAGCACTTCGATCGCCGGAATGTGGGCGCGGTTGTAGGCGTCGAGCACACGGTCGCGGACCAGCGGCGCGAGCGATTCCCAGGTCGCGCCATCGGGCACCGGGACCCGGAGCAGCGCGGGGTGGATGAACGGCCCGACCATGTCGGCCGTGCCGGGCCGGTCGCGCTGCTCGAACACGGTGCTGACCAGCACGTCCCGGTTGTCCAGCCGGTCGGCCATGGCCAGGCTGAAGCCGGTGAACAGGGCCGCGAACATGGTGGTGCGGTGCTTGCGGGCCCACCGCTCCATGGCGGTCGCCTGCTCGGCGTCGAGCACCTGGACCCGGAAGGATCCGCTGCTCGGCTTGCGTTCCCAGTCGCGCTTGAGGTCGGGGCTCAGGGCCATCGGCCGCGCCCCGGCCATGAGGGTGCGCCAGAAGTCGCGGTCCGCCTCCAGCCGGTCGGCCACGCTGGCCAGCCGCTGCTCCACGTACTCGCCGAACTGGAAGGCCGGCGCCGGCTCGGTCCGGCCCTCGACGCGGGCGGTGTAGAGCCGGCCCAGCTCGGCGATCGCCAGTTGCAGCGAGCGCGGATCGGTGTGCAGGTGGTGCAGGATCAGGCCGACGACGTGGTCGCCGTCGTCGAGCTGGGCGACGTGCCCGCGGATCAGCGGCGCGGCGGTCGAGGGCACCGGGGTGCGCGACCACTCGTCGGCCAGCTGCCCGGCCGTGGCCCCGTGGCCGTCGGTCTTGTCCAGGTGCACGGGCTGGTGGGGGTGGACCTGCTGGAGGTAGCCGCCGTCGACCTGGACCATCGTCGTGCGCAGGACGTCGTTGCGCGCGACCAGATCGTCGTACGCCTGGTCCAGCAACGCGAGATCGAGCGGACCGGTGATGCGGGCGGCCACACTCATCGTCATGTGCGGCCCGGTCGACCCGCCCGGCAGCAACTGGTCGGTGGCCATCAGGGTGTGTTGGAAAACGGACGCGGGCCAGGTCAGCCCCATGGCGAGCACCTCCGGGAACGGGTTCTTCCGGGAATGAACGGGCGAGCGAAACCCGCGAGATCGGGGAATGTGTTCTCCAGCTCACCCTAACGCCGGCGACACTGGCGGCAGGCCAGTTCTCGCGACACCGCACTTCCGGGCCGATGTTTGGCAGAATGCCAATCGGACCCGGTTTACCGTGAGCGAGCTGGTGAGGTCACTTCGCCGAGGAGCGCGCAATACCATGAGCCGAACGCGCGGAATGCCAGGATTCGTGGCGACCGCGGTCGTCGCGGCCGGCATCTGCTGGTGGGCGCTGCGCGGCGTGGACCTGGCCGGGCTCGGCGATGCGCTGCGCACGGCCGATCCGACGGCGGTGGTGCTGGCGGTGACCGGCTACACGGCGGCCTTCTACGCCTTGGACACCACCGGGCTGGCGCTGGTCTACCGGCGGCATCTCGCGCCCGAGGTGCCGGTGGCGCACGTCGTGGCGATCTCGTGCGGCAAGCAGCTGCTGGGGGTGTTGTTCGCGCCGTTGACCAAAGTCGTTGCCCCCGTGTACTTCCAGCGCCGATGGCAGGTGCCGGTGCTGTCCACGCTCGGGGCCAGCGAGGTGCTGACCGTCGCCGATTTCACCGTGCTGGTCGGGGTTATCGCCGTGAGCGCGGTGGCCGGCGGTCTGCCCGCGGCGGCGGTGTCGGTCGGCGTCGGGCTGGGCGCGGCGCTGGTGTCGTTCCTGGCTTGGATGTGGCTGCCGGTGGGCCGTCGCGTGCTGCCCAGGTTGCGCGACAGTCGTTTTCTCACGGTGTTCACCCGGACCGGGCCGGCCGAGATGGCGGTGCAGGTGGCGTTGCGGCTCGGCGTGGTCGCCGCGATGATGCTGTCGTGGTGGCTGCTGGCTGCCGCTTTCGGCCTGTCCCTGAGCCCGGGGCAGCTGGTGCAGTTCTGCGCCGTGCTGCTGCTCGTGACCCAGCTGCCGGTCTCGATCGGCGGCTACGGCGGCCCGCAGGGCGTGTGCGTGGTGCTGCTGGCCGACACCTGGCAGCTCGTGTCGCACGCCGAGGCGGCCGCGCTCAGCCTGGTCTGGTCGACCGGATACCTGGTGGCCCGGTTGGTGATCAGCACGCCGTTCGCCGTCCGCCTGGTCCCGCTGCTGCGCGCCGCTCCCCACTACCGGAGGGTCTGATGCATCCGTCCACCACAAGGACCTTGAACGGCCGGGAATTCGCCGACATCAAGCACACCGTGGCGATCCGCTCGCGGGCCCGGCGCGGGGTGCTCGACGATCCCGCCTACGCCGCCCCGCTGCCGCAGGAGGTCAGCCTCCAGCTCACCTACCGCTGCAACCTGCGCTGCACCCACTGCTACCAGTGGAACGAGCAGGGCTTCTTCCGCGACTTCAGCCCCCAGCGCCAGAAGACCGAACTCGACATCGACGTGGTGGCCAACGTCCTGCGCACCACCGCCCCCGTGCGGTCCAAGCTGTTCCTGTGGGGCGGGGAACCCTTGATGCACACCAAGTTCGGCGAGGTCGCCTCGTTGCTCGAGCGCTACCCGCGGACCGTGAACATGTGCACCAACGGACTGCTGTTCAAACGCAAGCTCGACGACCTGCTCCGCATCGGCGAGAACCTCAACCTCCTGGTCAGCCTCGACGGCCTCGGCGAAGACCACGAAGCCCTGCGCGGCAAGGGCACCTTCACCCGCACCATCGACAACATCCAGATGATGCTCGACCTCAAACGCGAAGGCCGCTTCCACGGCGAGCTCTCCCTGTCCTGCATGGTCTCCCACGTCACCGTCGGCAAGATGTACGAGTTCATGGAATGGGCCGAACAACTCGGCGTCAACACCGTCTACTTCCAGTTCCCCTGGTACATCAGCCCCGAAGTCGCCAGCCAGATGGACGCCGTCTACGAACAGTCCTTCGCCTGGCTCAAACCCGACACCGGCACCAAACAACCCACCTGGCACTCCTACACCTACCAACTCCCCGAGGAACAACTCCCGGTCCTGCGCGAGTCCATGACCCGCCTGGCCTCGCGCGCATGGGGCGTGCGGGTGCGGTACCAGCCGCAACTGGAGGCCGAGGAGGTCGAGGACTTCATCCGCGGCACCTCCCGCCCCGCCCAGAACCGCTCCAAATGCCTGGCGGTGTCCAACCGCATGGAGGTCCACGCCGACGGCAACGTCAGCTCCTGCAAGTTCTTCCCCGAGTTCGTGGTCGGCAACCTCTACGACACCGAGATGACCGAGCTGTGGCAGAGCGAAGCCTTCCGCAAGGTCCGCTCCATCCTCTCGGCCAACGGCATGATGCCGGTCTGCTCCAAGTGCATTCTCCTTTACCTGAACGGGGTGTGAGCGTGATGGACGAGGTCGAGGACAAGGTGCGGGAGGTGCTGGTCGGCGTGCTGGCCGGCCGCTTCACCGCCGAGCAGGTCAACCTGCACGCCGATCTGGTCGAGGAGTACGGCCTGGACTCGCTCCAGATGATCTCCTTCCTGCTCGGCATCGAGGACACCTTCGACCTGGAGCTGGACTACGAGAACCTGGAGCTGGACCACCTCCGCTCGGTGGCCCAGTTCGCCTCGTACGTCAAGGCTTTGGTGCCGGCATAAGGGGTCGCCGGCGGTGGCCGTGCCGAACCCGGTGGGGACGGCCACCCGCCGTTGGTCTTCCACTCGATCGTCGCGAACTGCCCGATCCGGTGTTCAGCCCGCCGTGAACTCGTGCCCCTCGGGGTCGACCAGGCATGCACCGAGCTGGGTCGCCCCGGCGTCGAGCAGCGCCTGCCGATCGGTGCCGGCCAACCGGAAGCGCACGCGGTCCCGAGCGCGCTTCGTGCTGTCTCCGCGCAGGAACTCCAGCCACTGGCCGGCCGGCGAGCGCAGGGCGACGACCTCCTCGTTGGTCACCTCGACCGGCCAGCCGGTGGCCAGGGACCAGAACCGGCCCAGCGTCGACGGATCGGCGGCCTCGACCAGGATCGCCGCGACGGCCCCGGTGTCGTAGCGCGGATGCGGTGGCAGCACACAGAACTCGTTGCCCTCGGGATCGGCCAGCACCTCCCACGGCACGTCGCCCTGGCCGAGGTCGAGGCGGCGGGCGCCCAGGTCGAGGGCCCGGGCCACGACATCGTCCCGGCGGGTGGCCAGTTCGAGGTGGATGCGGTTCTTCACCGTCTTCGGCTCGGTTGCCGCCTGGAACACCAGCCCCAGGTCCCAGGCGTCGTCGGCTGGGGCCCGCAGGCTCGTCCCCGTGTTCGTCCAGCCCAGCAGCGCCGCCCAGAACCGGGCCTGGGCCGCCGGGTCCAGCGCGTCGACCACCACGTCCGCCAGCCGCGAGTCCATGCCCGGCAGCCTAATCCGGCACAGCCCGCTTCGAGTGCGCGCTGGCATTCGGCGCAACGCTGATCGCCCAGCACCACCGGTGGCGGCGCGGCGGTTGACGCGCCACCGGCCGCGCTCTTAGGCTGACTCGCCGATGTAAACGTTTGCAACTCCGCCGCCGCGCCTAGGAGTCCGATGCGAGTGGAAGGTGCGGGTTGTGGCCAGAAGACTAGCCAGACTGGTCGCCGCGGTGGCGGCGGCGCTGATCGTCACCGCCGGGGCGGCCGGTAACGCCTCGGCGGCGGACACCCTGCTGTCCCAGGGAAAACCGGTCGTGGCCTCCTCCTCCGGCGGCTGCTGCCAGCCGGCCAACGCCGTCGACGGCGACACCGCCACGCGGTGGGCCAGCGCGGCGAACATCGACCCGTCCTGGATCTACGTCGACCTCGGCGCGGCCTACGCCGTGCACCGGGTCCAGCTGACCTGGGACGCCTCGTGCGCCGCCGCCTACCGTGTCGAGGTCTCCCCCGACACGACCAACTGGACGGCGATCTACACCACCACCGCCGGCAAGGGCGGCGTGGAGAACCTCACCGGCCTCAACGGAAGCGGCCGCTACGTCCGTGTGTACGGCACGAAACGCTGCCGCACCGACGCCAGCAAGGGCTACTCGCTCGACGAGTTCCAGGTCTACGGCGCCGGCGGCGATCCGACCCCACCGACCCCGCCCGGCACGCCAACCCTGGTCAGCGACACTCCGTCCAGCGTCACCATCAGCTGGCCGGCCTCCACCGACAACGTCGGCGTGGCCGGGTACGACATCTACCACGACGGGCAGCTGTGCGCTCAGGTCGACGGGACCACGTTGACCGGCACGTGCACGGGATTGAGCCCCAGCACCAACTACGGCTTCTACGTCAACGCCCGTGACACCGCCGGCAACGTCTCCCAGCCCAGCCCCACGCTGTCGGTGACCACGCCGCCCTCGGACGACCACACGCCGCCGTCCGCGCCGACCAACGTGCACACGACTTCGGTCACCAGCACCAGCATCGGCCTGGCCTGGACCGCGTCCACCGACAACGTCGGCGTCACCGGGTACACCGTCTACAACGTGGTCAACGGCTCGCCGGTGGAGATCGGGGCGTCCAATGGGGCCACGCCCAGCGCCCAGCTCAGCGCGCTGTCCCCGAACACCACCTACCACCTCCAGGTCACCGCGTCCGACGCGAACAAGAACACCAGCGACCCCTCGCCCGTGTTGGACGTGACCACCACCGGCGGCTCCTGCACGCAGCCGGTCTGCACCGTGACCCAGGTCGGGGCCAGCGACGACGTGGTGTGGGGCCTGGTCACGCTGCCCGACGGCACGATCCTGTTCAACGAGCGGGATGTGCACGACATCGTGCACCTCAATCCCAAGACCGGGGCCAAGAAGGTCATCGGCGCCGTGCCCAACGTGCAGAGCACCGACGGCGAGGGCGGCCTGACCGGTCTGGAGATCAACCCGGTCGGCTTCTCGTCCGACCACTGGCTCTACATCATGCACACTTCCCTGTCGGACAACCGGATCGTGCGTGTCAAGTACGACCCGGCCGCCGACAGCCTGCAAACCTCGACCGAGCAGATCCTGGTCACCGGCATCGCCCGCAACAAGTTCCACAACGGCGGCCGGCTGCGCTTCAGCCCCGACGGCAAGTACCTCTACGCCGGCACCGGCGACGCCCAGAACGGCGACAACGCGCAGAACACCAGCAGCCTCAACGGAAAGGTGCTGCGCATCAACCCGGACGGCACCATCCCGGCCGACAATCCCTTCCACAACGCGGTGTGGAGTTACGGACACCGCAACGTGCAGGGGCTGGCCTTCGACTCCCAGGGCCGCCTGTGGGAACAGGAGTTCGGCAACAGCGTGATGGACGAGACCAACCTGATCGTCAAGGGCGGCAACTACGGCTGGCCCTCGTGCGAAGGCACCTCCGGCAGCTGCGGCAACGCCAACTACATCAAGCCCAAGCACACCTATCCGGTGGCGCAGGGCTCGTGCAGCGGCATCACCATCGTCCGTGACGTGCTCTACGTCGCGTGCGAGCGCGGCGCCCGCCTCTACCGCGAGGTGATCAGCGGTGACAGCCTGACCACCGTGCAGGTGTTCTTCGACGGCGCCTACGGCCGGCTGCGCACCGTGGAACCCGCGCCGGACGGCGGGATCTGGCTGACCACCTCCAACAACGGGGACAAGGACAGCACTCCCCACAACAGCAACGACCAGGTCTTCCACGTGAGCCTGGGCGGCTAGAGCACCGAGTCGACCGCTTCGCCGAGACTGTCCACGATGGACATTCCGGCGAAGTGGTCGCGGTGGTGCAAGGCGTCCCGGCCGGCGTGGTAGAGCCGGAAGCCGGTGCCGCACTCCCGCGCGGCGGCGGCGTCGTCCACGCTGTCGCCGACGAGGAGCACGGTGGACGGATCGAGGCCGAGCTCGTCGAGCTGCCGCCGCAGGTGCGGGGCCTTGCGGCCGTAGGCGCCACGCAATCCGTCCACCGCGACGAAGTAGTCGGCGATGCCGGCCTTGCGCACCAACGGCATCAGCTCGTCGTGCGGGTACATCGACAACAGCGACTGGCTGCGGCCGCTGTCCTGCCACCGCCGCAGCGACACCAAAGCGTCGTGGGTGAGCGGGATGTCGTCCCGTATCTTGAGATACTCGGTCCGGAAGTGCCCGGCCAGCGCGGACTGCTCGTCCTCGGACAGCTCTCGGCCGGCCAGCCGGTCGTAGAACAGCGGAATCGGCTGCGTGTGGTGGCGTTGGTAGGACTCGCGCGTGACGGCCGGCAGTCCGGCGGCCCGGAAGGCCGCGATGGTGGACTCGATCAGGGCCGGCCCGTCGCCGAACAGGGTGCCGTTCCAGTCCCAGACGATGTGCTCAATACTCATTTTTCCCTCCCCCTGCGAGGAGTATATTGGTGTCACGTGCTGACCCGACGCCTGACCGCCGTGCTGGCCGCCACCTGCGCCGTCACAGCCTCGAACCTGTACCTGATCCAGCCGGTGCTCGGGCAGGTCGCCGCCGAGCTGCGGATCGGCGAGGGCGTCGCGGGCATCGTGCCGACCACCACCCAGATCGGCGCCGCCGCTGGCATCCTGCTGCTGGTGCCGCTGGGCGACATCCGGAACCGGCGGCCGCTGATCCTGGGCATGATGGCCGCCACCACGCTGGCTCTGGTCGGGGCCGCGCTCGCGCCCTCGGTGGGCTGGCTGGCCGCCGCCGGCTTCCTGATCGGCCTGTTCACCGCCGTTCCGCAGGTGGTGCTGCCGCTGGGGGTCGCGCTGAACGGCGGCGAGCGCAGCGGTCACGTGGTCGGCATCCTCCAGGGCGGCCTGCTGGTCGGGCTGCTGGCGTCCCGGGCCTATGCCGGCGCGGTCGGCGAGGCGCTCGGCTGGCGGGCGGTGTACTGGTGCTCGGTCGCCATGATGGTCGTGGTGACCCTGGTTCTGCTGCGGATGCTGCCCAGCGCGCCGGCCCGGTCGTCGATCAGCTACCCGGATCTGCTGCGCACACTGCCGAAGTTGGTGCTGGGCAACCGGATCGTGCTGCGGGTGTGCGCCGCCGGGGTGGTCGTCGGCGCGGCGTTCGGCACGTTCTGGAACACGCTGCCGTTCGTGTTGCTCCACGCCTTCGGCCTCGGGCCGGCGGTCGCCGGCCTGTTCGGGCTGGTCGCCGCGGCCAGCGCGCTGACCTCGCCGCTGGCCGGGCGGCTCACCGACCGCCTCGGGCCCCGGGTCGGCCAGCTGGCCCTGGTCGGCGTGCTGGTGCTGGGCTGGGCGGCGCTGGCCGTCGGTCCACTGTGGATCGGCTGGCTGGTGCTCGGCACGGTGCTGCTGGACATCGGCGTGTGGGGCAACCAGGTGGTGAACCAGTCCGTCCTGTTCGGACTGGATCCGGATCACCACAATCGGTTGAACACCCTGTACTTCTTCACCCGCTACCTCGGCATCGCCGTCGGTCTCGCGGCGGGCTCGCAGCTGTGGGTCTACGGCGGCTGGCCGGCCGTCGCCACCCTCGGGCTGGGCCTGGCCGTGGTCGCCCTGCCGGCCGCCGTGCTGGCCGCGCCGCGGTCAGAGCGCCAGCACGCGGTCTAGCCGCTCCCGCCACCACGTCAGCCGTTCACCGGTCATCTCGTACCGTGCCAACAACTCCATGTCCGGGGTCGGCGCTTCTGTCGGCACCGGAAGGAATCCGTCCACCACCGTGAACGAGTCCCGCACCACGTCACCGGTCAACAGCGACAAAGTGCCCAGCCCGCAAGCGAAATCCAGCTCCGGCAACGCCCCGGCCAGCGCCAGCTGCGCCGCCAGGCCCACGCTGGTCTCCAGCGCCGAGGACACCACCACCGGCAGCCCCACCGCCTCCGCCACCCGCAGCGCCCGCCGCACCCCGCCCAGCGGCGTGCACTTGATCACCGCCACATCGGCCGCCTGCGACACGTCCACCGTCAGCGGATCCTCGGCCCGCCGGATCGACTCGTCGGCCGCGATCCGCACGTCCACCCGACGCCGCACCGCCACCAGCTCCTCGATCGTGCGGCACGGCTGCTCCACGTACTCCAGCCCGCCGGCCGCCCGGTCCAGCTCCCGGATCCGCGCCACCGCCGTGTCCACGTCCCACACCGCGTTGGCGTCCACCCGGATCGCGCCCCCGGGACCGAGCGCGTCCCGGACCGCTTGCAACCGCTCGATGTCCTCGCCCAGCGAGTCCGGGTGATCGGCCACCTTCACCTTCGCCGTGCCACAGCCCGACTTCGCCACGATCTCGTACGCCCGGTCGGCCGGCGCCACCGGCACCGTGCAGTTGATCGGGATCCGCGTCCGCACCGGCTCCGGCCACCCGTCGAAGCACTGCTCCCGCGCCGTCGCCAGCCACGTCGCCGCCACCGCGTCGTCGTAGTCGTCGAACGGGCAGAACTCCCCCCACCCGTTCGGGCCGCGCAGCAGCACCCCCTCCCGCACGGTGATGCCCCGGAACCGGGTCGTCATCGGGATCGAGTAGAACCGCGCATCGGAGAAGCTCGACATCACATCACCTTAACGTCTCGAACGCCTGAGCGGATTCGAGACGGGAATGGGAGTGCCTCTATGATCAACGGATGACCGCCTACCACGATTTCGACCCGTTCCAGGACATGGACGTGGAGTCGCTGCCGGAACGGCAGGTGCGAATCCTGGCCACGATCAGGGAGTGGGTGGTCGAGTACGGCTATGCGCCGAGCACGCGGGAGATCGCCGACCGGGTCGGGCTGAAGGCGCAGTCCACGGTGTCCAAGCACCTGGCGGCGCTGGAGGAGAAGGGCTACCTGCGGCGCAGCGCCTCGGTGTCGCGGCCGATCGACGTGCGGGACTTCCTGCGCGGCAGCGCCAAGAGCCGGGAACACGGCGACGGGGCGGTGAGCGTGCCGGTGGTCGGCGACATCGCCGCCGGTATTCCGATCACGGCCGAGGAACACGTCGACGACATTCTGACGCTGCCTCGGGAACTGACCGGTCGGGGCACGGTATTCGCCCTGCGGGTGCGCGGCGACTCGATGGTCGACGCGGCGATCTGCGACGGCGACATGGTCATCATCCGCAAGCAGCAGGAGGCCTATTCCGGGCAGATCGTGGCCGCCATGATCGACGGTGAAGCCACGGTGAAGGTGTACAAGAAGCACAACGGGCACGTCTATCTGGAACCGCGGAATCCGGCCTACGCGGTGATCGACGGCGACCGGGCCGAGATCCTCGGCGTGGTGGCCACGGTGCTGCGCTCGGTCTGACGGCCGGAGT
The DNA here is from genome assembly GCF_044547355.1 of Kutzneria sp. NPDC052558. NCBI lineage: Bacteria > Bacillati > Actinomycetota > Actinomycetes > Pseudonocardiales > Pseudonocardiaceae > Kutzneria > Kutzneria sp. NPDC052558. Next base: position 369,730 of record NZ_JBIUAG010000002.1, read on the forward strand.
CAAGGCCGGCCCGGACGACCGGCCAGATGCGGTGACAGCTTGAGGATCTGCCGCCGGGCCAGTGACCGGACCAGTGGCAGCACCAGCCGGGTCGGCAGCGCGGGCCGGCTGCACGCGACCACGTCGGCCATGATCTCGTCGAAGGTGTGCCGCTGGAAACGCAGCACCCGCTGGCTCTCCTCGGTGTCCAGCCAGTCCGTGCAGTAGGGCTCGGTGCTGAACGCCGACTCGGGCAGCTCGCCCAGCTTGTACGGGGCCATCGACCGGTACAGCAGGTCCCGGTAGCGGACCTGGCAGCCGGGCCCACCGCCGATCAGCCAGGTGCGGCCCCAGATGTCGGCCTCGATGCCGTTGGCCACGGCCAGCGCGGCGTCGTCCCGGTGCACCAGCTCGATCCGGTTGTCCAGCGGGATCTCGAACATGATCGGGTGCGGCCGGCGGGCGTGCGGCGGCGGCACGTCGGCGAAGCGGTAGACGGCCCACGGCCCCGGCGACTTCCGCACCAGCTCCTCGCAGCGGATCTTGTGCTCGGAGTAGTCGTCGGTGGCCACCACCGGATCGTCGGCCCGGCGCGGCGGCTCCAGGTGCTGGGTCGGGCCGTAGACGTCCAAAGTGGACGCGAACAGGACGCGGGAACCATTGCGGGCCACCGCGTCCAGCACGGCGGTCGTGCCGCCGATGTTGACCTCGCGGGCGGTCCCCGGGTTCTCAGCCACCTGCGGCGGGATCACGAAGGCCATGTGCACCACCACGTCCTGGTCGCGCACGGCCCGCTGCACGGCGTCCTCGTCGCGGATGTCGGCCCACACCACGTTGGTCGCGCCGCGGGCCCGCCGGAGGTTGGCCTTGCTCGGCACGTCGAAGCAGCGCACCTGGTGGCCCCGGCCGCGCAGCCGCGCCACCACGCTTGACCCGATGTTGCCGAACGCCCCCGTGACCAGCACTCGCATGGCACGGGATTGTGCCCGCGGGGCACCGCCGCCGACAGCGACCAAATGGATAGAGCGAGTTGGTTCCATTAGCGGTGTGCTAGGTTCGCCTCGTGCCGGAACCGCTGCCGGTCGAGCTGATGAACACGGTCCGGCCCGACGCCGACCAGCTGGGCGAGGCGCTGTCCTGGCTGGGTCCGGTCGGGCCGGTCGACCTCGACCAACTCCGTGACCTGCGGGCGGCGCTGCGGCGGCTGGCCGCGGACGCCACCGACGATCCCCGCGCGCCGGTGACCGCGATGTCCCGGCCCGACGCCCTGGCCACCCTGAACGCGCTGGCCGGCCTGGCCAGGGCCGAGCTGTCGTGGCCGGCCGACGGCCCGCCGGAACGCACCCTGCACGGCCCGGCGGTCGGGGTGATCGCGACTCTCGGGGTCGAAATGCTTGCCGGCGAGACCCGCGGCCGGCTGCGCGCCTGCCTGGCCCCCAACTGCGTGCTGTACTTCGTCAAGGAGCACACCCGACGCGAGTGGTGCTCGCCCCACTGCGGGAACCGGGCCCGGGTGGCCCGCCACTACCAGCGCCACCGTCAGGACTGACCGACGCACAGTGCGAAGACCGAGTTCACCGGGTCGCAGGACGAGCCGCTGGCCGCTCGGCTGGAGCTGCCCGAGGCGACGCCCTGCGCGTACGCCTTGTTCGCGCACTGCTTGCCGAACAAGCGGGCCGACGCCGAGTTCGTGGCCTCCGTGCTGGCCGCGTGGGCGCGGCGGCACACGTTCAGCCCGTCGGGAAGTCGGCCGAACGACTGACCTCCGCCCACTTCTCCATCTCCGCCCCGCGCCTGGCCTCCGACTCGCGGACCAACTCCACCGCCCGTGCGCCGAGCAGCAGCCGCAGCGGCGCCTCGTCGCCGTGCACCATGTCCACGATCACCTGGCCGGCGCGGACCGGGTCGCCCGGCCAGGTCGCGGACGTCTCGGCGCGGTAGCGGTTCATCGCGCCGACCGTGCCGTCGTAGTCGGGGTCGGTCGCGGCGTCGCTGGAGAAGGAGGCCCAGTCGGTGCGGAACGGGCCGGGCTCGATGATCGTCACCTTCACGCCGAACGGCTTGACCTCGTTGTTCAGCACCTCGGAGAAGCCCTCCACGGCGAATTTGGCCGACTGGTAGGCGCTCAGGCCCGGCGAGCCGCCGACCCGGCCGCCGACCGAGGAGAACTGGAGGATGTGGCCGCCGCGCTGCTTGCGCAGCAGCGGCAGGGCCGCCCTGGTCACGGTGACCGTGCCGAAGAAGTTGGCCTCGAACTGGTCGCGGAAGTCCTGTTCGGACGTGAACTCGATCGGCGCGCTGCTGGCGTAGCCGGCGTTGTTGGCCACCACGTCCAGGCCGCCGAACCGTTCCTGCGCGAACCGGACCGCCGCCTGTGCCGCCTCGGCGTCGGTGACGTCCAGGGCGAAGGTCGCCACCTTGTCGCCGTACTTGCGCACCAGGTCGTCGAGCTGTTCAGGCCGCCGCGCCGTCGCCAGCACGGTGTCCCCGGCGGCCAGCGCCGCCTCGGCCAGCTCACGGCCCAGGCCGCGGGAGCTGCCGGTGATCAGCCACGTCGTCATCTCGGTACTTCTCAGTGTGTAACTAACTGGATGGTTACATCAACCATGACAGCACCGGTGATGTTCCGTGTCAACTATCTGGTTAGTTGATACGCTGGTCACATGGCCAGGGACGCGCACGCCACCCGACAGCGGCTGCTCGACGCCGCCACCGCCGAGTTCGCCGAGCACGGCATCGCCGGCGCGCGCGTCGACCGGGTGGCCGCCGCCGCCGGCTGCAACAAGGCGCTGATCTACTCGTACTTCGGCAACAAGGACCAGCTGTTCGAGGCCGTCTTCGCCCGCGACATCGCCCAGTTCTACGAGCTCGTGCCCTTCGACGCCGCCGACCTACCCGGCTACGCCGGCCGGCTGTTCGACCACTACGAGGCCCACCCGGTGACCCTGCGCCTGTCCACCTGGTACCGCATGGAACGCGCCGACGTCGCCCTGCCGGCCGTCTCCGCCGTCAACAGCGTTCGCCTCGACCGGCTCCGCCAGGCCCAGGCCGACGGCTCCGTGCCCGTCCACTTCGACCCCGTGCAGCTGCTCGTCCTGCTCCAGGCCATCCCCGCCGCCTGGGCCACCACCAACCCCGAACTCGCCGCCGCGTCCTCCCGCGCCTTCCGCCGCCGCACCGTCGTCGACGCCGTGCGCAAGCTCCTCAGTCCGTGATCAGGTGGAACGCGCCGTACTCCGGCATGCCCGGCTCCAGCCACCGCGGCAGCTCCCGCCGGATGCTGGTGATCGCCCCGAACCGCTCCGGCGACCAGCTCTCCCGGGACCGGGCGGCCAGTTCATGGAGGACTTTCTCAGCTGGCTGCGGGAACACGTGCACGAGCCCCACACGTTGAACCGGTTGGCGGCGCACACGCACCTGAGTGAGAGGAGCCTGGTCCGCAAGTTCCGGCAGGCGACCGGGACCGGCATCGTCGACTGGATCGCCCGGGAACGGGTGGAGCGGGCGAAGACCCTGCTGGAGACCACCGACCACCTGGTCGCCGACATCGCGGCGCTGGTCGGCTTCGGCTCGGCCGAGTCGCTGCGCCGCTGCTTCGTCAAACACGTCGGCGTCTGCGCCTACCGCGCGAAGGTCCGGCCGACCCGTCCCTCCGGAGGAAACCATGGCTGAGATCACCGACGAGCAGGCCGCCGCCCGCCGCCGCGAGCGGTTCGGGATGCTGCCCGAACGGGTGCTTCCCGAGCACACCGGGGAAGTCGTGCCGCCCGAACGGTTCGAGTTCACCGGCGTCGACCCGGACACCGAGTGGATGATCCGCTACAGCGCCTGAAACTCGGTTGACCTCATGCGCTGTCATGAGGACATGACAGCGCTACCTGAGCACGTGCTCATCAACCGCGAGTACTGGGATGTCGAAGCCGCGCGCTACGTGGCCGCCGGCGAGCGGGCCTGGCGGAGCAACGAGGTGACGTGGGGCGTCTTCAACGCCCCGCAGAGCGAGGCCGCGCTGTTCCCGGACGACGTCGAGGGCATGGACGCCATCGAACTGGGCTGCGGGACCGCGTACGTCAGCTCGTGGCTGGCCCGGCGCGGCGCCCGGCCGGTCGGCATCGACAACTCGCAGGCCCAGCTGGCCACCGCCCGCCGGCTTCAGGCCGAGCACGGCATCGACTTCCCTTTGCTGCACGGCAATGCCGAGCAGGTGCCGTATCCCGACGCCTCATTCGACCTGGCCGTCAGCGAGTACGGCGCGGCGATCTGGTGCGACCCGTACGTCTGGATCCCGGAGGCCGCCCGCCTGCTCCGCCCCGGCGGCCGGCTCGCCTTCCTCTGCAACAGCGTGGTTTCCGTGCTCTGTGCCCCCGACGACGAGAACGAGCAGCCCACCGGACGTCTGCTCCGCCCGCAGCGGGGCCTGCACAAGACGGCCTGGTCCGAGGGCTGCGTCGACTTCCACCTCGGCCACGGCGACATGATCCGCCTGTTGCACGCCAGCGGTTTCGAGGTGGAGGACCTGATCGAGCTGCACGCCCCCGAGGGCGCGGCCGACTCGTCCTACGCCTACGCGCCGGCCGAATGGTCCCGGAAGTGGCCGGTGGAGGAGATCTGGAAGGCCCGTCGCCGCCCTTGACCTCGACATCACTGGAGGTTCCAGACTTCCGGTCATGACGATCTGGATCTGTGGCACCTGTGGGGTCGAGCATCCCGACACCGAGCAGCCGCCGGCGGGCGACTGCGTGATATGCGCGGACGAGCGGCAGTGGGTGCCGGAGTCGGGCCAGGTGTGGACGACGTTGGCGGAGCTGGCGGCCGACGGGCACGAGCTGGTGCACGAGGAGCTGGAGCCGGGCATCCACCGGCTGAACCGGAAGCCGCCGTTCGGCATCGGCCAGTGGAGCCATCTCGTGCGGACCCCGGGCGGCAACCTGTTGTGGGATCCGCCGAACCATCTCGACCGGCAGCTGGTGGACAAGATCACCGAGCTGGGCGGGGCCGAGGTGATCGTGGCGAGCCATCCTCACATGTACGGCTCGCAGGTGAGCTGGAGCCATGAGCTGGGCGACATCCCGGTCCTCGTGCACACCGCGGACCGGCGGTGGGTGCGGCGGGAGGACCCGGTGATCAAGGAGTGGAGCGGGGCCGTGGAGGTGCTGCCCGGGGTGACGGTGATCGAGGGCGGCGGCCACTTCCCCGGCGCGGCGGTCGCCCACGTCGCGACCGGGTCCGACGGCCGGGGCACGCTGCTCACCGGGGACACCATCGTGCCGGTGGCGGCCAAGGGCTGGGTGACGTTCATGCGCAGCTACCCCAACAAGATCCCGCTCTCGGCCGGGCTGGTGCGGCGCATCGTCGACCGCCTGGAGCCGTACCCGTTCGAACGCCTCTACAGCCTGCTGGGCGGCATGGTGACGACCGACGCCAAGGCGGCGGTGCGCGACTCGGCCGAGCGGTACATCGCCTGGGTCAGCGGGGCCAACGACCACCTCGGCTGAGCCGGACGACTGTCACACTTCCGTCACAGTCCCAGGGCGGGGCGGGCACACCCGGTCGGCACGCTGATCGCATGGACCGAAGCGTGGTGTTCGAGGTGGCGACCAAGGTGCTGGCCCGGCTGTTGCTACCGGCGGCCAAGGTGCGGCGGCCGAGGGCGGCTCACCATCTGGCCGCGCAGTGGGCGTTGGGGCTGAGGTTCCCCCGGGAGTCGCTGGAGGGCCTGCGGCCGCAGACGCGGCGGGCGTTCGAGGCGGCGCGGGCGGAGGCGTTCTGGCGGGACGGCCAGCTGATCGGACTGACCTCGGGGCACCGGGACGCGGCCGAGCAGCACCGGCTGTGCCAGGAGCTGGGCAGCCGGGTGTTGCCGCCGGGCCAGTCGGAACACGTGCGGGGCATGGCGCTGGACGTCCGGCCGACCGAGGGGGCGCGCTGGCTGGAGCTGCACGGCGACCGCTGGAACCTGTTCAGCCGCTACGACAACGAGCCCTGGCACTTCGAGCTGGCGGCGACGCGCCCGGCCCGGCAGCCGCGTCCCGGGGCGGCGCCGGTGCGCCGACCGTGCTAACCACTGTGTGTCCGATCGAGGGAGGCACGGTGGCCCAGCTGTTGCTCGTCGAGGATGACGCCGTGCTGGCCGAGGCCCTGGCCCGGGCCCTGACGGCGCTGGGCCACGAGGTGACGGTGGCGCCGACCGGCGAGCAGGCGCTGGAGTCGCTGTTCGAGCGGCGGTCGCCGACGGATCTGGTGCTGCTGGACGTGATGCTGCCGGGCATCGACGGCTTCGAGGTGTGCCGCAGGATCCGGGCCAGGTCGACGGTGCCGGTGGTGTTGCTGACGGCCCGGGGCGATCCGGTGGACATCGTGGTGGGCCTGGAGGGCGGGGCCGACGACTACGTGGTGAAGCCGGCCGAGCCGCGGGTGCTGGACGCCCGGGTGAAGACGATCCTGCGCCGGGCCTCGTCGAGTCGGCAGCCGCACACCGTGCACACCTTCGGCGACCTGTCCGTCGACAGCGAGGCCATGATCGTCACCAAGAGCGGCGAGGAGCTGCACCTGACGTCCACGGAGATCCGGCTGCTGCTGGAGTTCGCGGCCCACCCGGGCCAGGTGCTGAGCCGGCAGACGCTGCTCAAGCGGGTGTGGGACTACGGCTACGCCGGCGACTCGCGGCTGGTGGACGCGGCGGTGGCCCGGCTGCGGGCCAAGATCGAGCCGGACCCGGGCAACCCGACGCTGCTGCTCACGGCCCGGGGGCTCGGCTACCGCTTGGTCAAACCATAATGCGGTGGCATCCGGGCCTGCGCACGAGCATCGTGCTCACGGTCATCGCGATCACGGTCGCGGCGACCGGAACGATGGCGCTGCTGTCCTACCAGTTGCAGCAGACCGAGATCCGGGAACGGTTCAAACAGGCCGCGCTGGCCGACTTCGGCTCGGACCGGCAGCAGATCCACCAGTGGCTGGTCAACTCCGGGAACACCGGCCAGTCCAAACTGGACAGTGTCGGCCAGTACCTGGACGGCCGGCTGGCGCTGGACTGGTCCCTGCTGAACTTCAACGCCAACCTCGGCCCGCAGTCCTCGCTGGGCCCCGGCGGCTACGTGCCGGTCGCCGGCCGACCCGGCCCGTTCGACCGCAACCAGGTCGACCGGGCCCGGGCCGACGAGACGGCCCGGGTCGACTACGACGACATCGTCGACGGCAGCCTGCACTACATCGTCATGGGCCAGGCCGAGCCGGGCCTGATCCTGGTCGAGATCTACAGCACCGAGATCGCCGACCGGCAGCTGGCCAAGATCCGGCTCCAGCTCACGGCCGCGGCGGCCGGCGTGATCCTGGTCGGCAGCCTGCTGGGCCTGCTGGCCGCGCGGCGCATCCAACGCCGGGTCCGGGTCGCCGCCGGCGCGGCCCGCACGCTGGGCGCGGGCGCGCTGGACACCCGGCTGCCGGTGCAGGGCCGGGACGAGTTCGCCGACCTGGCCGGCTCGTTCAACTCGATGGCCCAGCGGCTGGGCGAGTCCATCGAGCAGCTGCGCCGCAAGGACGAGCAGCAGCGCCAGTTCGTCGCCGACGTCGCCCACGACCTGCGCACGCCGATGGCGGTGCTGATCGCCGCCGGCGACGGCCTGGCCGGGCCGGACCGGGAACGATCGGCCGAGCTGATCGCCGCCCAGACCCGGCGGCTGAGCGCGCTGGTCGAGGACCTGCTGGAGATGTCCCGGTTCGACGCCGGCGCGGCCGAGTTCCGGCCAGAACCGGTTGACCTGCAAGCACTCTGCGTGGACGTGGTGGAGATGGTCGGCGCCGGCATCCCGGTCACGGCCGACGGCGACGGCGTCGTCACCGGCGACCCGCGCCGCCTGCACACCATCGTCCGCAACCTGGTCACCAACGCCCTGCACCACGGCGCGCCGCCGATCACCATCGCCATCGACGGCACGGCCGAGCCGGCGGTCCGCGTGGCGGTGCGGGATCACGGTCCCGGACTGCCGCCGGAGCTGGGGGCCAAGGTGTTCGACCGGTTCGTGCGCGGCGACCGTTCCCGGCGCGGCGAGGGCAGCGGCCTCGGACTGGCCATCGCCTACGAGAACGCCGTCCTGCACGGCGGCCGGATCGAGGTGGCCAGCCCCGGCGGGGCCGAGTTCACCCTTGTCGTGCCACGAACTCCGTCCGGTGGTCTTCGGCCCACTGGCGGAAGGTCCGAGCCGGGACCCCGGTGATCGCCCGCACGGCGTCGCTGACGAGCGCGGGACGGCCGACGCTGGCGGCGAAGGTGTCCAGCAGCGACTCCATCACCTCCACCGGGATGTAGTCGGGTCGCCGGGCGAGGGCCTCCTGCCGGCTGATCCGCGCGACCGGGATCTCGCGCCCCAGCACCTCCCCGAGGATCGCGACCTGCTGCCGGACGGTCAGCGACTCGGGACCGGTCAGCGTCAGCGCCTCGCCGAGGTGGCCGCCGCCGTCCAGCAGCGTCTGGGCCACGGCCGCGATGTCGTCCTGGTGGATGGGCGCGAACCGGGCCTCCGGGTTGGCATCCTCCACAGTGGACCCACGCCGGATGGTCTCGCCCCACCACTGGAGGGCGTTGGTGGCGAAGGCGCCGGGCCGCAGCACGGTCACCGGCAGCCCGGAGGCCAGCAGCTTGTCCTCGACGACCTTGTGTCGCAGGGCGATCGAGTTGGTGGCGGCGTCCGGCTGGTCCACCGCCGACGAGGACACCTGCACGATGTGCTTGACGTCGCGGGCCGCGTCGAGGAACGCGTCGATGCCGTCGGGCTGGGTGTAGAGCAGCACCCGGTCGACGCCGTCGAGGGCCGGCCCGAGGCCCTCCCCGGTGCTCAGGTCCAACCGGAACTCCCCCGGCTCCGGACGGCTGCTCGCGGCCCGGAACGGGGTTCCGGCGCTGGTCAGGCGGGTGATGAGGCTGCGCGCGATGTGCCCGCGCGCGCCGGTGACGAGGACGGTCATGGCCGTGGTTCCCCCTACGATGAGTCATCGAGACGCATTAGCTTTGCAAGCAAAGCTAGTTTGGAGACAAAGACATGTCAACGGTGGACGACAGCGTCCGGGAGCTGCTGCTGTTGATGCCGCGTCTGGTCGGCCGGGCCAAGAAGCTGCCCGTCCCGGCCGAGCTGCGCTCCTTCGCGCTGGCCCCGCGGCACATCACGCTGCTGGCCTACCTGCTGTTCGACGGCCCGCTCACCGTCAACGAACTGGCCGCGCGACTGGAGATCGCGCCGACCACCGCCAGCCTCATGGTCGGCGAGCTGAGCCGGCAGGGCGTGCTCCAGCGCACCGAGTGCCCGGTCGACCGCCGCCGCACCATCGTCACCATCACCGACGATCACCGGCCCGCGGTCGAACGCTGGTTGTCGGCCGGGGCCAACGCCTGGCGAAAGGCGCTCGCACCGCTCACCCGTGAGCAGCGGGAACTGTTCGTGGGCACGCTGCGCGCCTACCAGGAGGCGGTCTGCGAGGGCTGACCGGCGTATACCGCCATCTGAAAAGCACTCGGAAAGGATCAGCCGGCGTCTACATCGGATCCGGCCGGCCGGGCCTCGGCCCGGACCACGCCGACGCGCCGCAGTTCGTACACCGCGATGACTATTGCCACCAGCATGAATCCGATGGCGCACCACAACGTCGTGGACAGCGCGGCCGGAAAGCCGCCGGCGACGCCGTCGTAGAAGACGGTGGCCAGCACGGCGGTGCCGATCGCGGTGCCGATCCGCTGACCGGTCTGCAACGCGCCGCCGGCCACCCCGGCGATGCTGTTCGGCACGCATTCCAGGGTCAAGGTGGTGTTGGGCGAGATGACCGCGCCGCCACCGATTCCGGCGAGCAGCAATGGGATCGCGATCGCGCCGCCAATCGCGTCTTGCGGGACCAGTCGCACGACCACCGCGACGGCGGCCAGCCCTATCATGATGAGACTCAGTCCCGCCACCGTCACCTTGCGACCCAGCCGGGAAACCAGCCGTCCGGCCACCGCCGCCATGATCGAGGAACCGAGCGCGAACGGGGTCACGGCGAGACCGGACTGCAACGGCGTGTAGTGCAGCCCGTTCTGCAGGAACAGCGACATCACCAGGAAAATGCCGGCGAACCCGCAGAAGTAGACCGATCCCAGCAGCAAACCGGACGAGTAGCCGGAAACCTCGGTGAACAACCGCAGGTCCAGCAGCGGCTTGCCGCCCCTGGCGGTCAGCCGCCGCTCCCACCACACGAACAGCAGCCCGAAAACCGGCGTCAGCACGGCGAATAGCCACAACCACCCGGACGGGCCGCTCTCCGTCTCCACGATCGGCAGCAGGACGCCGAGCACCGCGACGCCCAGCAGCAGCGCGCCGACATGGTCGATCTGGCCCCGCAATCCGACGCCGCGGCGGGCGGGATCCCTTTTGGGCAGCCACCGCAACGCCAGCGCGATGGCCAGCGCGCCGACCGGCACGTTGACGTAGAACACCCAGCGCCAGCCGGTCTCGTCGCCGAACGCGGCCAGGATCAGCCCGCCCAGCACCGGCCCGGTCGCGGTGGAAATGCCGATGGTCGCGCCGAGCAGGCCGAAGGCCCGGCCCCGCTCGGGGCCGGTGAACAGATCCTGGATCAGTCCGGAGTTCTGCGGGGTGAGCAGACCCGCGGCCAGTCCCTGCAGCAGTCGCGCGCCGATCAGCAGCGTCTCGTTGGGGGCGGCGCCGGCCAGCGCGCTGGTGAGCACGAAAGCCGTCAATGCGATGAGGAACATCACCCTTCGGCCGAGCACGTCACCCAGCCGGCCGCCGGCAACCAGTGACAAGCCGAAGGTGAGCGCATATCCGGACACGATCCACTGCACGGATCCGGCCGAGGCCCCCAGACCGTTCTGCACCGAGGGCAGGGCCACGTTCACGATGCTGACGTCGAGCAGGCTCATGAAGCCGGCGGCAAGGCTGACCGCCAGTGCTTTCCACCGCCGCGGATCCGGTTCGCTCACCGCCCCATCCTGCGCCACGCATGACGGCGCCGCCCAGCGGGCGGCAATCCTCCGCCGGTGGCGAATCCGGACCTAACGCTCTTCCCGCCACCACCTGATCCGGTGAAGAATCGGCGGTCACAACTGTCGTCGCTGGGCTGTTCGGCGTACTCGGCCGACATGACGGGCGACCGTCGTCTGACAACTTCCGCCCGATCGGCCGCTCGGGGGTGACCGACCCCACCCGGTTAGCCGCTTAATTTTGTTTCGAGTCGGTGAGTCATTATGTGCGGAGTATCGACTAGACTGGCCGCAGTCGCGTCAACGGGGCACGCCTCTTTGACAGCGAGCATTACGCCACGTTCCGACCCAGACGGAGAAACGTCCATGGCACAGAAGACCATCGTCCAGCTGATCGACGACCTCGATGGCGGTGAGGCCAACGAGAGCGTGTCCTTCGGACTCGACGGCGTCGAGTACACCATCGACCTGTCGGAGGACAACGCCAAGAAGCTGCGGGACGGCCTGTCGTCTTTCGTCGAGAAGGCGCAGCGAGTCGGTGGCCGCAAGCAGCGGGGCGGCGCCACCACCGCGGTGAAGGCCGGCGGCGACCGCGCCCAGAACCAGGCCATTCGCGAGTGGGCCCGCAGCCAGGGGGAGAAGATCTCCGACCGCGGCCGCATCCCGGCCGAGCTGGTGGCCAAGTTCCAGGCCGCCCACGGCAGCTGAACACCCAGGCATAACCTTCGATGGCGCCCGCGCACCGCGGGCGCCATCGGCGTGTCGGAACCCCGGCGAGTCGCGCTCAGCGACGCACCGAATGCGGGTTTCCGGCACATTCGACCAGCGGCACGTGCGGATCGCATGTGCCGGTAAAGGGCGGTGGGGCGGCGACGGCCGGCCGTAGCGCGCCGCGCCCGGAAGTGACAAATCCCGCTCTCGGGCGGCCATGACGGATTTCATGGCCGCCGGGGAGCGGGATTCGGTTGCCGTGAGCGGGTCGCGCGGACGTCAGCGGGGACCGCGGACCGGTCGTGCCCCGGCGGGACGGACCTCTGGGGCCGGACCCGCCGCTCCCCTCGACCAGCGGGTCCGTTTCCCCGAAGTCCCCGGTACGTCAACTATGGTGAACAAGCGGTCACGCCCGGAAGGGGTTGGCCGTTGCCAACCCAGGAAACACCCCGGACCGTGCCCTTAGGGGCTTCCATAATCGATCGTGTGCTGATCGTGGTGGACACGGATCCCGGCGTCGACGACGCCTTCGCCCTGGTCGGGCTGCTGGCCCGGGCCCGTCGGGGCGACTGCCGGGTGCTGGCGATCGGCACAGTGCACGGCAATCTGCCGCCGGCCCCGGGCGCGGACAACGCGCTGCGCATCGCCGAGCTGCTCGGCCTGGACCTCCCAGTGGCCGTCGGAGCGGCGAAACCGCTGGTCGGGCCGGAGATGCAGTCGGGCCAGATCGTGCACGGGGAGGACGGCCTCGGCGGCAACGCCGGCCCCGCGCCCCGGTCGAGGCCGACCGCGGAGTCGGCCGCCGAGCAGCTCGTCCGGTTAACCAGAACGCACCCGGGCGAGATCACGGTGCTGGCGCTGGGCCCGCTGACCAATCTCGCGCTGGCCCTTGCGGCCGAGCCGGAGCTGCCGACGCTGGTCAAGGACGTGGTGTGGATGGGCGGCGTGTTCGACCGCCCGGGCACGGTCGGCATCTGCCAGGAGCCCAACGCCTGGCACGACCCGGAGGCGGCCGAGCGGGTGCTGGCCGCCGGCTTCGCGCTGACCGTGGTGCCGATCGAGGCGGTCGAGCACGCCTGGGCCGACGAGGCCTGGGTCGCCGACCTGGCCCGCGTCGACCACCCGGTGGCCCGGGCGCTGACCGCCTGGCACAAGCAGTACCTGGACTTCTACTCCGGCACGGTGGCCTTCGAGCACGGCGGCCCGGGCATGCTGCTGTACGACCCGGTGGCGGCGGCGCTCGCCCTCAACCCCGGGCTCGGCCGGTACGAGAGCCACCAGGTGGTGGTCGAACTCCAGGGCTACCTGCGCGGCGCGACCCTGGTCGACCGCCGGCCGGCCCCGCTGCCGGGGACCGAGCTGCCGGCCCGCCGCCCGGCCCGGGTGGCCGTCGCCGCCGACACGGCCCGAATCCTGGCCGAATTGCTCGCCGACATCGCCGGCCTGGCCGGGTAGGTGTACTACCCTCGGTGACGGGGGTAGGAAAATGCGAGAGAGTTTCGGCCAGCACGTGCGGGCCCTGCGCACGCGGCGTGACCTCTCGCTGCGTGGACTCGCCGAGCGGGCCGGCATCACCCCCGGCTACCTGAGCAAGATCGAGAACGGCCGGTTGCCCTCCGTGGACATGGCCCGGGTGCTGGACGGCGCGCTCGACGCGGACGGCACACTGCTGGCCGTGCTGACGGTCGACCAGCTCCCCCGCCCGGCCCAGCTGCCGCTGGCGATGAGCGGCTTCGTCGGCCGCGAGGCCGAGGTCCGCGACCTGACCGCCGCCCTGGAGCGCCCGGCCGACACCCGGGTGCCGCTGATCATCGCCGTGGACGGCCCGCCCGGCGCCGGCAAGACCACCCTGGCCCTGCACTTCGCCCACCGGGCCATTCCCCGCTTCCCGGACGGCCAGCTCTACGCCGACCTGCGCGGCCACAGCCCGCACGACCGGCCGGCGCCGGCCGTCGAGGTGCTGGCCGACCTGCTGCGGGCGCTGGGCGTGCCGGCCGCCGGCACCGCCGACGTGGAGCACCTGGCCGCGCTCTACCGGTCGGCGCTGGCCGAGCGGCAGATGCTGATCGTGCTGGACAACGCGGCCGACTTCGCCCAGATCGAGCCGCTGCTGCCGGGCACCGACCGCTGCGCGGTGATCATCACCAGCCGGGAGCGGCTGTCCGGCCTCACCCTGCGGGCCAGCCCGCACCGGCTGACCCTGGGCCCGATGTCGGAGAGCGAGTCGCTGGCCCTGCTCACCACCGTGCTCGGCGCCGAGCGCGCGGCCCGGGAGCCGGCGGCGCTGGCCTCGCTGGCCGCCCGCTGCGGCCGGCTGCCGCTGGCCCTGCGGGTGGCGGCCGAGCGGGCGGTCATGATCCCCGACTACGACCTGCGCGACCTGGTGACCGAGCTGGATTCGGAACGCCTGGACGTGCTCGGCGTGGAGGACGCCGACGTCCGCACCGTCTTCTCCTGGTCGCTGCGCCGCCTCGACCCCGACGCCGCCCGGCTGTTCCCGCTGCTCGGCCTGCATCCCGGCCCGCAGATCAGCGGCCGCGCCGCCGCCGCGTTCGCCGGCATGCCGCACGCCTTCGCCCGCCGCGCCACGGCCCGCCTCACCCACGCCCACCTGCTGCGGGCCGTCGGCCGTGACCGCTACACCTTCCACGACCTGATCCGCGACTACGCCGCCGAGCTGGCCGACCGCGAGGTCAGCGACACCTCGGCGGCGGTGCACCGGCTGGCCTCCTGGTACCTGCACTCGGCCGCGGCCGCCTGCCACGTGCTGGCGCCGTTCCGTCTCGACCCGATGGACAAGGGCGAGATCCCGCCCGGCGTGCACCCCCTGGCCTGGACCTCGGACGAGGCCGGGGCGCTGGACGCGCTGCGGTGGTGCGACGCCGAGCTGGCCAACATCGTGCCGATCATCCAGCTGGCCATGGAGCACGGCCACGACCAGCTGGCCTGGCAGCTGCCGGTGACGCTGTGGACGTATCTGCTGCAACGGCGGCCGTGGACGGTGTGGCTGCGCAGCCACGAGCTGGCCCGGCAGGCGGCCCGCCGGCTGGGCGACCGCGCGGCCGAGGGCTGGGTGGTGACCAACCTGGCCGAGGGCTACCGGCGGATGGGCGACCTGGAGCAGGCCGGCCGCCTCTACGACGAGGCGCGGGCCCTGCGCGGCCGGGTCGGGGACCGCTACGGCCTGGCCTGGGCCCTGGCCGGCTCGGCCTTCCTCGCCGCCGATCTCCGCGACCACACGCGGGCGCGGTCACTGGCCGACCAGGCCACGCAGATCTTCGTGGAGTACAACGACATCCAGGGCCAGGCCCTGTGCCTGATGACCCGCGGCGACGTGCTGCGGCTGCGCGGCGACCTGGACGGCGGCCTGGCCCTGTGCACGCTGGCCCTAGGCATGATGGTGGACATCGCCTCGCTGGAGGGGCAGGTCTACGTGCTGCGCAAGATGGTGGAGATCCACATGCTGCGGCACAACTTCCCGCACGCGCTGGCCCTGCTCGACGACGCCGTGAACACCGGCCGGGAACTGCGCGACCGCTGGGCCCAGGCCGAGGCCCTGACCCGGCGCGGCGACGTGCTGATGGAGATGGGCCGCCGCGACGAGGCCCGCGGCTCCTGGCAGCAGGCCGTCGCCCTCTACGACGAGATCGACGACACGACCGGCAGCCGCTCGGTCCGGGAACTCCTCGCCGGCGCACTCCCCATCGCATGACCCCTTGATGCCACATGCGCTTCCCATGTGGCATATCCGGCCCCCCTTTAACCCCACATGCGCTTCCCATGTGGCGTCAGGACGCAAATGGGAAGCTCATGTGGCGTTTGCTTTGGCGAAGGTCAGGGTGGCGCGGCAGCAGGCGATGAGGCGCTCCCGCAAGGGGGCGGCCTGGTCGGCGAAGGCGGCCTGCATGCACGCGTACTCGGCCCGCCCGGCGGCGTCCTCGATCCGCACCGGCTCGTAGCCCAGCGCCGACAGGTCGTAGGGGCTGGCCTTCATGTCCAGCTCGCGGATCCGGGATGCCAGCTCGAAGCAGTCGGCCACCAGCTCGGACGGCACGTACGGCTCCATCTTGTACGACACCTTGTACAGATCCATGTTGCCGTGCAGGCATCCCGGCTGCTCCAGCTCGACCTGGGACTCCCGGGTCGGCTGCAACGCGTTGCGCGGGCGGGCCGGCGGGGTGAAGAAGCGGAACGCGTCGAAGTGTCCACATCGGACGTTCGACGCCTCCACCAGCTCGTCGGTTCCCTGATGCCCCAGGCGAAGCGGCCAGCCGAAGTGCCGCACCTGCTCCGGCGTCTGCCGGTACACCATGGCCCACTCGTGCAGCCCGAAGCAGTTCAGCCGCGGCGGCCGGGCGGCGGTGGCGGTCAGCAGGGCCAGGTAGAACTCGGCGGT
The DNA here is from genome assembly GCF_044547355.1 of Kutzneria sp. NPDC052558. Taxonomy (NCBI): domain Bacteria; kingdom Bacillati; phylum Actinomycetota; class Actinomycetes; order Pseudonocardiales; family Pseudonocardiaceae; genus Kutzneria; species Kutzneria sp. NPDC052558. Next base: position 385,785 of record NZ_JBIUAG010000002.1, read on the forward strand.
GCGGACCCGGGCCTCGGTGCAGGCGGCCGGATCCAGCGTCACGCCATCGGCCACCCGGTGATAGCCCCGGTAGTCGAGGAACTCGTCGGCGTCGCCGGCCAGCACCACGCCCAGGCCGGGATGCCACCGTTCCAGCCGGCCCGGGCGCTGCGAGTAGTAGGTGAACAGGAAGTCGTGCACCGGGTGCTTTTCCTTGGCCAGCGAGCGTTCCCGGTGCGGCTGGGTCCAGCGGCGGACCCGGTCGACGTGCGCGCGCTGCCGGGCCAGCCACTCGGGTTCGGCCAGCACCGTCGTCGCGTCCACCCGACAACGGTAACCGGCGGTCAGGCGGCGGTGGCCCGGGCCCTGAGCGTGGCCAGGGCGTAGAGGATGCCGGAGAGCAGGAAGCCCAGCACCACGCCCAGGTTGGTCATGGCCAGGGTGCTGTTGGCGATGGCCGCCGGCATCAGGTAGCCGGTGATCACCGCCAGGTGCGGGTCGGCCGAGGTGACCAGCCCCAGTCCGACGACGGTGCCGACGACCATGGCGCCGATGCCGGCCCAGTTGAACGCGCCGTAGCGACCGTGCACGTCCTCCAGGGCGGCGCTGTCGTAGCCGTCGCGGCGGTGCATGAGCAGGTCGACCAGGAACACCGCGGCCCACGCCGCCGCGGCGACCCCGGTGATCAGCAGGAACGCCTGGAACACGCTGGCGAAGGTGGGCGCGATGAACACCATGTAGATGCCGCCGACGATCATCAGCACGCCGTCGATGCCGGCGGTCACCGGCCGCGGCAGCCGAACCCCGATGGCCTGCAACACCAGGCCCGACGAGTACAGGTCGACCGCGCCGGCGGCGGTGACGCTGAGGATCACGCTGATCAGGTACGGCACCAGGAACCAGGTCGGGGCCTGGGTCGCCAGCGCGCCGATCGGGTCCTTGGCCACCGCGCCGGCCAGCGCCGGGTCGCTGGTCGACAGCAGCACGCCCAGCAGCACCAACAGGCCCTGGGTGACGCCGCCGCCCGCCGCGGTCCAGCCGAGCACGGCCCGGCCGGGCGTGCTGCGGGGCAGGTAGCGGGAGTAGTCGGCGCCGGCGGCCAGCCAGCCCAGGCCGGTGCCGGCCATGGTCAGCACGATGCCGGCCAGGAAGACCACGCCGGAGCCGGCCTTCCCGGAGCCGAGGTCGAAGTGCAGGTGGGGCAGCACGACGATCAGGTAGACGACGGTGACCACGGCGGTGATCAGGGTCAGCCAGCGCTGCACCCGTTGGATCACGTGATAGCCGTAGACGCCGAGCACGATGGTGCCCAGCGCGATCACCGCGAAGGCCACGGCCACCATGCCGGTGTTGCCCAGGCCGGGCGAGAGCCGTTCGAGCACGGTCCGGGTGGCCAGCGCGCCCAGGGCCACGCTGATCGTCTCCCAGCCGACCACCGTGATGTAGGTGATCAGCGTCGGCAGCCGGCTGCCCAACACGCCGAACGAGGCCCGGCTGAGCATCATGGCCGGCGCGCCGCCCCGCGTGCCGGCGATCGCCACCGCGCCGACCAGCGGGTACGACAGGGCGATGCCGATGACCACGGCCAGCATCGCCTGCCACCAGTTCAGGCCCACCGACACCACGAACAGGCCGTAGCCGACCGGCAGCATGCTCAGGTTGGCCGCCGACCACACCCAGAAGTGCCGGCTCGGCCGGCCGTAGCGCTCGTCGTCGGGAACCTGCTCGATGCCGCGCTGCTCGATGCCCCGGTCAACGGTCACTGTCTGTGTATCCCCGTTCACGCGCTCACCGTAGCGGGGGAAACCGGCTCTCATCGAAAAGCTGTCGAAAGTGAGATCTTCAGGCAATCGGTTCGGTCCAGTCGATGTGGTGGGCGTACAACCAGGCCCGCGACTGCTGCCGGTCGTTGAGCTGCTCGGCCAGCACCTCGTCGCCGCTGTCCTGGGTCTGGCCGTCGTTGGCGCTGGTCGCCACCAGCCGCTCCACGCGCTCCCGCCGGATCCGCTCGTAGGCCGGGAAGGCGGCCTGCCTCGGCAGGTCGCGCAGGCACTTGGCCAGCACCACCGAGTCCTCCAACGCCATCGACGCGCCCTGGCCGGCGGCCGGGGACGCGGCGTGGGCGGCGTCGCCGACCAGCACCATCGGGCCACGGTGCCAGCGGGGCGTGGACGGCACGTCGTAGGCGTTGCCGCCGATGATCTCCGGCCAGGTGGCCTCGACGATCCGCCGCGACGGCGCGGCGTCGGCGATGAAGAACTCGGCCGCCCGGCGCCGCCAGCCGTCGGCGCCGGTGGCGGCGATCTCCTCCCGGGACAGCTCCGGGCCGGGCAGCCGGGCGAACCAGTGGGTCTCGCCGTCCGGCGAGGTGGTGTAGCCGAAGAAGGCCCGCTTGCCCTGGATCATCCGGTACGCGTCGGGCGAGAGCGGCAGCGTCGTGTCGTCGGTGTAGCCGTACAGCACGTTCAGCCCGGTGTAGCGGGGCGGGGGCGCGGACGGGTCGATGAGCGTGCGGACCCGGGAGTGGATGCCGTCCGCGCCGACCAGCACGTCGCCGACCGCTCGTGAGCCGTCCTCGAACACCGCGGCGATCCGGTCCCCCTCGGGCACGGCGTCGACGAGGCGTTTGCCGTGGCTGACCGGAATTCCCCGGCTGTGTGCCTGTTCGGTCAGCGCCCGGTAGAGGGCGGAGCGGCGCATGGTCCGGGGATCGTGGCGGGTCTCGATCTGGCCGGCGATGTGTTGTCGGCCCAGCACCTGGCCGCTGCCGCTGAGGAACTCGACCGTGGTGGCCGGGAAGGACACCGCCTCGACGGCCTCGGCCGCGTCGACCGCGGCCAGCGCGTCCATGCCGTTGTTCATGATGGTCAGGAACGCGCCGACGTCGTCGCCGCCGACCGGATAGGCCTCGAACACGCCGGCGTCGATGCCGGCCTTGTGCAGCGCGAGGGCGGTCGCCGGTCCGGCGACACCGCCCCCGATGATCAGCACCCGGGTCATGGACCGGTGAGCGTACCGCCGCGGGCCCTGGTGGTCCCTCTCGCGAATCTATGATTGTGTGAACAAAATCGCCGCCGCCGTGGGAACGAAAGGGGGCAGCGCGTGACCATCGGTCGCCGACGCCTGCTCGGACTAGGACTCGGCGCGTTGGGCGCCGCCGCGCTGGCCGGCTGTGCGCCGCCGGGCGCGAACCCGGTCAACTCGCAGCCGGTGGTCCCGGCCGCCGCGCCCGGCGAGAAGATCACGCTGACCTACTGGGCCTGGCTCAAGGATCTGCAGAAGGTCTGCGACATCTGGAACGCCAAGAACCCGAACGTGCAGGTCGAGGCGGTGTTCAGCCTCGGAGGGGCCAGCGGCGGCTATCAGAAGATGTACTCGGCGCTGGCCGCGGGCGGCGGTCCGGACCTGGCCCAGGTCGAGCTGCGCAGCGTGCCGGAGTTCATGCTCGTCGGCGGCCTGGTCGACCTGTCCCGTTACGGCGCCGACCAGTACTCCTCGCGTTACGACGCCGCGGCGTGGGGCCAGGTCAACTTCAACGGCGGTGTGTACGCCATCCCCCAGGACACCGGCCCGATGGGCTGGTACTACCAGCCGGCGGTGCTGGCGAAGGTCGGCGGGCAGCCACCGGCCACTTGGGACGAATGGGCCCAGCTGGCCGAGGCCCTGCACAAGAAGGATCCCAGCGTGTACCTGGAATCCTTCTCGGTGGCCGATGCCTCCCCGTTCATCTCCTACGCCGCGCAGGCCGGGGCCAGGTGGTTCACGCCGACCGACGACGGCTGGCTGGTCAACCTGACCGACGACGCCTCCCTGTCGGTGGCCCGGTTCTTCGACAAGGCCGTGGACAACCAGTGGGTGCAGACCGCTTACGACGCCTACAGTCCCGGCTGGACGGCCGCCGCCGGCAACGGCCAGATCGCCGCCCTGACCGGGGCTTCCTGGGGCGACGCGCTGGTCGAGACCATCGGCACCGGCGCGGGCAAGTGGAAGGTCGCCCCGATGCCCAAGTGGCCCACCGGTTTCGGCTCGACCGCCTTGGGCGGCTCCAGCGCAGCGGTGCTGGCCAACAGCAAGCACCCCAAGGAGGCCATGGAGTTCGCGGTGTGGATGACCACCTCCCAGGAGGGCGTCGACGCCATGATCAAGTACTGCGGCATCGGCTGGTCCCCGGCCCGCGACTACATCGGCGCCCAGCGCCAGCAGCCCAGCCAGTTCTTCAGCGGCCAGAACTACAACACCGAGGTCTTCGTGCCGGCGGCCAAGCAGCAGCCGACCGACTGGCACTGGTGGCCCATCACCCAGCGCACCATCTACGCGCTGTCCGACCAGTTCCGGCTCAAGCTGACCAGCGGACAGTCCTTCGTGGACAGTCTGCACATCACCCAGAAGACCACTGTGGACACTCTGCGTCAGATCGGCCTGACCGTGCAGGAGGCGAAGTGAGCACCACAAGCACCTCCGCGCGGCCCACGCCCGCCGCCTTCTCCCCGACCGCGCGGCCGACGCCCGCCATCGCCACCCCCATCCGGCAAGCGCTTGCCGCCGCCGTCGTCCCTGTCACCGCGCGGGAGGCGAAGTGACCACCTCCGAGACCGCCGCCGCCACCCCCGTCGTCGCGGCCCCGCCGACCGCCCCGGCCCGCCGGCATCGCCGGATGTACGTTGCCGCGCCGTGGATCCTGCTCGCCCCCTTCCTGGCCCTGTTCCTGCTCACCGTGCTGGGCCCGGTGATCCTGGCCGTGGTGCAGAGCTTCACCCGCATCAACCGGGCCGGCCTGTTCGGGGAGAAGGGCGTCACCAGCGGGTTCGCCGGATTCGACAACTACGCGCAGGCGCTGTCCAACAGCAACTTCATCCAGGCCATCGGCCGGGTGCTGCTGTTCGGCATCGTGCAGGTGCCGGTGATGACGGTGTTCGCCACCGTGCTGGCCCTGCTGCTGGAGTCGGCGTCGGCCCGCTGGCCGGCGTTCTTCCGGGCCGCCTACTTCCTGCCGTACGGCATTCCCGGCGTGATCGCCACGATTCTCTGGTCGTTCCTGTACGTGCCCGGCCTGAGCCCGATCATCGACGTGGGCAAGCTGGTCGGCCTGGACATCGACTTCCTCGGCCCCAACACGGTGCTGTGGTCCATCGCCAACATCGTCACCTGGACCTACACCGGCTACAACATGCTGGTGATCATCGCCCAGCTCAAGGCCATCCCGTCGGAGATCTACGAGGCGGCCCGGGTGGACGGGGCCTCGCCGCTGCGCATCGCCGCCTCCATCCAGCTGCCGCTGATCCGGCCGGCGCTGATCCTGAGCGTGGTGTTCAGCATCATCGGCACCCTGCAACTGTTCGTCGAGCCGATGGTGCTGCGCACGGTGGCCCCGGCGATCGTCACCGAGTACACGCCCAACCTCAGCGCGTACACCAACGCCTTCGCCTACAACGACTACGGCATCGCCTCGGCCGAGGCCGTGATCACCGCGGTGGCCGCCTTCATTCTGTCGTTCGGCTTCCTGGCCTGGACCAACCGGAAGGGACGGTCATGACCACCGCCCGCAGCCGCGGCTGGACCATCGTGGTCACCGCCGTGCTCGTCATCGTCGCGGTCTACTTCCTGGTCCCGGTGTACTGGGTGATCGTGGCCGCGACCAAGTCCTCCGGGGACCTGTTCACCACGCCCGGTTTCTGGTTCGGGCGCACGATGGAGCTCTGGAACAACATCGTGCAGGTGTTCACCGCGTCCGACCACATCTACCTGCGCTGGCTGTTCAATTCCGTGATCTACGCCGGCGTGGGCGCGCTGGTCGCCACCTATCTGGCCGCGGCCGGCGGCTACGCCATCGCCAAGTACGACTTCCGCGGCCGCAACCTGGTGTTCGCCACCGTGCTCGGCGGTGTGCTGGTGCCCAGCACGGCGACCGCGCTGCCGCTGTTCCTGTTGTTCAGCAAGCTGGGCCTGACCAACACCTACTGGGGCGTGCTGCTGCCGGCCATGGTGTCGCCGTTCGGCCTGTACCTGTGCCGGATCTACGCCAGCGCCACGGTCGACGACTCGGTGCTGGAGTCGGGCCGGCTGGACGGCGCGGGCGAGCTGCGGATCTTCCACTCCCTGGTGCTGCGCAGCATGGCCCCGGCGCTGGTCACCGTGTTCCTGTTCCAGCTGGTGGGCATCTGGAACAACTTCCTGCTGCCGCTGATCATGCTGGCCGACGACAAGCTGTACCCGATCACGTTGGGGCTCAACGCCTGGCGCAGCCAGGTCGACCGGTCTCCGGAGTTCTACCCGCTGACCATCGGCGGCCTGCTGGTGTCGGTCGTCCCACTGGCCATCGCCATGGTTTTCCTCCAGCGGTACTGGCGCGGCGGGCTGACAGATGGTTCTGTGAAGGGTTAAGGGCGTGACGTACTACGAGGACTTCTCCCCCGGCTCCCCGAACCGGCTCGCCCCGCGTTCGTGGGTGCGGTCCAGCGCGCCGACGCTGTCCCTGGGTGGCGACTGGAAGTTCAAGCTCTGGCCGCACGCGGACGCCCCGCTGGAGGATCCGGCCGACTGGGACACGCTGCCGGTGCCCTCGCACTGGGTGCTGCACGGGGACGGCAAGTACGGCCGGCCCATCTACACCAACGTGAAGTACCCGTTTCCGGTCGATCCGCCCTTTGTGCCGGACGCGAACCCGACCGGCGACCACTTCCGCACCTTCACCTTGCCGGACTGGGACATCGACCGGTTCGTGCTGCGCTTCGACGGCGTAGAGTCGACGTACAAGGTGTGGCTGAACGGCGCCGAGGTGGGCGTGGGCAAGGGAAGCCGGCTGCCCACCGAGTTCGACGTCACGGATTTGCTGGCGCCGGGCGAGAACTCGCTGCTGGTGCGGGTGCACCAGTGGTCATCGGCCACCTACCTGGAGGACCAGGACCAGTGGTGGCTGCCCGGCATCTTCCGGGACGTCACCCTGCTGGGACGGCCGGCCGCGCGCGTCGACGATGTGTGGGTGCGGGCCGAGTTCCTTGACGGCCATGGGGTTCTCACGCCCGAGGTGACCGGCTCGTTCCCGATCACCCTGTCCGTTCCCACGCTGGACGTCTCGGTGACCTGGCAATCGGCCGCCGATGTCGCCCCGATCTCGGTCGGGCCGGTCGAGCCGTGGAGCGCGGAATCCCCGCGCCTCTACGACTGCACGGTGGCTTCCGCCGACGAGACCGTCCACTTGCGACTGGGCTTTCGCACCGTGCGTATCGAGGGCGACCAGTTCCTGGTCAACGGCCGCAAGGTGATGTTCTACGGCGTGAACCGGCACGAGACCCATCCCGTGCTGGGCCGGGTGTTCGACGAGGACTACGCCCGCGAGAACCTGCTGCTGATGAAGCGGCACAACATCAACGCCATCCGCACCAGCCACTACCCGCCCGACCCACGGGTGCTGGAGCTGTGCGACGAGCTCGGCCTCTGGGTCATGCTGGAGTGCGACCTGGAGACGCACGGCTTCGAGTTCGATGAGTCCATAGTGGACAATCCCAGCGACGATCCCCGCTGGCGGGACCAGTTCCTGGACCGCATGCACCGCACCGTCGAACGGGACAAGAACCACCCGTCGATCGTGATCTGGTCGCTGGGCAACGAATGCGCCAACGGCCGCAACCTGGCCGCCATGGCCCAGTGGACCCACGAGCGGGACCCCGGCCGGCCGGTGCACTTCGAGCGGGACCTGGCCAGCGCCTACACCGACATGCACTCCCGCATGTACGCCACTCTGGAGGAGCTGGCCCAGATCGGCACCACCGGCTGCGGGCACGGCGGCATCCGGCCGGAGGAGATCGTGCGCCAGCGGCACCGGCCGTTCGTGCACTGCGAGTTCGGCCACGCCATGGGCAACGGGGCCGGCAGCCTGGCCGACTACCAGGCCGTGTACGAGCGCTATCCCCGGCTGCACGGCGGTTTCATCTGGGAGTGGCGGGACCACGGCATTCTCACCAAGGCCGCCGACGGCACGCCGTTCTACGCCTACGGCGGGGACTTCGGCGAGGTCGTGCACGACGGCAACTTCGTGATGGACGGCATGGTGCTGTCCGACGGCACCCCGTCGCCGTCGCTGGTCGAGTACGCCGCCGTGATCGCGCCGATCGTGTTCGGCGACGAGCCCGGCACGTTCCGCAGCCGGTACCACAGCGTCGACACCTCGGACGTCGAGTTCAGCTGGGCCCGAACGGTGGACGGCCGGGAGGTCGAGCGCGGGGTGCTGGAGGTCCTGCCGGCGCCGCCGGGCGAGTCCGGGGTCTTCGAACTGCCGGAGCAGGCCCTGGACGTGGCCGTCGACAGCGAGACCTGGCTGACGCTGGAGGCGGTGTCCGGACATCTCGTCGGCTCCCGCCAGTACCAGCTGTCGCAGCGGTCGCCGGTTTCCGTGACGCCGACCAAGGGTCTCGGCGGCGCCGTCTTCGATCCGCGCACGGGTTCGTTGCTGCGCATCGGTTCCGTGCCGATCAACGGGCCACGGCTGGAGTTGTGGCGTGCCCCCACCGACAACGACGCGCGGGCCGGCGAGTGGCTGTGGCGGGAGCGCGGGCTGGACCGGCTGGAGCACCGGGTCCTGGACGTGCGCATCGGCGACGACGAGGTGATCGTGGCCGTCCGGGTCGCCGCCGCCACCGCTGCCCGCAGCGTCGACGTGACGTATCGGTGGTTCGGCGTTCCCGACGGTGTCGGGCTCCGGGTCGACGCCGTGCCCAGCCAGGGCTGGGACTGCACCTGGCCCCGCATCGGCGTCCGCTTCGAACTCCCCGCGGTGGACCAGGTCTCGTGGTTCGGCACCGGCCCACTGGAGTCCTATTCGGACAGTGCAACCGCCGCCCGGGTCGGCCGGTTCGAGAGCAGCCTTGACGACCTGAACGTCGTCTACGCCAAGCCCCAGGAGACCGGACACCGGCCCGAACTGCGGCGCCTGATCCTGGACAACCGGCTGCGGATCGACACCGTGCCCGACCGGACCGGCCACAGCCCCGGCTTCAGCCTGTCCCGCCACACCCCGCAGCAGATCGCCGCGGCCGCCCATCCCCACGAGCTGCCGCCCAGCGACCGGGTCTACCTGTTCCTGGACAACGCCCAGCACGGCCTCGGCTCCGCCGCCTGCGGCCCCGACGTGCTGCCGGAGCACGCCCTCTACCCCGCCGCCCACTCCTTCACCATCACCCTCCGCACCCACTCCTGAGCTTGGAAGGGGGCTTTCCTCCACTCGGAGTGGAGGAAAGCCCCCTTCCAAGCGCAAATTCAGGGGGTGAGGGCGATGGCGGTCACGAAGGGTAGTAGGCGGAGGGCGGCGGGGTCGGCGGCCAGGGGGACGGCGACGGGGGTGAAGCCGGTCTGCGCGGCCAGGGTTCGGGCCAATTCGTCCACATCGGACGGTGTGGTCTCGTCGGCCCAGCGCCGGGTGGCGGCCAGCGGGTCGCGGCGGGCCTCGCTGTGGGCCTGCAATCCGGCGGCAACGGCGTCGTGCCAACACAATCCGGCGGCCACGCCGACGCCGGGCTCCGGGCCCGGCTGGTCCAGCCACACCCGGCGGCGGCCGCCGGTGACCAGGTCGGTGCCCCACACCCAGCCCGGCCCGGCGGCCAGCGCGCCGTAGCTCGCCATCGCCGCGAGCACGGCCCGCACCTTGGCGGTCTCCGGATCCCGGGCCCAGCCCAGGACCTGGTGCGCTGGCCAGCGCCGGCGCGGATCCGGGACGGTCGCCCAGCTGACGACGCCGGCCTGCTCGACGGCGGAGAGCAGGCCAACGTGCGGGTCGACGAACGCCGGCAGCCGGTCGAGCAGCTCGTCCGGGGCCAGCGGGTCGGTGGACGGGGCGGCCTCGATGGCCGGCCCGCCCCACTGGTAGCGGTGTTCGGTGATCTCCAGGGACGCCAGGTCCAGCCGCAGCAGCACCGGTTCCGTCGCGGCGGACCCGCCGGTCAGGTAGCGGAAGCAGGTCAGCGCCACCTGGGTGCCGATCAGGGCGGAGGCCGGGCCGTCGAGCGGCCGTCCCGGTCGGGCCGCCGGCACGAGCCGCCGCCACGCAGCCTCGACCGGTCGGCCGCCGGCGGTGTGCACCGGGGTGAGCCAGGCGTCGCCGCCCCGCAGCAACACCTGGGCCACCGACACGTTCGCGGCACGGCAGCGCCGGCTGAGCTCGATCAACTCACCGATATCGGACGACACGTGCACAACCAGATCGGCCTCGGCCAACCGGCCGCCGATTCCGTCGGCGGAACCGGTCACGACGCGTTGGAATTCGTCGCGCACCCGGTATTCGGGCACGTCACCGGTGAGCACCAGGGTGTTGCGCCAGCCGGAGCCGATGCCGGACCGCAGCACCGCGCCCAGCACCGGCCCGTCCCCGACCAGCACCACCCGTGCCTGCCGAAGGCGGTAGAAACCCTGCTCAGAGGGGGAATTCTCGATCTCGGAGCGGTACATCACCGCTTCGGTCGCGGTCAGCCCACCCAGCAGCCGCGCGCACTGGCTCACGTCCGCTCACCGAGCCGCACCACGGCCGGCGAACCGCGCCGCAGGTGAATAGAAGGTTAACACCGTGCCATTCGCACCCATTTTACGTCGGTGACCGAAATAGACGGCAGGATGCCTCATGAAATGCCTCGATTCGCCTCGGTCTACCCCCGAACACCAACTGTAGGCATTTCATTCCGCCCATGATCACACCGTCGACCGGTCGTCCGTGGAAGGTGACACGAACCCCCGGATTCGTGGCCCCCATCACAGGTCGCAACGGATCACAGACCCTCGACCAGGGCCCGCACCTCCGGGTCGCGGATCTCGAAGACGCCCAGCACGCCGATGCGCTCCAGCGCCGGCTTCAGCTCCCGCATCTGGTCCACGATCTCCGTCCACTGCGCACTGCCCGGCTCGACCTCGGCCAGCGCTTGCACGTTGCCGACAAACGCGGCGACCGACCCCTTGCGCACGGACACGCCCCCGAACTCGGCGTACTCCTGACCATCGGCCAACACGTCCTCGGGCTTCACCGGCTTGTTCATCACTGAGCTCCCTTCGAGTTGCGTGCCATCTGCACACAACAGGAACACTAGCCGTCATGCGTGCAAATTGCACACAGTTGTCGAAGTGAGCCGCGTCACATATCCAGGACCGTCCAGAATGGACGGGCAAGGCGACCTGCCCGCGGTTGCCGGCTTCCTTGACTTTCCGGACCCGTCTGTCCACGATGCACACCGACTTCGCCGCAAAACCGACAAAGTTTCGGTCTCCTCCGGCGGTGACGCACGGCCTGAGAAGGTGGACATGAGCGACGAATCCGCGCCCCGGCGGCGACCTTGGCTATGGGTGGTTCCGGTGGTGTTGGCCGTGCTCATCACCGCGGGCAGCCTGAGCGTGTACTTCTCGCAGCGCGCGCAGAGCCAGACCGAGACGGTCCTCGGCGACACCGGCGCGGCCGACCGCGTGGACGTGCTGTTCTACGTGCAGAAGCTGGATCCGGTCAGCCAGACGCTGTCCGCGCAGGTGAGCATCGCCCCCAAGGGCCGCTTCGCCGACGCCGACGGCTTCCCGGCCAAGGACATCGTGCTGCACCAGGACGCCAGCAAGGGCGACACGATCACCTTCAAGGCCGGCAAGAGCCCCGGCGTCAACGACGTGCAGGTGCTGCTGTCCGACGGCGTGATCACCGACTACCCGTTCGACAGCTACAAGACCGACTTCGCGTTCTTCGCCGAGAGCAACAACGAGATCGCGCCGGTGGCCGTCACCTTCGCCAGCGGCGACACGTTCTTCGGCCTCACCCCACGCGACAGCAAGACCGACGACGGCGTCTTCACCTTCTCCGCCGACGCCGGCCGCACGGTCGGCATGTTCGCCTTCGCGCTGTTCATCATGCTGTTCATGTGGTGCCTGAGCATCGCCGCCGTCATCGCCGCCACCTTCGCCATCGCCGGCCGGCACGGCCTGCTCTGGCCGTCCATGAGCTTCATGGGCGCGCTGCTGTTCGCCTTGGTGCCGCTGCGAAACGCGGTGCCCGGCGGCCCGCCGATCGGCTCGGTCATCGACTTCGGCGCGTTTTTCATCGCCGAGGCGCTGATCTCGCTGTCGCTGATCTGCACGGTGGTCATCGGCTACCGGGTGGAGCTGGTCAAGAAGCGGGAAGCCGCCGCCTAGAAGCGAATGCCGCCGGCGGCGACCTCGGCGACATAGCCGTCGTAGATCGGCACGTAACCCCGGTCGCGGTCGGCCAGCACGTAGACCGGGCCGCCGCCGGCATAGCCCTCGTCGCGCAGCTCGACCTTGCGGCTCTTGAACGTGGACGTCTGCTCGACCTCGTCGATCACCCTGAGGAACAGGGGAATCGCGTAACCGGGCAGGTTTTTCACCAGGTGCGCGGCCAAGGCCCGGCCGTCGAAGTCGCCCCGGAGCTTGATCGCGGCCATGCCGGCGCGGCCCTCCACCCCGGGCACCTCGACGCCGTACACCACGGCCTGCTCGACCGCCGGCCACTCCGACAGCGCCGCCTCGACCTCGGTGGTGGCCACGTTCTCACCCTTCCACCGGAAGGTGTCGCCCAGTCTGTCCACAAAGGCCACATGCGACCAGCCCTGGTCGCGGACAAGGTCGCCGGTGTTGAACCAGCAGTCGCCGCGACGGAACCCGTTGCGCACCAACTTCTTCTCGGTGGCGTCGTGGTCGGTGTAGCCGTCGAACGGGGCCCGGTCGGTGACCTTGGTGATCAGCAGCCCAACCTCGCCGGCGCCGACCTTGCGCAGGCGCCCGTCGGCGCCCCGGGCCGGCTGCCCGGTGTCGGCGTCGAACGCGACCACGGCGAACGGCAGCGGACAGACCCCGGCCGTGCCGCCGAGGTTGAGCGCGTTGACGAAGGCCAGGTTGCATTCGCTGGCCCCGTAGAACTCGGCGACCCGGCCGATGCCGAAGCGTTCGGTGAACTCGTCCCAGATCTCCGGCCGCAGCCCGTTGCCGACCACCACGCGCACCCGGTGCGTGCGCTCGTTGGGCCGCACCGGCTGGTTGAGCAGATAGCGGCACAGCTCGCCGATGTAGCAGAACGCGGTGGCCCGCGTGCGCTGGATGTCGTCCCAGAACCGCGAAGCCGAGAAGTTGCGGCCCAGCGCCAAAGTCGCGCCCGAGCCGAGCACCGAGGACAGTGACACCGTCAAGGCGTTGTTGTGGTACAGGGGAAGGCAGCAGTACAGGGTGTCGGCCGAGGTGAGCCGCACGCCGAGGTGGCCGAGGCCGGTCATCGCCTTGAGCCAGCGGAAATGGCTCATCGGGCTGGCCTTGGGCAGGCCGGTGGTGCCGGAGGTGAAGACGTAGAACGCCTTGTCGCGGGCGTGGATCAGCGGCGTCTGCACCGGGTCGTGGTCGTCGGCGGTGACCGCCGCCGCGTCCAGGTCCGGGTAGCCGGCCAGCGCATCGTCGCCGTCCGGCAGGCACAGCACCTCCCCACGGATCTCCTTGGCCGGCAAGGACTCCAGCGCCTCACGGCATTCGCCGCCGACGATCAGCACGGTGCTGTCGAGCAGCTTCTGGCTGTGGTTGAGGACTTCGCCGCGCTGGTGGGTGTTGAGCATGCCGGCGACGGCCCCGAGCTTGACCACCGCCAGCACGGCCAGCAGGGTCTCCGGGCGGTTCCCGGCCAGGATGCCGACCGTGCGACCCGGCCGCACGCCGTGGGCGTTGAGCACCGCCGCGTAGCGGTTCACCCAGAGGTTGGCCTGGCCGTAGGACAGCTCCGTGTCCTCGAAGCGCAGGAACGGCCGGTCCGGGTGGCGGTGGGCGGCCCGCTGGAACACGTGGCCGACCGAGTCGCGACTGGTCGGACCCACGGTGACCAGGCCGATCGCGCCGTGCAGCAGGCTGGGCGCGTCCAGCATCATGCCGGGCAGCGCCCTGACCACGTCGACCAGGCCGATCCGCTCCGTCGCGTTCATTTCCGGCATGCTACCGACCGGTAGGTATCGAAACAACGGTTCGCTACTTCGTTCGCAGGTCGGTGATCACCCAGTGGTCGCCTTGACGCTGCGCGGTCACCGTCAGCTCGGCGGCCGCGACGCTGCTCCGGTTGGTGTCGCCGCGGGTGGCCTGCTGGTCCAGGAACACCAGCAGCTGCGCGTGTTCGCCCTGCAACAGGGTCACGCCGCTGTCCACGACCGTGGTCGTCAACATCAGCTTCTGGGCCGGGGCCTGCCTCGTGACCTGGGCGAACAGGTCGTTGTACTGGTTGCGGGCGTTGCCGGCGAGAGCCTGGGCGGCGGCCTGCTCGGTGACGGCGGTGTTGTCGTATCGGTAGGAGAACACCTTACCCAGCGCCGAGTTCACGTCCCCGATGACCTTGCTGGTGGCCGCCGGGTCGACCAGGGCCCGGTTGGCGGTCGCGGGATCGTCCCAGAGGCCGGTCGCCTCGATGCGGAACCAGCTTCCCAGGGCCACCAGGGCGATCGCCGCCGCCACGAGCCACTTCACGACTGCACCTGCACCGGCGCGAGGGCGCTGACCCGCCAGCCCTGGTCGGTCCGGGTGAGGTCGGCCTGGAACCGGGTGCGCTTGGAGGTCTTGGCCTGCCCGTCCGGCGTCACGTCCAGCTGCACGGCGGCGATCAGCTTGGCGGTGCCGGCCCGCTGGTCGAGCGCCGTCACGGCGGCGTCGACAACCTGGGCGGTGGTGACGGTTTTGGCCTGTTCCAACTGTTTGCGGCTGTCCTGGCCGGTTTGCGCCAGCTGGTCGTGCAGGGCGCCGGTGGAGACGGCCAGCCAGGCCCGCAGCCCGTCGTCGATCTTCCGGTAGTCCAGGGTGTTCAGGGTGGCGATGTCCCGCTCGGCCGCCTGGGCCACCGCCTGCCGGTCGAGGGCGTACAGGCGGGCGTCGTCGTGGGCGGCGCTCCACCACGACCAGCCGCCCCACGCGGCGAACACCGCCGCCAGGATCACCACGATCTTCATCTCGGCTCCTTTTTTGTGTCATGAAGGGCCCCTTACTGACGCTGAACGTCAGTAAGGGGCCCTTCATGACGTTCAATGGCCGGCATGACTCATCCGTTCGGGGCGTTCTGGGCGCCGCGGACGCCGGTGCCGGAGTCGGCCGGCAGCGCGCAGCGGGCCTGGGTGTTCAGCGGCTTGCCCGGCGTGACGTCGAGTCCGGTCTTGCGCTCCGTGCCGTCATAGCCGGCGGTGCAGCCGAGCGGGTCGAAGAACGTCAGCGACAGGCCGAAGTCGGCGGCGCCGTCAGCCACGGAACTGGAGCCCGCGGCGATCGCCTGCGGCGCGGCGACCAGGAGTTCCTGGATGGCGTTGTGGCGGCCCAGGGCCACGGTCGAGGTGGTGAGCAGGTTGGCGATCAGCACGCCGAGGCTGGGGTCGGTGTCCCGGATCAGCTGGCTGACCTGGGCCGACAGCTGTGGCACGGCCCCGATGAAGCGGCGCAGATCCCCGTCGGAGCTTTGCAGCTGCTCGGCGATGAGCTTGGTGTTGGCCCCGAACTGGCTCAGGGCCTCGGCTTCGTCGTTCTGGGTCGTCAACACCGTGGTCGAGTCCGTGACCAGCTGGGTCAGCTGCGGCATGTGCCGGGTGGCCGCGTCGACGAAGGAATGCGTGCTGTCCAACAGGGTTTGCAGGTCGGCGGTCGTGCCGCGGGTGGCCGTGTCGAGCTCGTCGACCAAGGTGTGCAGGGAATCCGGCGGCACCGACTGGACCAGGCTGTCGATAGTGGTCAGCAAGGTCTGCGCGGGCAACGGAATCGTGGTGTCGCCTTGCGGAATCACCGAACCTTGTTGGAGCAGCGGGCCGTCGGGCTTGCGGGGCCTGAGGTCCACGTACTGCTCCCCCACCGCCGAGCGGTTGGCCACCACGGCCTCGACATCGGCCGGGATTGCTTGCTGCGTAAGGTTGAGTGTCACGTACACACCGTCGTCGGCGAGCGTGATCGGCCCGACCCGACCGGCCGGCACGCCCCGGTAGGTCACCTCGGCGTTGGTGAAAATGCCGCCGGCGTCGGCCAACTTCATCGTCACGGTGTAGCCGCCGGTGCCGAACAGGCCCACATAGCGGGCGGCGACATAGGCGACGGCGGTCAGGCCGACCAGCAGGAAGGCGGCGACCTTGAGGCGTACCCCGGACGTCAGCATCAGTGGCCGTCCTTCAGGTAGACGTTGAGGTAGTCGCCCTTGATGTCGTCGAGCACCGCGTCGGTGAACGGGAAGGTCACCAGCACCTGCAACGCCTTCGGCAGGTTGTCCCCCGCGGCCGCCAACTGCTGGAGCGTCGGCTGCAAGGCCTTGAGATCGGCGACGAGGTCGTCCTTGCTGCGGTTGACCGTGTCGGTGGCGACCGCGCTGAGGTGATCGAGGGCGTCGACCATTTTCGTCAGATCGTCCCGCTGCTGCGCCAACACGGTCATGCCCGGGGTCAGGCCGTCGATGGCCCCGGTGATCTGGCTCTTGCGGTCGTCCAGCGTCTTGGCCAGCTTGGCCAGGCCGTCCAGGGCCTTGGTGATGTCGTCCCGATGCCCGTCAAGGCCGGCCACCAGGGTGTCCACTTTGGACAGAAGATCGCGGACGTTGTCCTCGTTGCCGCCCAGCGCCAGGTTCACCTGTTGGGTGATCGTCTGAAGCTGGGCCACGCCGCCGCCGTTGAGCAGCATAGACAGCGCCCCCAGCACCTCCTCCACCTGCGGGTTCCGGTTGGTTCGGGCCAACGGGATCGTCGCCCCATCGGCCAGGGCCGGTCCGCTGCCGGTCGTGAGCTCGACGAACTTCTCCCCCAGCAGGCTGGACTGCCTGAGGTAGGCATGGGCGTCCGCCGGCAACCGCACCTCGCCGTTGACCGTCATCGTCACCAGCGCGCTCCAGCCGTCCGGGGCCAGTCGCACCTTGTCGACCCGCCCGACCGGCACGTCGTTCACCTTCACCGCCGCCTGCGGCACCAGATCCAGCACATCGGCGAACTGCGCCGTGACCCGATACGGCCGACTGCCCACATCCGCCCCACCCGGCAGCGCACAGGCGGTGGCCAGCAGAACCGTCGCCACAGCCAGCAATCTGCGCATCAGCCCACCGCCGGCAACGGCAGAACCGGCTGGTCGCCGGGCGCGAACTCCCGGATGTCGACCCGCCCGGACAGCGACTTCGTCGCCGGGTCGTAGGCGTTGAGCACGTTGCCCAGGGCCAGCGGCGCGACCTTCAACGCCTCGTCCAGCGACGCCTTCTCCTTGGCCAGCACCTGACTCACCGCCGCCAGCTTGTCCACATTGGACTTCAGTCGACCCCGGTTGTCCTGGATGAACTTCTGCACCGCCGACAACGCCGTGGCCAGCTGCGACAGCGCAGCCCCCAGGTCGTTGCGGTCCGCCGCCAGGAAGTCCGACACCTGCCCCAGCCGCTCGGTCACATCCCGCACCTGGTCGTCGCTCGCCGCCAGCGTCGAGGTGAACTTCTGGAGGTTGTCCACCGTGCCCGTGAAGTCGTCCTTGCTGCCGGCCAACGTCCCCGCCGCCTGGCCCAGCTGTCGGACCATGTCGTTCAGCTTCCGCCCGTTGCCGTCCAAGACCTCCGCCCCGGTCTTCACCAGCTCCGACAACGCCCCGTCCCCGTTCGCCCCCTGCGGTCCCAGCGCCGCCGCCAACTGGTTCAGGCTGCCGTACAACTGATCCAGCTCCACCGGCGTCGCTGTGCCGTCCTCCCGGATGACCGCGTCCTGGCCCAACTCCGGCCCCTTGGCGTAGGCCGGCGCCAGCTGCACGAACCGATCCGCCACCAGGCTCGGCGCCATGATCACCGCTTTCACCCCGCTCGGCACCCTGATGCCCGGGTCCACGGTCAACCGCACTCTGACCTGCGTGCCGGCCGGGCGGACCTCGTCCACCGTGCCCACCTTGACTCCCAGCACCTTCACATCGGAGCCGGCATAAACCCCCACCGCCTCGGCGAAGTAGGCCGTGATGCGCAGCGGCGCGACGTCGGCCAACGGCCCGAACACCGTGCTGGCGACGATCAGGAGCATGCTCAGGACCTGGTTCATCTAGTTGCCCCCTGATCCCGGCGGACGACAGTCCCGGCCCGGCGTGGCCGGCACCAGGCCGCACAGGTAGGTGTCGATCCAGCGGCCGTTGCCCAGGGCGTTGTCCAGCAGGCGGTAGTACGGGCCGAGCAGGGCCAGCCCCCTGTCCAGGTTGGCCTGGTTGCGGTGCAACACATCGGTGACCCGGTCCAGCTCATCCAGGGTCGGCCCCAGCTGGGCGGTGTTGTCGGCGACCAGGCCGGACAGCTGCTCAGCCAGGGCCTGGCTTCCCTTCAGCAGACCGGAGATCGCGGATCGGCGCTGCTGAACCTCTTGCAGCAGCGCGGCTCCGTCGCCGATGAGCCGGCGGAACTGGTCGTCGCGGTCGGCCAGGGTCCTGGTGATCTGCTGGGCGCCGGCCAGCAGCTCCTTGAGCCGGGTGTCGCGGCTGGAGATCGACTTGGCCAGCCCGGACAGGCCGTCGACGGTGGCCCGGATCTGCGCCGGGGCATTGCGGAACGTGTCGCTGAGGACCTGGAAGCTCTGCGCCAGCCGGGCCGTGTCGATCTGGGTGACCGTGCCGGCCAGGTCGTCGAACGCCGCCACCACGTCGTACGGCGCGGCCGTGCGCTCCCGGGGAATGGCCTGGCCCGGATCCTGCTGCCCGCTGCCTTTCGGGTCCAGCTCCAGGTACTTCTGCCCCAACAAGGTCTTGATCTCGATCGACGCCGTCGTCCGATCCCCGATCCAGGCGTCCCGGACTCGGAACGCCACCCGCACCTGGTCACCGGCCAGCGTCACCGCCGTCACCTCGCCCACCTTCACCCCCGCCACCGCCACCTCGTCGGCCGGCTTGAGCCCCGCCGCCTCGCTGAAGTAGGCCGAGTACCCGGTCGTGCCGAACGGCAGCTCATCGGCGAAGAACACCCCGGCGGTGACCAGGACCGTCACCGTCACCCCGGCCGCCGCGACCATGGCGGGACTGAGTTCAAGGAAGCTGCGCTTCACCGGCACCTCCCTGCCGTCACCGGAATCCCTGGCGTCGTCCCGCCCGGGGGCGTGGGCGCATCCGTGGTCGCGCCGCACAGGTAGAAGTTCAGCCAGGAGCCGTAGGACGCGGTGCGGCCGATGGCGTCGAGTTTGGTCGGCAGGGTGGTGAGGAACCGGTCGACCAGGCCCTCGTTGGCGGCGAGGTTGGCGGCGACGCCGCCGAGTTGGGCGATGTCGTCCTTGAGCGGCTGGCGGCCCTGCTGGAGCAGACCGCTGGTGGCGTCGGCAAGACCGGACAGCCCGCTGACGGCGTCGCCGAGCGAGGTGCGGTCGGCGGCGAGGCCGGAGACGAGTTGCTGGGTGGTGGACACGAGCGCCGAGAGCTGGTCGTCGTGGGAGTTCACCTGGGCCAGCACGGAGTTCAGGTGATCGACGACCTGGCCGATCACCTGATCCCGTTGGGCCAGCGTGGAAGTCAGGGATGCGGTGTGGGCCAGCAGGTCCTCGACGGCGCCGCCCTCGCCCTGCAACACCTGCACGATCTCGCCGGCCATCTGGTTGACGTCGCCGGGCGACAAGGCCCGCAGCAGCGGCTTGAACCCGTTGAGCAGGGCGGTCAGGTCCAGGGCCGGGGAGGTGCGGTCGAGCGGAATCCGGCCACCCGGCGGCAGCAGCTGGTTGGGGTCGCCGCCGCCCTCGCCGAGGGAGATGTAGCGCTGCCCGACCAGGTTCCGGTACTTGATCGCGGCGGTGGTCGACGCGGGCAGCGGATGGTCCCGCTCGACCGTGAACTCGACCTCGGCGACCCGCTGCTCGGCGACGGCGATCCGCGCCACCTGCCCGACCTTCACGCCGGCGATCCGCACGTCGTCGCCAACGGTGAGCGCGATGGCGTTACTGAACTGTGCGGTATAGTTCACCGTGTCCCCCGTGCCGGGACTGGCAATGGCGATCGCCAGCGCCACCGTGGCCACCACGGTGACCACCACAAACACCACCCCCTTCACCAACGCCACCCTCACCCCCACCACCCCCGCGAGTCCCGCTTAGCGACACACCGAATGCACGTTTCCGGCAGAAAGTTCATTCGACCGTCACCTCCGCGCCCCGGTAGAGCGGCCCGACGAGGACGCTGCCCCAGCTGGGCATCTCCTTGCCCAGCAGCGCGCCGATGAAGTCGTTCTCCTGCGCCGAGTTCGGCGCGGCGGTGACCGGGTAGCAGGCCGGTCCGCCACGGTCGTCGTAGACCGGATTGTCCTTGCCGGGCACGTATTTCCCCCTTGCCGGCTCGACGTTCACCGTGACGTGCAGGCCGGGCTCGTTGGTGCCCTTGCCCAGCACCTTGTCCATCTCGGGCGCGAACGCGGTGAGGGCTCGCAGCATGCACGGGTACTCGGGCGAGTACCGGGCCAGCAGGCTGAGGGTCGGCACGCTGGCGGCGGAGAGCCGGATGATGTTGTCCCCGTTGCGTTGCAGGAACGTGGCGAGGTCCTGGGAGCCGGTGGTGAGGTTCTGGAACAGGCTGACCAGGTTGGCCCGCTGGTCGGCGACGGTGCGGCTGGTTGTGGTGAGATCCGACAGCGCCTGCACGACATCGGGCGCGATGCGGCTGTAGTTGTCGGTGACCTGGGCCAGTTCCCGCAGGCCGGCGGTGAACTCGTCGAGATGCGGCGTGAACTGGTCGACGTCGCTGCCGAGCCAGGTGAGGGTCTGGCCGAGCGCCGCGCCGCGCCCGGCCAGAGCCCCGGCCAGAGTGCTCAAAATGGAGGACAACTTCTGTGGCTGCACGGACTGGAGCATCGGCATCAGGTCCCCGACCACCTGCTCCACCTCGACCGCCGCCGCCGAGCGGTCCTGTCCGATCACGTCCCCGCCGGCCAGGTGAGGGCCGGCTTTTCCTTGCGGGGCAACGAGGTCCACGTAGCGTTCGCCGAACAAGGTCTTGGGCAGCAGGCGCGCGGAGACGTCCCGGGGGATCTGGTCGATCAGGTCCGGCCGCATGGCCAGGCCCAGCTCGGCCCCGGATCCGTTGGTGCGAATGTCCCGGACCTCGCCCACCACCACGCCGCGCAGCTTCACCTCGGCGTCCGGGTGGAGCTGGTTTCCGACGTGGTCGGTGCGCAGCGTCACCATCGCCACCGGCGTGAAGTCCTTGCGGTACACGGCGACCGCCAGCGCCACCACCAGGGCCATGATCGCCAGGTAGACCAGGCCGAACAGCCGCTTCATCCCGCCACCTTCACCGTGGTGGTGGCGCCCCAGATGGCCAGGCTCAGGAAGAAGTCCAGCATGCTGACCGCGACGATGGTCGTGCGCACGGCCTTCCCGACCGCGATGCCCACCCCGGCCGGGCCGCCGGTCGCGCGGTAGCCGAAGTAGCAGTGCACCAGCATCACGACCACGCTGAACACCAGCACCTTGCCGAACGAGTACAGAACGTCGTTGGGCGGCAGGAACAAACCGAAGTAGTGGTCGTAGGTGCCGGCCGACTGGCCGTAGAACACCACGGTGATCTCTCGGGACGCCAGGTACGAGCACAGCAACCCGATGGCGTACAGGGGAACCACCGCGACGAAGCCGGCCACCACCCTGGTGCTGACCAGATACGGCAGGCTGCGCACGGCGATGACCTCCAACGCGTCGACCTCCTCGGCGATCCGCATCGCCCCCAGCTGGGCCGTGAAGCCGGAGCCGACCGTGGCCGACAACGCCAGGCCGGCCACCAGCGGAGCGATCTCCCTGGTGTTGAAGTAGGCCGACATGAAGCCGGAGAACGCCGCCACCCCGATCTGGTTCAGCGCCGAATACCCTTGCAAGCCGACGACAACGCCGGTGAACACGGTCATGCCGACCATCACGCCGACCGTGCCGCCGATCACCGCCAGGGCGCCCGAGCCGAAGCCGACCTCGGCCAGCAGGCGGACGACCTCCTTGAAGTAGCGCCGGATCGCGAACGGGACCGCGGCCAGGGCCCGCAGGAAGAACAGCAGCTGATCGCCGAGCGCCTCCATCACATTCCCTTCGACGGCACGATCCGCAGGTACACCGCGGTGATCACGGCGTTGACCAGGAACAGCAGCAGGAACGTGATCACCACCGACTGGTTGACCGCGTCGCCCACACCCTTGGGGCCGCCCTTGGGGTGCAGGCCGCGGTAGGACGCCACCACGCCGGCCAGGAAACCGAAGATCATCGCCTTCAGCTCGCTCACCCACAGGTCCGGCAACTGGGCCAGGGCCGCGAAGCTGGCCACGTACGCGCCGGGCGTGCCGCCCTGCATGATCACGTTGAAGAAGTAGCCCCCGGCCACCCCGACCACGCTCACCAAGCCGTTGAGCAGCACCGCCACCGAGGTCGCGGCCAGCACCCTCGGCACCACCAGCCGGTGGATCGGCGAGACCCCCAGCACCGCCATGGCGTCGATCTCCTCGCGGATCGTCCGCGAGCCCAGGTCCGCGCAGATCGCCGAGCCGCCCGCGCCCGCGATGATCAGCGTCGTCACGATCGGGCTGGCCTGCTGGATGATCGCCAGCACGCTGGCCGCGCCGTCGAAGGACTCCGCGCCGATCTGCGAGGTCAGCGAGCCCAGCTCCAGGCCGATCACCGCGCCGAACGGGATCGACACCAGCATCGAGGGCAGGATGGAAACGCTGGCCACGAACCAGAACTGCTCGACCAGCTCCCGGCCCTGGAACGGCCGCCGCAGCAGCTGGCGGAGAACTTCCAGGCCCAGCGCGAACATCTGGCCCACGGCGGTCATCGCGGGGCCACGCAGGTCGCCGTGCCGCCGCACAGGAACGTCAGCGTCGTCCGCAAGGTGTTGCCCGGCCCGGACACCAGGCCGGTGAACAGCGGGTCGAGGTTCTCGGTGACGCCGCAGTGGCGGAACGGGGGGATGGTGAACGTGCCGGAGATCGTGCCGGTCGACAGCGGGCTGAGGAACGGGCCGCTCTGCACGATCACCGCCTCGTCGCTGCGGCAGTTCGGGCCGACGTTCAGCGCCACGCCGTGCACCTTGGCGTTGGTCAGCGCGAACGCCGCGTGGATGGTCGCGGTGAGGGTTCCGTTCAGCAGCACCGATCGCACCGACGCGGTCGGCACGACCGTGATCGTCGCCGTGGCCGGCATGAAGCCGAAGGTGACGAAGTAGCTGTCCGCTGGCGGCAGCGCGAGGTCGCCGGTGATCTCCACCCGCAGCGGGTTGCTGCCCGGCACGATCACGAACTGCCCGTCCAGCCGGCCCGGCCCGATGACCAGGTCGGAGCCCAGCTTGGCCACCCGTGTTGTCGTGTCAACGCGATAGTGCACCGGCGTCGGCGGGTTGTCGGCCGGCTGCGCGCCCGCCGACGGCGGCGCCGCCCCGCCGGCCGCCGGCGGCGTCGGCGCCGCGTTCGCCGACGTTCCCGCGCCGATCGCGCAGCCGATCAGGACCGCGATCGCCCACCACCGCTTGGCCATGAATTCCCCATCGCGCCGAGAATTGCCTGCCGGCGGACGCTACCCACGGGTAGCCCACGTCACAAGGAAAAGCCCACACCGACGGGGAAGTTGTCAACGACGCACAAATTCCACGAGGCGACCATTGCGCCGAACCGACAAAGCGGAAGACGAATGAAGGCCAAGCCGGGAGAAGACGCAGTCACCACCCCGGGGCTCCAGCGAAACCACCGCACGACACCACCTGGGTTGGTCGGGCCGGGCGACCGCGCGGCACACAACCACGTCCTGCCGTCGAGCGAGGGGCCGCCGGTCAGCACCCCTCGGCCTTGGCGAAGGCGCGGTCGAGGTCGGCGTTCTGGCGGAGGGTGGCCATGGGGTTGCCGGCGTCGGTCAGGCCGACCATCCCCGTGCTGACGTCGGCGACGGCCTGCTGGAGGGAGGCGCCGTCGTCGGGCGGCACCTGGGCGATGCGGGATCTGGCCTGCCGCAGGGACTGCTGGGCGGAGTCGATGGTGGCGAGGGCCTTGGCCACGGCCGAGGAGCCGTCGGGCACGGGCGGCGGGCCGGCGGCGCGGATGGCGGTGGCCTCCCGAGTCAGGTCGGAGTACAGGCCGTCCAGGAAGGAGGCGAGGTCGGCCGGGGTCTGCTGCGGGGCCGCGGTGATCGACGGCGTGGCCTGGCAAACGCTTGCGGCCCAGGCGATGGCCGGCGCGTCGGGGTCGGGGGCGGGCGGCGGCGAGCCGCAGGCGGCGACCAGAAGCAGGCCGAGAAGCGGGGCGAGGCGAGCGCGGGTGAGGCGAATCATGCGGGGAGGGTCGACCCGCGCCGGCACGGGCGACAAGGAGCGCCGCGGAATTTGTCATGGACGGATAGTCCGCGGGGGAAATCGCTAACCGATGGACGTGAGAACGCCGTTGCGGGACCCGACGATGAGGTGGCCGTCGGCGGAGAGGGCGGGATAGGAGTCGACGGGGGCATGGAGATCGACGTCGAACAGCACCGTGCCGGCGGGGGAAAGACCGAAGACGTGGCCGGCCTGGTTGGCGTAGTAGAGCCGGTAGGAACGATCCAGGATGGTGGAGCTCCAGATCTCCTGGCCGTCGACCTTGTACGAGGTGACGACCTTGCCGGTGGCGACGTCGAAGGCGGTGACCGTGCCGCCGTGGTCGCCGACGTAGGCGAGCCCGCTGGCGGTGACGGAAGGGGAGGAGTAGGTGATGAACCGGCGAGCGTTCCAGGCCGGGGAGCCGTCGGGGTGGTAGGCCCACTCGCGGGAGCCGTTGGTGCCCAACAACACCGTGCCGTCGGGAGCCAGCCCGGCCGACACCTCGGTGATGTCGTCCTGGGGGTCGCGGCGCCACAGGACTGTGCCGTCGGAGGAGACGGCGGAGAGGCCGGCGTCGGCGGTGGTGTAGATCCGTGAGCCGTCGGTGACGACGGAGCCGTAAGAGACCTGCCCGACAGACACCGTCCACAGTAGACTATGTGCGGCAACGTCGATGGCGGTGACGTGCCCGGCCAGGTCGCCGACGTAGATCCGTTGGCCGTCAACGGAAGCGGGCGAGGTCGGCGCCCCCGGCAGAACCACCGACCACAGCAGCCGACCGGACGGGGACAGCACCAGCAGCCGAGGGCCGGGTGGTGCGAACACGATGTCGCCGTCGGGCAACACCAGCGACGACACGGAAAGGTCGCCGCCGCCGGTGTATCCGGAGTCGTAGGTCCACCGATCCTGGCCGGTGGCCGGATCGATGGCATGCAGCACGCCGGCCGACGACGAGGCGTAGATGGTTCCGTCGGCCCCGATGACCGGGCCGGGTGTCACCGCCCCTTCGAGATCACGCTGCCACCGCACGGTTCCCGACACAGGACCGTCCGATGTGGACGATCCGCTGTGCCGGGCGTCGCGCAACGCGGCCGGCCACGCCGACCACGTCGAGACGCCCGGCGACGACGACGGCGCGGTGGCCGACGGCGACACCGTGGCCACCGGGGCAGCCACCGAGGCGGAGCAGCCGCCGACGAGCAGCAAACCCATGGCCAGCAGCAACTTCCGCACGACTCCACCCTAACCACGGGCGGGCCGGGAAGATCCTTACGGAAGTCTGACTACGAGAAGTGCGTCCGAGGCCGCTCCAGCTCCACCCCGTCCACGAACACGTCCACCTTCTCGTTGTAGAAGGCGATCATCCCGGCGATCGGCAGCAGCTGCCGGGTCGGGAAGTCGTAGCACCAGGCCAGATCGGCGTGCACGGTGTCGCCGCTGCGCACCGACCAGTACCCGGTGGTCCGCCCCTTGTACGGGCAGGCGGTCTCGGTCGCCGACGGCGCCAGCCGGGAGAAGTCGACCTCGGTGCGGTTGAGGTAGTAACGGGTCGGCAGCCCGGTCTCGAACACCAGCACCGGCGAGGAGGACTCGGCCAGCACCAGCCCGTCCAGCTCCACCCGGACGGTCCGGGTGGAACGCAGCGCGTCGACCCGCGTGTACGGGTTGCGCGGGTGGACGAAGATCTCCTCGTCCTCCTCGAACCAGGAATCCAAGGCGTCCCAGTCGAACTTGACCAGGCCGTCCTCGAACACCCGGACAGTGCTCGGCTTGCGCACCTCGTCCACCCGCAGTCCGTGCCGGCGGGCGGGACCGTGGCGCAGGTGCTGCACGTGGTCCTCGTCGACCAGCACGTCCGGGTCGATGTCGGCGACGGGGATGTAGTACTGCGGATAGAAAGGCCATTCCCAGACGTAGCGGGCGTTGGTCGTGTCGAAGACGGTCCGGCCGCCCAGCACTCCCCGCACGCGGCGGGGCGCCGGCTCGCTGTGGCCGGCCGGCACGGGCGCTTCGGGATAGTCACGCGTCACGGCTTCGAGCCTAGGTTCTTGTCACGAAGCGAGCAATTCCCCCCGAGCCGAATCTGTCATGGAACCGCAAGTTTTCCGGGCCTTCTTGCCCGGCGGTAAGGGCCTCATTAACTTCGGCCGGCAAACAGGTTCCCTTCTGCGACACGAAAGAAGGACAGCTGTGAATCATCGAACATTGGGGGCGGCCACGGCGGCCGCGCTGGTGCTGACCGGCCTGGCCGTCGGGGCCGGCGTGTCGGCGGCGGCGTCCACCGCGGTGGACAAGACGCTGACGTTCACCTGTCCCTTCCCGCTGATCGGCAACCAGGTGCTGTCGGTGCGGATCCGGGCCACCATGTCCACTCCGGCCACGGTCGGCGGCGACCTGGTGACAACCGACTTCTCGGCCACCGCAACGGTTCCGCCCACCGCGACCCAGGGTCTGCAACTGGTCGGGGCGACCACGATCGAGGGCACCGCGAAGGCCGGCGTCACCCTGAACGAGGCCGGCACACCCATCGACATCACCATTCCCGGCCTGACCATCCCGTCCACGCCGGTGCCGGCCTCCGGCTCGTTCGACACGGTGGCCTCCGGCCCGGTGCCGACGGCGACGATCACCAAGGCCGGCGCCACAACCGTGAGCGTGGGCGGCTTTTCCACCACGCTGACGCCGAAGAAGGCCGACGGCACGCCGACCGGCCTGGGCACCTTCACCTCCGACTGCACCCTGGACCCGGGCCAGGACGCGCAGCTGATCAGCTTCCAGGTGTCCGACGGCCCGCCGCCGACCACCACCACGACCACGCCGCCCCCGACGACGACCACCACGACAACTCCGCCGCCCACAACGACAACCACCACCGCACCGCCGACGACGACCACGACGTCGGCCCCGGGCGGCATCACCTACAGCTACGGCATCATCGGCCACTCGGTGATCAAGAAGCTGCACGGCACCGTCCCGATCAACGGCGGCATCACCGCGAAACTGGACCTGGGCACCGGAAAGTACGACGCCGACCTGGCCCTGGCCCCGACCACGGCCACGTTCGCCATGTTCGGCTTCCTGCCGGTCACCACGAGGATCGCCTTCCAGCCCGAGGGCAAGACCACCGGCGCCGTCACCAACGGCGCGCTGGACGCGACCTCCCGGCTGACCGTCAAGATGCCGCGGATCAGCGTGTTCGGGCTGCCCATCAGCCGGTCCAAGTCCTGTGGCGCCAGCAAGCCCTCGGTGGTCAAGATGGTCTCCGGCCCCGGCTTCGACGTGCTCAAGGGCGGCACGCTGTCGGGCAGCTACGCCCTCGCCCCGCTCACCGGCTGCGGCCCGTTCACCGGCTTCATCAGCGCCCTGGCCACCGGCCCCGGCAACACCATCGACCTCACCCTGGCCCCCACCCCCGCGCACTGACCGATGTCATGAAGGGCCCCTTCCTGACGTTGAACGTCAGGAAGGGGCCCTTCATGACAACAAAAATCTGCCGGAAACCTGCATTCGGTATGTCTGTGAGCGGGACTCGCGGAGGTTCTGTGGGGGTTGTGACAAAAACCAAGGCGGACTTGGTGGCAGGCAGTAGGGTCGTGGCAGGAGAATTCCGGGGTCACGATGGGGTGGCGAGCGATGACGGCTGTCCGCACCGACGCGAGCCAGCTGTGGGCCCGCCTGCCCAGTCACCTCGGGGCCCGGTTCCGTCCCTACGCCGGACGGCTGGCCCGGGACGTGGTCCGCGAGATCCAGCATTCGGTGCCGGCCTACGCCCGCCCGCTGCGCGGCAAGTTCGGCCAGGTCCTCGTCGGCGGCGTGGAGCGGGCGATCGTGCACTGCTTCGACAGCGTCGGCAATCCCGGCGCCGAGACCACGGAGTGGACCGAGTGGTTCAGGTACGTGGGCCGGGTGGAATTCAGCGAGGGCCGCGGCACCGAGTCGTTGCAGACCGCCGTCCGGGTCGGGGCCCGCGTCGCCTGGCGCAACCTGTCCAGCGCCGGCCGGGAGCTCGGCGTCCCGCCGGATGTGCTGCTGCTGACGGCCGAAGCGATCTTCGCCTACGTCGACGAGCTGTGCCGGGTGGCGGTCGAGGGCTACGCCGAGGCGAAGCGCCAGGCCACCGCCGGCGACGAACGCCAGCGCACGCAGCTGCTGCGACTGATCCTCGCCGACCCGCCGACGCCGACGGAATCGATTGAGGCGCAAGCGGTCGCCGCCGACTGGCCGCTGCCGCCGAGCGTCGCGGTGATCGCCCTCACCGCGGCCACCAGAGCCCCGATCGACAGCCTGACCGACGGCAGCTGCATCCTCACCGCCGACCCCGACAAGGTTGTCAGCCGCACCTCGGCGCTGCTGGCCGTCGGCCCGAGCGTGCCGCTGGCCCAGGCCCGGCAGTCGCTGCTCCTGGCCCGCCGCGCGATCTGCCTGGCCCAGCGCGGCGTCATCGACGGCCCGGTCGTCCGCTGCGACGACCACCTGCTCACCCTGCTCCTGCACGCCGACGACTTCCTGCTCGACGAGCTGAGCCGCCGCTGCCTGGCCCCGTTCGCCGGCCTGACCCCGAAGCAGCGCGAGCGGCTGTCGGCCACGCTGCTGGCCTGGCTGGACACCCGCGGCGGGGTGAACGAGATCGCCGCCCGCCTGGACGTGCACCCGCAGACCGTCCGCTACCGCATGCACCAGATCGACCGGCTCGTCGGCGAGCTCATCCACGACCCGGTCCGCCGGCTGGAACTGGAGATCGCCCTGCGGCATGGTTGACGTCGTGTACGACCGCGACCTCGCCAGCAAGTCGCTGGGCATCGTCATCGAGCAGGACGAGCCCGGCACGGCCACCGCCACCATGACCGTCACCGAGACGATGCTCAACGGGCACGGCATCGCCCACGGGGGCTACGTGTTCCTGCTCGCCGACACCGCTTTCGCCTATGCCTGCAACAGCTACGGGCCGGTGACCGTCGCCCAGTCGGGGCAGGTGACCTTCCTACGGCCGGCGGCGCTGGGCGACGAGCTCGTCGCAAGGGCGATCGAGCGGGATCGCTTCGGGCGCAACGGGATCTACGACGTGACGGTGACGAAGGGGGACGGCACGGTGATCGCCGAATTCCGGGGCCAGAGCCGTCAGACCTGAACGCCGGTCCACGTGTGCAGCGCCTTCTCCAGCGCCACGGCCGACTCGGTGCTGTCCATGGCCGCCGCGGTGCGCAGACCGCCGGCGACCAGACGCAGCCGCAGCTCACGGTCCAGCATCAGGCGGACCAGCGACTCCGCCATGGTGTGCACGTCGCCGGGCTCGACCAGCAGGCTGTCCCGGTCGTGCTCGGCGAAGTCGGAAAGGGCGCTGCCGCGGACGCCGACCACCGCCGAGCCGCACGCCATCGCCCGGGCGGCGCTGGCCGCGGTGCCGAGATGGACGGCGTCGCGCTGGTACACCTGGCGCACCAGCTCGTAGGTGGGCAGCGACCTCAGGTAGCGGATCCAGCTGGGGAGCTGCTCCGGGCGGCGACCTTCGCCGAAGGCGGTGACCTCCATGGTGGGCAACAGTGCCCTGGTCCGTTCCAACGCCTCCAACGCGGTCGCCGCCCCGGAGTGCGGTCCGACCAGCACGCTCACCCGGTGCCCGCGCGGCAGCGCCGGATGTGGCGGCCGGAAGACCGCGAGGTTGAGCCCCTGCGACACGACTGTCACGGCGGAGCTGGGCACACCGAGTCCGAACAGGGCTCCGGCAAGGCGCTCCGACGTGGCGATCTTGGGCACGGCCAGCCGCAACTCAGGGTCCGCCCCCCACTGCTCACGGGACTGAACCAGCTGCCCTGCCCGGCCATGGCGGTCGGACAACGCGGGCAGCAGCTTCGACGTGCTGGCGTCGGTCGCCAGCACGACATCCCCGTCCGGCACGACGTCCGGGGTCAACCGTGCGGTCGTCACGACCCGCACCGAGGACAGGCCGCGGCCCCTGCGCGACCAGCCGGGCACTCGCAGCCCCGCTCGCGCACGCAGCCGGACCACGCTGATCTCGTGGCCACGGGCCGCCAACTCGTCGGCATATCCCTGGATCACCTGCGCACCGACAACCGGTGTCGGACACACGAAGGTGACACGCATACCGGCACTCCACTCCACTAGAGACGTCAGATGCCCCGCACATCGAGCCCGGGGCCCCGACGTTACGACCCCGTGGGGCCGCACCCGGTTCAACTGCGCCGCCCCCTTCGGGGTTATGCGGCCGTTCAGCCCAATTGCCGACCACACCGGCGGAGCTGTTGTCACCGCCGGTAGTCGACGTGAGGGTCGCTGCGGCAAACGCAGCAACGCCGCTGAGCCGAGTGCAGCACGCCGTCCCTCTACCGGGTGATCAACCCGGGATTTGTTGCCAGCAAAGCGAAAGGGGCGCTGTAACGCGCCGTGTGCGTCCGCCGAGAAGGATCGTGGACGTCCACCTCGTTCTCCGGTTCCAACACAGTTGAGGTCGTCGCAGTCGGTCCTGCACAAGGGAATGTGTATGAGAGGGCAACCGAGGGGGACCCCGAGGATGGCACTGCTGCCGCACGAGCACTCGCACCTGTTGGCCGTCACGTCCACCCGCTTCCACGGCCGGCACCGGCACCACCGGTCGCCGCTGACCGTGTGGGAGAGCCGATACCGCACCGCGGTGATCATGTCCGACGTGCTGGCCACCGCGGTGGCCACACTGCTGGCGACCGTCCTGATCGGACGGGAGCTGCCCGACTACCTGGGCCAGCTGCCGCGACTGGTCAGCGTGGCCGCGCTACTCATCGTGGTCGCCGCCCTGCCGGCCAACCGGGCCTGGGACCCGAAGGTCCTGGGCCAGGGCGCCGAGGAGTTCCGAAGACTCGGCAAGGCGCTGATCGCCACCGCTGTCACGCTGTCGGTGGCCGGCGTCGCGTTCGAGCTGACGCACCTGCGGTTATGGGTGTTCTTCGTGGTTCCGGCGGTCGGGGCGGTGGCGTTCCCCGGCCGCTATCTGCTGCGTCGGCTGCTGCACAGCCGCCGGGGCAAGGGTGAGTGCCTGCTGCCGGTGATGGCCGCGGGCAGCGTGGAGTGGGCGGCCGACCTGATCGCCCGCACCCGCAAGGAACCGCACAACGGCTGGCGGGTCGAGGCCGTGTGCACGCCGGACGGCTTCGGCCAGGACGGCACCCAGGAGGTCGCCGGCGTGCCGGTGGTCGGCGCGCTGGGCGACCTGACCGAACGGGCCCAGCCCGGCGGCTACCGGGTGGTCGCGGTGGCGTCGGATCCCTATTGGACTCCCATGCAGCTGCAACGGCTGGCCTGGGAGCTGGAGGACACCGAGTCGGAGCTGGTGGTCGCGCCGGTGCTGATGGAGCTGGCCGGGCCGCGGCTGCACGTGTCCGGTGTGGTCGGCCTGCCGCTGCTGCGGGTGCAGGCGCCCACGTTCGGCCGGGCCAAGCGGGTGATCAAGAGCATCGTGGACCGGATCGGCGCGCTGGTCCTGCTCACGCTGCTGGCGCCGGTGCTGCTGGCCATCGCCGTGGTGGTCCGGGCCGACGACGGCGGGCCGGTGCTGTTCCGCCAGCGGCGGGTCGGCCACGGCGGCAGGCCGTTCACCATGTGGAAGTTCCGGACCATGGTGGTCGACGCCGACGCGTTGCTTGACCAGCTGCGGGCCAGCAACCAGGGCGCGGGGCCGCTGTTCAAGATGCGGCAGGACCCGCGCATCACCGGGCCCGGGCGGCTGCTGCGGCGGTACTCGCTGGACGAGCTGCCACAGCTGATCAACGTGCTCACCGGCTCGATGTCGCTGGTCGGGCCGAGGCCGCCGCTGCCGCACGAGGTCGAGCAGTACGGCTCGGACGCCGGGCGGCGGCTGCTGGTGAAGCCGGGCCTGACCGGGCTGTGGCAGATCAGCGGGCGCAGCGACCTGCCGTGGGACGAGGCGCTGCGACTGGACCTGCGGTACGTGGAGGACTGGTCGCTGGCCCTGGACGCGGTGATCCTGTGGAAGACCGTGCGCGCGGTCTTCAGCGGAACGGGCGCGTACTGACATGGCCGGCTGGCGGGGAGTGCGGGCACTGGTGACCGGCGCGACCGGCTTCATCGGTTCCCATCTGGTGCGCAGGCTGATCGGCCTCGGGGCCGTCGTGCACGCGGTGAGCCG
The DNA here is from genome assembly GCF_044547355.1 of Kutzneria sp. NPDC052558. Lineage (NCBI taxonomy): Bacteria > Bacillati > Actinomycetota > Actinomycetes > Pseudonocardiales > Pseudonocardiaceae > Kutzneria > Kutzneria sp. NPDC052558. The sequence continues at coordinate 418,147 of NZ_JBIUAG010000002.1, forward strand.
GCGACGGCGCACGGACGGGGCGGTCGTCTGGCACGTGGCCGACCTGTGCGACGCCGACCAGGTCGCCGCGCTGGTCCGCGCCGCGGGACCGGAGGTGGTGTTCCACCTGGCCAGCGAGGTCACCGGCGCGCGGGAGGTCCGGCTGGTCCGGCCCACCCTGGAGAGCAATCTGGACAGTGCGGTCAACCTGCTCACGGCGGTCGCCGACGCCGTGCCGCCCGGCCGGCTGGTGCTGGCCGGCTCGGTCGAGGAGCCGCGCCCCGAGGACGGCGACGCGGTGGCGTGTTCCCCTTACGCGGTGGCCAAATGGGCCGTGTCGGGCTACGCGCGGATGTTCCACCAGCTCTGGGACGTGCCGGTGACGACGCTGCGCATCGGCATGGTCTACGGCCCGGGGCAGCCGGACCTGCGCAAGCTCATCCCTTATGTGACAACGGCGTTGCTGCGGGGTGAAGCGCCGGAGCTGACCAGCGGGACCCGGCTGGTGGACTGGATCTACGTCGACGACGTGGTCGACGCGTTCCTGGCCGCGGCCGTCTCGGCCGCCGCGCCGGGGCGGGTGTTCGACATCGCCTCGGGCAGCCAGTTGTCGATCCGGGACACCATCGAGCTGTTGGCCAAGATCATTGGAGCGCCGCAGCAGCCGCGCTTCGGGGCCGTCGCCGACCGGCCGCTGGACCGGGCCCAGGTGGCCGACATCGGGCCGGCGGTCGAACTGCTGGACTGGCGGCCGCGCACCGGTCTGGAGATCGGCTTGCGCCGGACAGTCGATTGGTATTCATCCAACCCGTAACGGATTCGACCGGAACGTCCGATATCAAGGCGAATCGGTCGGGGTTCGCTGGAGGTGGGACGCTCATGTCGGTGTCGGTCGTGAACCTCACGGTGCACGGAATCGGGCCGACCGAGCGGCCGCTGGAACCCGACGAGGACCGGACCTGGGTCACCGTCGAACAGTTCGAGCAGGTGCTGGACGCGGCGGTGGGCCGACCGGACGTGCGGATCACCTTCGACGACGGCAACGCCTCCGATGTCCGGATCGCGTTGCCGCGTCTGGTGGAACGCGGCCTGAAGGCCGATTTCTTCGTGCTGGCCGGGTTGTTGGGACAACCCGGCCGGCTCGACCGGCCCGACCTGCACGAGCTGACGCGGGCCGGCATGCGCATCGGCTCGCACGGCTGGGCCCACCGGGACTGGCGGCGGCTGACCGACGAGCAGGCCCGCGAGGAGATCGTGCAGGCCAGCAAGGTGCTGGGCGAGCTGACCGGCGAGCCGGTCACCGAGGTGGCCGTTCCCTTCGGCTCCTACGACCGGCACGTGCTGCGCCGGCTGCGGCACGCGGGCGTGCGCCGCGTCTACACCAGCGACGGCGGCCGCGCCACTGCCGACTCCTGGCTGCAACCCCGCAACAGTCTGCACCACGACATCGGGCCCAAGTGGGCGCACGATGTGCTGACCGGACGGCCATCCCTGCCCCTGCGCGCCCGCCGAACGGCGGCACGGACGGTCAAACGCCTGCGTGGCTGACCGGTAACGCCTTGTGGTGCAACACCTTTAGGGCAATCGACGCTGTGGTAACACGGTCCGCTCGGCACACGATGACGTGCACATGAGGGCACGGACCGCGATCGTGGTCGTCACGTACAACAGCGCGCCCGTGCTGGGCGACTGCCTGCGCTCCCTGGCGCGCGGCGCCGATGGCGTCGAGCTCACCGACGTCGTCGTGGTCGACAACGCCTCCCGCGACGGCACGGTCGAGCTGGCCGAGACGTTCGCCGACCTTCCGATGAGGACGGTCCACATGGGCCGCAACGCCGGCTACGCCGCCGGCATCAACGCCGGGGTCAACGAACTGGATCTGGCCGAGCTGGACTCGATCCTGGTCATCAACCCCGACTGCCGGCTCACGCCCGGCGGCCTGGCCGTCCTGTCGGAGGTGCTGACAGTGCCTGGCCGAGGCATCGCGGTGCCGCGACTGGTCAATCCGGATGGTTCTCTGCAACCGTCGCTGCGGCGTTTACCCACTGTGCGTAGAGCGTTGGTGGAAGCGGTGATCGGCGGCACCCGGGCCGGGCGCATCGGCAAACTCGGCGAACTGGTCACGGATCCCCGTGAATACGAGCAGGCGGCGCCGGCGGCCTGGGCCACCGGGGCGGCGATGCTCATCTCGGTCGACGCCCTGTTGCAGACCGGGCCGTGGGACGAGTCCTTCCTGCTCTACAGCGAGGAGACCGAGTTCGCGCTGCGCGCGGCCGATCGCGGCTGGTCACTGTGGTACGAGCCGGCCGCGGTGGTCGAGCACATCGGCGGCGACTCGGACACCAACCCCATGCTGGCCGCGCTGCTGGCGGTGAACAAGGTGCGCCTGTTCCGCCGCCGCCGCGGAAACATGGCGGCCCTGGCCTACTACTTCGCTGTAGTGCTGGGAGAATCGGCACGGGCGATGGCCGGCCGGCAGACCTCACGGGCCTCGGTGGCGGCGCTGCTACGGCCGTCCCGCCGGATCCACACGTTGGCCGGCTGATGCGCTGGCTGCGGTTCGACGAGCTCGGCCCCCGCGAGCTCGACGCCTGGCACGCCATCCGGTCGGCCAATCCGGCGCTGGACAGTCCTTATTTCCACCCGGGTTTCGCCGCCGCCGTGCACGCGAGCGGCCGGACCGTGCACGTCGCCGTGGACACCGACGACGCCGGCCGTGTCCGGGCGTTGCTGCCCGGTCACCGTGCGGGATCGACGCTGCGGCCGGTCGGGTGGCCCGGGGCCGACTTCCAGGGGCCGATCGTGCGTCCCGGGGAGTCGTTCTCCCCCTTGACATTGCTCAGCGCCGGCGTGCGGTCCTTCGAGTTCGATCATCTGGTGGACGGCGTGGCCGAGTTCGAGCCGTGGATCCGGTCCCGCCGGGTCTCGCCGCACGTGGACGTCAGCGGCGGGCTGGACGGCTACCTCGGCCGGGCCTCGAAGTCGGGGCGGGACAACATATCCCAGGCCCGTCGGCGCGCGGCCAAGGCCGAGCGCGAGCTGGGGCCGGTCAAGTTCCAGGTCGACGTGGTCGACGAGGAACTGTTGGGCCAACTGGTGGAACTCAAGCGCGGGCAGTATCGGGCAACCGGCGCAAGGGACTTCTTCGCCGAGCCCGATCGGCTCAACCTCTTGCGCCGCTTGCTGCACACTAGGGACGAGGGCTTCGGCGGGCTGCTGTCCACACTGCACGCCGGCCCGAACTTGATCGCCGCTCACTTCGGCATCCGCTCGGATTCCGTTCTGCACTGGTGGTTTCCGGTGTACGCGCCCGAGCACGGCCGGCTCGCGCCGGGCTGGATGCTGTTGCGGGAGCTGGTCGTCGCGGCGCCCGCGCTGGGCATCGACCGGATCGATCTGGGCCGCGGCGACGACGAGTACAAGCGCCGGGCCAAAACCGGGGAAACCCAGGTGGGGCAAGGCATCGTCACCCGCAGCGGCGGCCGGCTGGCCCTGCGCCGGGTGGCCGACGGCATGGTCGCGGCGGCCAAATCCTCCCCGCTGGCACCGGGATTGCGCCGAGTGGCGCGAGGGTTGCGGAACCTCAGGAGGTAACGAGGCCGATGCCTTCCCCGATCAATGGGTGCGCGCAGGTCGAGCGCCATGGAGGCATCGCAGATGAAGATCAGCGTGTTCGGGCTCGGGTACGTCGGGTGCGTGTCGGCTGCTTGTCTTGCCGCACAGGGCCACCGCGTGGTCGGCGTGGACGTGAACCAGATCAAGGTGGACCTGATCGCCGCGGGCAAGGCCCCGGTGGTCGAGGAGCGCATCGGCGAGCTGACCGCGCAAGTCGTAGCCAGCGGGGCGTTGCGGGCCACCACCGACGTGGCCGACGCCGTCGCCGAGACCGACGTGTCGCTCATCTGCGTCGGCACTCCCTCGGCTCCCAACGGAAGCCTGTCCACGGTGTACCTGGAGCGGGTGTCGGAGGAGATCGGCGCGGCGCTGGCGGCCAAGGGCGGCCGGCACACCGTGGTCTTCCGCAGCACCATGCTGCCGGGCACCTGCCTGGACCTGCTGCTGCCGATCCTGGAGAAGTCCTCGGGGCTGACCGCGGGCGTGGACTTCGGCGTGGCGGTGAACCCGGAGTTCCTGCGTGAGGGCACCAGTGTCCGCGATTTCTTCGACCCGCCCAAGACGGTGATCGGCGAGTTCGACGCCGCCAGCGGGGACGTGGTGGCCGCGCTGTACGAGGGCCTGCCCGGCGAGGTGTTCCGGGTGCCGGTGCCGGTGGCCGAGATGACCAAGTACGCCGACAACGCCTTCCACGGCCTCAAGATCGCCTTCGCCAACGAGCTGGGCGCGGTGTCCCGGGCGCTGAACCTGGACTCGCACCGGGTGATGGACGTGTTCCTGGCCGACCGCAAGCTCAATGTGAGCCAGGCGTATCTGCGGCCCGGCTTCGCCTTCGGCGGCTCGTGCCTGCCGAAGGACCTGCGCGGCCTGGTGTACGCGGCCCGGCGGGCCGACGTGTCGGTGCCGCTGCTGTCGCACGTGCTGCCCTCCAACGAGGAACATCTCAAGCGGGCCTTCGAGTTCATCGCCGCCACCGGCCGAAGACGGGTGGGCCTGTTCGGCCTGTCGTTCAAGCCGGGCACCGACGACCTGCGCGAGAGCCCCCTGGTGGAGCTGGCCGAACGCCTGCTGGGCAAGGGTTACGACCTGCGCATCTACGACGCGAACGTGACCCTGTCGCGGCTGATGGGGGCCAACCGCGAGTACATCGAGGGCCGGCTGCCGCACCTGGGCGAGCTGCTGACCACCTCAGTCTCCGATGTCATGGCGCACGCCGACGTCTGTGTCATCGGCTGCCGGGACAACGCCGTCCTGGAGGCGCTTCGCCCCGAGAACGTCACCACCGCGGGTGAGCGCGTGATCGTCGACCTCGTCCGCCTCCCCGACGCCGAGCTGCGCCGGGAACGACCTGGATACGTGGGCCTTGGCTGGTAAAGCACTCATCCTCGTGGAGAACCTGTCCGTCCCGTTCGACCGCCGCGTGTGGCAGGAGAGCAAGGCGCTGCGCGACGCCGGCTGGGACGTGCACGTGATCTGTCCACAGGGGACGAAACAGGACCGGGAACCGTACGCCGAGATCGACGGGGTGAAGATCCACCGGTATCCGCTGAAGGCGGCCACCGGCGGACCCCGTGGCTACCTGTTCGAGTACGCCGCCGCGGTGTGGCACACCTTCCGGCTGGCCCGCGGGATCGGGCCGGTGGACGTGGTGCACGCCTGCAACCCGCCGGACCTGCTGTTCCTGGTGGCGCGCTTGCTCAAGCGCGGCGGCGCGAAGTTCGTCTTCGACCAGCACGACCTGGTGCCGGAGCTGTACCTGTCGCGGTTCCACCGCGGCGAGGACTTCCTGTACCGCGCGGTGTGCCGGCTGGAGCAGTCCACCTACCGCACCGCCGACGTGGTGATCTCCACCAACGAGAGCTACCGCCAGGTGGCGCTCAAGCGCGGCGGCATGGCCCCGGACAAGGTTTTTGTGGTCCGCAGCGCGCCGGCGGTGGAGCGGTTCCACGAGGTGGCGCCGGAGGAGGAGCTCAAGAAGGGCAAGCCGCACCTGCTGTGCTACCTGGGCGTGATGGGGCCGCAGGACGGTGTGGACTACGCCTTACGCTCGCTGGCCCGGATCCGGGACGAACTCGGACGCACGGACTGGCACGCGGTGTTCATGGGCGGCGGCGACACCTGGGAGCAGATGGTCGCGCTGGCCCACGAGCTGGGGCTGGACGACTGTGTCGAGTTCACCGGCCGGGTCAGCGACGCCGACCTGCTGCGCTACCTGTCGACCGCCGACGTCTGCCTGGCGCCCGACCCGCTCAACCCGCTCAACGACGTCTCCACCATGAACAAGATCATGGAATACATGGCCATGGCCAAGCCGATCGTGTCCTTCGACCTGGTCGAGGCGCGGGTGTCGGCCGACGAGGCGGCGGTCTACGCCGCGGCCAACGACGAGTCCGAGTTCGCCAAGCTGGTGGTCAAGCTGCTCGACGACCCGGCCGAGCGCAAGCGCATGGGCGAGCTGGGCCGGGCCCGGGTCGCCGGCCCGCTGTCGTGGGAGAACTCCCGCAAGGCTCTGCTGTCGGCCTATGCGGCGGCCCTGACGTGAGCGAGCTCGCGAGCGAACCGTCCACAACGGAGCGAACGCGACCACCCGGCGCCGGCGAGGTGCCACGGTGAATCAGCCCTTGGCGGCCGGGGCGGGCGTTCGCAAGCCCTCGGCCGACCTGGCCACCCGGGTGCCGTCGCTGACCGGCCTGCGCTGGGTGGCCGCGTTCCTGGTCTTCGGCTTCCACGTGCACGCCGAGAACATGTTCGCCGATCCGACCGTGCAGCACGTGCTGCTGATCGTGTTCGGGCAGGCGGCGGTCTGCGTCGACTTCTTCTTCGTTCTCTCCGGATTCGTGCTCACCTGGTCGGGCCGGCCGGGCACGCCGGCCCGCAAGGTGTGGCGGCGGCGGGCGGCCAAGGTCGTGCCCAATCACGTCGTCACCTGGCTGATCGCCCTGGGCGGCATGATCCTCACCGGCAAGAGCCTGTCCATCGCCGCCGGGGTGGTCGGGCTTTTCCTGCTCCAGTCCTGGGTTCCCGACCAGAGCATCTACTTCGCGGTGAACACGCCGTCGTGGTCGCTGTCCTGCGAGGCCGCCTTCTACTTCGCGTTCCCGCTGCTGTACTTCGGCATCAACAAGATCCGGGACCGCTTGCTGTGGCCGACGGCCGTCGCCCTGGTCGCGGTGGTGCTGCTGATTCCGGCGCTGGTGCTGCCGCTGCCGGTGCTGACGCAGTACTGGATCGTCTACATCTTCCCGGTCAGCCGGGCCGTCGAGTTCGCGCTGGGCATGGTGCTGGCCCGGATCGTGCGGGCCGACAAGTGGATCAACATCGGGCTGCTGCCGTCGATGGCGCTGTGCGTGTTCGCCTACTGGCTGTGCGCGTACCTGCCGGGCATGTTCGGGGCCACCGCCGGCGCGGTGATCCCGATCGCCCTGCTGGTGACCTCGGCCGCGGTCGCCGACGTCACCGGAAAGTGGTCGCCGTGGCGGCATCCGGTGTGCGTCTGGCTCGGCGACCTCACGTTCGCCTTCTACCTGCTGCACCAGATCGTGCTGAGATTCGCCGACAAGGCTTTTCACCTGGACGCGTTGCCCACGCCGAGCGCGGCGGGCTTGACTCTCCTGCTGCTGGCCGCCACCGTAGTGGCGGCCTGGCTGCTCTTCAACGTGGTGGAACAACCCATGATGCGACTACTCCGGGGCCGATGATGACCAGCGTCGTCATCCCCGCCCACAACGAGGAAGCCGTGCTCGGGCGCTGCCTGGGCACGCTGCTCGCGGACGCCGACGAGGACGAGTTCGACGTCGTCGTCGTGCCGAACGCGTGCACCGACAACACCGCCGAGGTGGCGCGGCAGTACGGCGTGCGGGTGCTGGAGACCCCGTACGGCGGCAAGGCGCACGCGCTGCGCCTGGGTGACGACGCCTGCCGCGACTTCCCCCGGGTGTACCTGGACGCCGACATCGAGCTGAGCACGCGGTCGGTGCGCGAGCTGGTGGCCGCGCTGGACAAGCCCGGGATTCTGGCCTGCGCGCCGGTGCCGCGGTGGGATCTGACCGGCGCCGGGCCGATCGCCAGGCGGGTGCACCGGGTGCACGACCGGCTGATCGCCCCCAGCCGCGTGCTGTCCGGGGTCGGCGTGTACGTGCTGTCCAAGGACGGGCACGCCAAGGCGTTCCCGTTGCCCGACATCATCTCCGACGACGGCTGGGTGCACCGGTCGTTCACCCCGCTGGAGCGGACCGTCGTGCCCTCGGCCGAGTCGGTGGTGCGGCCGGCCCGCACCGTCCGGGCCCACCTGCGCCGCCGGGTCCGGCTGCGCCAGGGCAACCGGCAGCTGGCCGCGATGGGCCGGCCCGCGCCCGAGGGGCAGCTGCGGCTGAGCGCCCTGGGCTCGCTGATCACCCGGCGCTCGGTGTCCGTTGTGGACGCCGCGTGTTATCTGACCGTGCTCGTGCTCGACCGGGTCCTCACGCGGGCCAAGGGCAGCGCCCCGGTGGGGTGGGCGTCCGACGAGAGCACCCGTTGATGGGAACCAGTCACTGATGCGTGTGGAACCGGCCGGCATCGACGGCGTTCTGCTCTTCCTGCCCACCCCGCACCGCGACGACCGGGGGCTGTTCACCCGGACGTTCGACGAGGCCATCGGGGAGAAGCACGGGGTGACCGGCTTCCTCCAGGACAGCCAGTCCCGGTCCCGGCAGGGCACGATCCGCGGCATGCACGGCCGCGGCGGGCGGGGCGAGGCCAAGCTGGTGCGGTGCGCCCGCGGCGCCGTGCACGACGTGCTGGTCGACGCCCGCCCCGACTCGCCCACCTTCGGGCGGGTCGAATCGTTCCGTTTGGACGATGAGACCTTCGCGACGCTCTATGTGCCACCGGGTCTGCTGCACGGCTTCCAGGCGCTGACCGAGCAGGCCGATGTGTGTTACCGAATCGACCGTGAACACGACCCCGCCGAGGACCTGGCCGTCCGCTACGACGACGCCGAGCTGGCCATCGCCTGGCCGCAGCCGGTGACCGTGGTCAGCGCGCGGGACGCCGGCGCCGGCTCGTGGGCCGCGCTGAAGTCCACTTTGGAGAGATCACCATGAGACGAACCACAGCCGCCGTGACCGTCGGGGCGGCGGCGATGCTGCTGACAGCGTGCACCGGATCGACACCCGTGGCCGATCCGGTGAGCACCATCCCGAGCACCACGACCACCGGCAGCACCACGGCTGCGTCCAGCACCACCAGCTCTCCCCCGTCGTCCACGACGACCACCAGCTCCAAGCCCGCCGGCTCCTCGGCCCCGCCGGCCGGCCGCTCCGGCGCCGGGCGCTGCCCCGCCTATCCCAACCCCTCCTGCACCGGTGTTCCGCCCGGCACCAAGCTCAAGGAGCTCGCCCCCAACGTGCCCGACGGCGACGGCTACCGCGTCACCGACAACGGGGCCGTGCTGGACGGGGTGCACATCGCCGGCAACCTGCTGATCACCGCGTACAACGTGACCGTGCGCAACAGCCAGATCGACGGCTGGGTCGACGACCAGTACGGGAATTCCTACTACTCGTACACGATCCTCGACTCCACCGTCGGCAAGCCGACCGGCTGCGACTCGCTGCCCGGCGTCGGCCAGGGCTCCTACACCGCGCGGGGCGTGCTGGTCCAGAACCACAGCCACGGCTTCCAGGCCGGCGGCAGCAACATCGCGATCCACGACTCGTACGCGCGCATCTGCTCCAACCCCGGCGATCACTCCGACGGCATCCAGAGCTACGGCGCCGGCGACAACATCGTGTTGGACCACAACACTTTGGACGAGCGCGGCGTCAAGGACATCACCGCGCCGATCTTCCTCACCGACCAGCGCAACAACGTCACCGTGACCGACAACCTGGTCGCCGGCGGCACCTATTCCATCCAGGTCAAGAACTTCGGCGGCGCCGTCGTGGTGACCGGCAACCGCATGGTCGCCAACTCCTGGGAGTACGCGCCGGTCGAGTCCGAGTGCTCGCGCATCCAGTGGTCCGACAACACCTTGGTGACCATCGACGCCAACTACGGCATCACCGGCACTGTCGGCCCGCTCCCCTGCGCCGGCTGATCCACCGCGCTCAGGCGACGGCCTCGGGGAGGGGGTCGCGCCGGCGACGGCGGCGGGCGGCGAAGCCGCGCAGCCAGGCCCAGCGGTAGCGGATCCAGTACAGCACGCCGAACTGGTCCTCGTGCGGGGCGAGCTGCTTGGCCGTCCGCAGCAGCGATCCGGCCGCGCCGATGAGCACGAACGTGAAGCCGGTGACGGTGGCGAAGCCGAGCAGGTCGAAGGTGGCGGAGCCGATGAGCGGGGCGACCAGGCAGGCGCAGATGGTCAGGGCCAGGTCGCGCGCGCCGGGGTCCTTGCTCAGGTAGCGGGCCCGCAGCGCGGAGTAGAAGGCGCACAGGAAGATGGCGATGAAGGCGGCCAGGCCGACGAAGCCGGTCGACACCGTGGTCAGGATGTACTCGTTGTCGAACACCTCGTGCTTGCCGGCGTACCAGGTGCCGGGCCCGTGCCCGAACAGCGGATGCAGGCTGATCTGCTTGGCCGCGACGGCAGAAGCGTAGGTGCGGTGCGAGATGCTGCTGTCGTTGCCCAGATTCGCGAACAGGTCGAACAGCGCGCCGAGCAGGCTGGGCACCGCGAGCTTGATGACACCGAGGAAAACCCCGCCGACGAGCAGGGTGTACCAGCGTCTCTTGGCCGGCCAGCCGATGAAGAGCACCACGGCGGCGCCGACGATGCTGAGCACGGCCGACCGCGAGACCGAGAACATCATGCCGGCGGCGATGATCCCGCAGCAGATCCACCAGCGCAGCGCCGGCTCGCCGCGTTGCTTGGCCTGGAAGGCGAAGTGCGCGGCCAGCGGCAGCAACATGGCGCACACCACGCCGAATTCGATGGGGTGGCCGGTGGTTCCGGCGACCCGGGCCAACGCGTCCCGGGTCTGCACGGCGCTGTCGTCGGACGTCGCACGCAGGCCCGGCAGCACCATGTACTTGGTGAGGTCGAGCTTGAGCAGGAACTGGAGGCAGCCGACCAACGCGATCCCGGTGCCGCACACGACACTGGTCTTGAGCACCCGGTCCAGCCGGAGCAGGCCGCGCACGCCGTCGTTCATCATCAATGCCACGGCGCAGTTGGCGGCGACCAGCACGATGGCGTGGTCGGACAGCTTCACCTCGTCCGCCGGCAATGGTCCGTAGTTGGCGTAGCCGTAGGAGAGCAGCACCGCGACCATGTAGACGAACAGGCTGGTGCGAACCGGGGTTCGGCCCTTGGCCATGCCCAGCGTCAGGGTCAGCTGGGCACACACCCAGCAGATGCCGGCGAAGAGCGCCGCCACGTTGCCGGGCGTCAGCGACAGCGGAATTCCCTTGAACACCAGCCGTGCCGGCACCAGCATCAGCACCGCGATGAAGACGCAGACCAGCGTGGCCCCGTCGGCCAGGGTCCGGTTCGCCTTGCCGGGCAGGAAGTCCGTCGACATGTCAGGCGCCGTTCGACGCCGACACGAGCGCCTTCTCGTTGGCCGCCCCGGCCTTGCGCCGGCGGGCCTGGTAGTAGCTCTCGAAGGCGTAGGCGGCGCAGAGCGCGGCCACCATGCCCATCGCCACGGCGACCGCGGCCGCCCTGGTCTTGTTGCCGCGCTGGGCGACCGGGGTGGTCGGCTGCACGGCGACGTCCACCGTGATGAACGTCTGCGGCGGGGCGTTGAGCACCTGCTGCCGGCCGGCCAGCTCCTGCTTGACCCGCTCCACGCAGCGTTTGGCGATGTCCTGCGCCGCTTGGGGATCGCGGCTGTCGCCCTCGACGAACACGAACGGCCCGGCGACGATCTGCTCCTGCTGGTTGGTGCTGCCGTTGGTCACCTTGTACGAGGGGTCCCCGGTCGGCGACGCGCCCAGGGCGGCGGCGACCTCCGGCGTGTTGAGCGCCTGGATCACGATGGCCGCCGCGTTGTTCAGGCCCTGGTCGAAGTTGAGCAGCGGGTTGGTGATGGTGCCCTTGTCGGTGGGCAGCGCCGGCAGGCTGCCCCCGGCCAGCGGCTGGTCCAGCACCAGCACCGAGGTCGAGGTGTAGGTGACCGGAACCGTCAGGTAGATCCCGCCGGCCGCCGCCACGGCCAGCAGGAAGGCCGGCACCGCGACGTACCAGCGTCGGCCGAGCACGAGCACGGTCTGCCAGAAGTCCATCCGGCTACACCGTCCCGTTGGCGTTGTCGTCGTTGAGGGTGCCGGAGAAGGCGTCGCCGCGGACGGTGAGGATCGCCTTGTCCTTGGCGCGCGCCATTCTCAGGGTCGGTGGGTCGAGGTCATCGGGAGAGCGGGTGAGCTCGGCCACCGTGTCGGGGGCGCGCAGCCGGCGGGACTCGCGCATCCGGTCAAGGGCGTACGCGCCGCCGAGTCCGAGCAGCAGGACCAGGGCCAGGGCCGCGCCGGTCAGCTGGAGCTTCAGCGTCATCTTGGTGACCGGGGTGGTCGGCGCGATCACGTCGACGATGGTCACGTAGGTGATCGGCGGGGCGTTGAGCGCCTTCTGCCGGTTGACCAACTCCTGCCGGAGCTTGTCCTGAGCCTTCTTCACGATGTCGCTGGCGGCCTGCGGGGTGGTGCTCTCGCCCTCGATGTAGACGAACGGCCCGGTCTGGCTGCTGCTGAGCAGGTCCGGGCTGCTCGACCCGTCGTTGATCAGCAGCGAGGTCGAGCTGTGCGGCCCCACGCCGAGCTCGTCGACCACGGTGGGCGTGGTGACGGCCTGGATCAGGATGCCAGCCGTGGTCTTGAGGCCGTCGTTGAAGTTCAGCAACGGGTTGGTCAGGCCGGTGGGCTTGCTCGGGTCCAGCGAGATCGTGCCGCCGCCGGCCGGGGTGGCCAGCACCATGAAGGCCCGTGACACATAGTGCGTGGGCACCAACAGAAAGGTGACGGCGGCGGCCAGCACGGCCAGCAGCACCACCGGCGGGCCCACGTAACGACGGCGCAGCAGGCCCCACATGGATTTCCAGAATTCCATAGGCCCTTGCCCCGTTTCGTGAGTGCCGGTCACGGCGACCGCGGCATCCGAGGAATCGCCGACCTGGGAAATGCTGTTACAGCGCTGGGCTGAACGGAGCAGTGTGGGTTGCTCCAAGGGTTCTCGTTACGTGAGCGGGGGCGCGCGCGATGTGAGGGGCATGGACTCACCTGCCCGCCCGCGGCTCGTCGGGCTGGACGGCATCCGGGGACTGGCGGCGCTGTTCGTGGTGCTGCACCACAGCTACCTGATGGCGTTTCCCGGTTTTCCGGTCCTGCACGCGCCCGCTTGGACGAGTTTCCTGCTGTATGGGCATTTCGCGGTGGTGGTGTTCATCGTGCTGTCCGGTTTCTCGCTGGCGGTCTCGCCCGCGCGCAACGGCTGGCGGCTGGACGGCAAGGCGAAGTTCGCGCGCAGGCGGGCCTGGCGGATCCTGCCGCCGTACTGGCCGGCGCTGCTGTTCAGCCTGGTGATCGCGTGGACGCTGGTCCCCCAGCCCGGCGAGGGTGTGCCGACCGGGAAGTCCGTTGTGGTGTACGGCCTGCTCTTGCAGGACGTGTTCGGCTCGCCCAGCCCCAACGGCGCGTTCTGGTCCATCGCCGTGGAGGCGCAGCTGTATTTCGTGTTCCCGCTCATGCTGCTCGCGCTGCGGCGCTTCGGCGCGGCGGTGATGCTCGGCGCGGCAACGGCGGTCGTGGTGCTGATCGGCGCGCTGGCGCCGCATGTGTCCGCTGTGGACGCTTTGATGCGGTTCACGCCCCAGTTCGCCGCCTTGTTCGCCGCCGGCGTGGTCGCGGCCGGAATCGTTCAGGCGAGCGAGAAGTGGCGGCGCGTGCACTGGCAGTGGTGGGCCTTCGCCGCCGCGGTGCCGGTTGTGGCGCTGATCGCCGTGATGGGCCCGGTCTGGACCACCAGCAACTTCCTCTGGGTCGACCTGGCCGCCGGCCCGGCCGTGGCGCTGCTGCTGGTCGCCGTGGCCACAAGGCAGCCGAAACCCTTGGTGCGCCTGCTCGACACCCGTCCGATGCGCAGCCTCGGCTCGTTCTCCTACAGCCTGTACCTCACGCATGCGCCGATCGTCGTCGTGGTCTACACGTTCGTGGTCGGCCCGCTGCTCGGCGCCGGCATGGTCGCCTTCGGCCTGATGCTGCTGATCTGCGTGCCGGTGACGGTCGCCTTCGCCCGCGGCTTCGCCGCGCTGTTCGAGATCCCCTTCGTCAAGCACCGCAGCTGGGCCGCCCTGAGGACGGCCCTGACCGCCAAGCCCGAACCGGTCCCGGTCGCCGACTAGCGGGGGACGAGGTCGCGGGCCAGCCGCACCAGCTTGCGGGCCCGCCTGGTGGCCACGATCCGTTGCCGCTTGGCATACATGCGGCCGATCTCCAGCATCGCCCTGCGGCGCTGGTCCTCGGACAGGCCGTCGACGGTCCGCACGTGGTCGACCATCTCCCGGCACTGCAAGGTGGTCGCGAAGTGCGCCTGCCACGACGGCACGTCCAGCCGCCGGGCCAGGATCGCCGGCGTCTCGTGCTTCCAGTTGCGCTTGGCCAGCACCTCCGGCACATGGCCCCAGGGCCCGGCCAGCGCCAGCTTGGTGGCGTACACCTCGTCCTCGCGCAGCATGTTGCGCCGCCCGATGCCGACCACGGATGCCCGGCGCACCATGCCGTACAGCGGATCGATGATCAGGTGGCTCTCGTTGAGCAGCCGCAGCATCTCGGTCAGCCGCACCACCGGATCGCCCGACCGCAGCGCGGTTCCGGTGTACGGGGCGGTCGCGGTGTGGCCGTCCGGGCCGGTGTAGTCGACCTGGCTGGTGACCAGGATCAGCCGCGGATCCTCGGCGAACACGTCGAGCCCGCGGGACACGCAGTCGGGGGCCAGCCAGTCATCGTCGCCGACCCAGCGGAAGAACTCGCCACGGGCCAGCCGCATCGCGCCGATGAAGTTGTTGAGCAGCCCCACGTTCACCGGGTTGCGGTGGTAGACGATCCGCGAGTCCTCGGCCGCCAGCGACCGGCACAGCTCCTCGGTGCCGTCGGTGGAGGCGTTGTCGCTGATCACCAGCTCCAGGTCGGCATGATCCTGGCCGAGCACCGAGCGCACCACCGGCTCGATCCGCTCGACCCCGTTGTAGGTCGGCAGCCCCACGGACACCAGCGGCATGGCAACTCCTCCAGTCAGCGGGCCCGGGCCAGCCGCGTGCGCAGCCGCCGGAACTGGTCGATCGGCACCACGGTCAGCACAAAAACCAGCAACCCGACCAATCCGGGCACGAACAGGTGCAGGAACACCCCGCCGTCGATCAGACGCACGGCGACCAGAGTCGCGCCGGTGCACAGCACCGCGCCGACCGCCGGCCGGATCAGGGCCGGCAACACCGGAAGCAGCGGCACGCCGGCCCGGTGCAACGCGCCAACGGCCAGCGGCAGCGCCACCACCAGGGCCACGATGCCGTGGGCGATTGCCGCGCCGCGGATGCCGTCCAGGTGCGTGCCGAACCACAGCGCCGGAATCAGCGCGATCGCCCAGCCGGCGTTGAGCACCACCGTCGAGCGGGTCGCGCCCAGCGAGGTCAGGATGTCGAACGACAGCGAGGTCAGCATGCGCACGACCATCAGAACCGTGAGGAACCGCAACACATACGCCGACGGCCCCCACTGGCCGCCGTACAGGAACACCACCATGTACGGGGCGAGCACCGCCATCAGCGCGGCCACCGGCAGGATCGCCGACACCAGCACCGGCACCGACTTGCGCACCCCGGCGGCCAGCGCCTCGGGTTCCTGCTCGGCCAGCCGGGAGAAACTGGGGATGGAGACGTAGCGCACGGCCGTGCCGACCAGGCCCGGCACCCAGTTGGAGACGTTGAACGCCAACAGGTAGTAGCCCAGCGCGGTCGCGCCGAGCACATTGCCGACGATCACGTAGTCGGCGTTGAGCAGCACCGACTCCACACCCAGGCTGGCCGCCAGCGGGATGCCGAACTTCAGCAGCTTGCGCGCGACCGCACGGTCGAAGCCCAACCGAGCCGGCAGGTTTCCCATGCGCCACACCAGGATCCCGGTGACGACGCAGCCGGCCACCTGTCCCCCGGCGAAGCTGTAGGCCCCGGCCCCGGCGAACGCCAGCGGAACCGCGACCACGAAGTTGGCCGCCATGCCGATCATCGTCGCCTTGGTCAGCCGGTCCTGCTCGAACCGCCGCATCAGCGCCGCGCTACGACAGGACGTGATGCCGTCGATGATGATGATCACGGTCAGCAGCCGCACCACCGGGGCCGCGTCCGGGGCGCCGGCCAGCGCGGCGAAGGCCGGCGCGCCGAAGAAGAAGACGGCGTAGACGACCGTGCTGAACGCGATGGCGATCGTGGTGCCGGTCGGCGCCATGTCCTCCAGCTTGCCGCGCCACTGCACGCCGGCCGCGATCACGCCGATGTCGTTGACGTGCATGACAAACGCCGTGGCCGCCAAGGCCACCGCGAACACGCCGAAGTCGGCCGGCGCCAGCAGCCGGGCCAGGATCAGGCCGATGGTGAAGGACCCCAGCTTGGTGCCCAGGTTGCCGACCAGGCTCCAGCGCAGGCCCCGCCCGGCCTTGCGACCGATCGCTCCGACCGGCGCGGCGGCCTCGCCACCTTCGGCGGGCGAATCCACGCCCGTCTGCCCGCCGATCGTGCCGACCGGCGCCGATTCCCCCTGCCCCGCCGGTAACTCAGACTCGCTCAAGCCAGATCTCCCGCCAGAACGGCACGAACTCGCGCGGGCAGCTGGCGTTGTACACCCCGGCGCAGACGATGTCCTCCAGGATGATGCACGGGCTCTTCATGGTCAGCAGCTCGCCGGTCTTCTCGTCCAGGCACTTGTCCACCCGGGCCTGCACCCGCGCGGTCTGGCCGCAGTAGCGGGCCATCTCGATCTCGAAGCCCATGCCCCGGTTGAGCATGTCCTCGTTGAGGGTGGCCAGGATCGCTTCCTTGCTCTTGACCCGCACCAGCTCGCCGGGTTGCAGGTTCAGGTGCGCGGTCGGCGTCTTCTTGCCGGGCTGGCCCTTGATGAAGCCCCAGCGCATGCCCTCCTTGAACCACAGCCGGCGCGGCAGCCTGCTGCGGCTGACGTCCTGTAGCCGGTTGAACAGGCCGACCAGGAAGGCCTTGAACGACTCCCAGGCGGTGACGTTGCCGGTCTTGACGTCGTCGACGTACTGGCCGAGGTCGCGGAAGGGCAGGCAGACCGGCGCGGCCCGGAGCAACTCGGTGGCCTGGCAGGAGAAACGCTCCCCGCCGTCCGGCCCGGGCTCCTTGTGGGTGTTGGCCACCAGCAGCGGCAGGTCGATCCGCCCGGTCGGCTCCGGCTGCGCCACCGCAGTTCCCGGCTCGACCTTCTTGAGCCAGGCCTGCTTCCAGTACATGGAGCACGCGGTCTGGCAGCCGCCGTGGGCCGAGCCGTCGCAGCGGGCCCCGGCCAGGTGCACCGAGTTCTCCATCTTGCGGATGCCGCTGCGGCTGATGGTGTCGCAGAGCTTGTGCGCGACCTTGTGCACGGTCATGCGCTGCCCGCAGAACCGGACCATCTCCGGCATGAACGGCAGGTTCTCCAGCTCGCCCCGGTCGTCGAGGGTGGCCAGGATCTCCTCGATGCTGCGCACCTCGACCAGATCGCCGACCCGTAAGCCGAGGGTGGGCGCGGTGGTCACGGACTGGGTCATCTTCGGTGTCACTCCTTCACCAGGCCGGCGCCGCGCAGGGCGTCGGCCGCGTCCGCGACCGTGGCGAACGGCAATCCGGATCGTTGCGCGACGTCCAGCAGGCTGTGCTCGCCGTCGGACAGGTTCAGCACCCACAACATCGCCAGTTGGGCCTGTTTCGTGTCACTGCGCCCGCCGAGCGAGTCGTACAGGCCGCGCCGGCCCAGCTGCGGCTCGCCGTATGGGCTCAGGTTGACGTAGCGGCGGTCGCGCTCCAGCACGGTCACCGCCGCCCACAGCGTCTCCAGGGTGTCGGCCATCGACTCCTCGGTGACGAAGTCCGGGTTGTCGCCGGAGGTGTGGTACTCGGGGTAGCCGGCGTACGGCGTGCGGGTGAGGCTGCCGACGCCGAGGTTGAAGCCCGGCGAGCAGTACTGGCGCTCGTCGTAGCCGTACGGCGAGAAGTCGAGAATCGTGTGCTCCCGCCCCGATTCCCGCAGCACGTGCTCGACCGCCCGGTCCATCGGCGCGTCGCCGCGGCGGCTTCGCTTGTACGTCACCGAACCCCGGTCGCCGGCGCAGGCGATGGTCAGCCCGCCGTGGATGCGGTCCACCCGCTCGAAGTTGCGGGCCAGCCAGGTGATCGCCCCGATCGTGCCCGGCGCGAAGATGAACCGGTAGGTATACCGGGGTTTCCCCGCCGCGAGCCGCTTGGCCAGCTCGACCGCCACCGCCACGCCGGCCATGTTGTCGTTGGCCAGCGAGGGATGGCAGATGTGGCACGAGATGATGATCTCGTCGGTGAGCTCGCCCGGGACCACGTGCTCGCCGTAGCTGAGGTGACCGTCCGCCAACGTGGAGTCGATGAGCACCTCGTAGTCGCCGTCCGGCAACGACTCCAGCACGTCGTGCCGCAGGCAGAAGCCCCACCGCTCGGCGTAGTAGCTGGTCCGGTACGGGATCAGCGTCGGCTGCTCCGGCAGCGTGTGCAGGTGCTCCCGCAGCTCGGCCAGCGGCATCGTCGCGTGGATCGGCGTGCTGTAGCCGACGATGTGCAGGTTGTGCTCCGCGAAGTCGATCACCTTGCGGCCACTGGGATCCTTCACCCAGGCGTCGCGGATGTTCCACTCCCGGGGCACGGTCCAGTCCAGCACCTCGGTCCCGGTCGGCACCTCGGAGACGGCCAGCTCGACCTGCTCGCCGATGATCTCCAACGTCCGGCGCAGGCCGTTGCCGGTGATGCTGCGGCACACCGGGAACAGCCGCTCCACCAGCTCCTTCACCGAATCGGCCGCATGTCCGGGCCGAGGGTGCCCGCCGAGGTCCGGTCCGACAGCCGGGCCAGCCGGGTGAAGCGCTGCTTGAAGTCGTGCTCGGTGAGCCCGAAGCGCTGGTACGCCTCGTAGAGCTCGACCGCGCCGTCCTTGACCGACCAGGCGGCGTGGAAGTCCGGCATGGCCGCCCGGATCCGGGCGAAGTCGACCCGGTAGGACCGCGGGTCGGCGCCGGCCTCGCCGGTGATCACCAGCTTGGAGCCGGGCACCGCCTCGATCACCTCGCCGGCGATCTCGGCCACGGTCAGGTTGTTCAGCTCGGCTCCGACGTTGAACGCCTTGTTGTGCACCGATTCCTTGGGCGCGACCAGGGCGCAGGCGAACGCGGCCGCGATGTCCTTGGCGTGCACCAGAGGCCGCCACGGGGTGCCGTCGGACAGCACCCGCACCTGGCCGGTCAGGTGCGCGTGCCCGACCAGGTTGTTCAGCACGATGTCCGCGCGCAGCCGGGGCGAGAAGCCGAAAGCGGTGGCATTGCGCAGATACACCGGCGTGAAGTCGTCGTCGGCCAGCTCGGCCACGTCGTCCTCGACCCGTACCTTGGACTCCGCGTACGGCGTCACCGGGCGCAGCGGAGCGTCCTCGTCGACCAGGCCGTCGCCGCCGGACGCGCCGTAGACCGAGCACGTCGAGGCGTACAGGTAGCGCTTGACGCCGGCGTCCTTGGCCAGGCGGGCCAGCGTGACCGAGGCGTGGTGGTTGATGTCGTAGGTCAGCTGCGGGGCCAGCGAACCCAGCGGGTCGTTGGACAGCGCGGCCAGGTGGATCACCGCGTCCACATCGGACAGGTGCTCGGCGGTGACGTCCCGGAGGTCCACCGCGATGCCGGCCGGGTCGGCCGGCTGGTCGCCGAGCACGCAGTCCGCGAACAGGCCGGAGTCCAGGCCCACCACCTCGTGCCCGGCCTCGGCCAGCACCGGGGCCATCACAGTGCCCAGGTAACCCTGGTGTCCGGTCAGCAGCACGCGCATCCGGGTCATCCTCCAGCCAGGTCGAGAGTCAACTTGTTGACGTGGAACGCTTCCGCGTACCGGGCCTTGCACTCGATGCCCCGGATCCGGGCCAGGCCGAAGAAGGCCTCGCGGTCGTACCAGGGACGTTCGCGCTGCGACGGGTAGTGCTCGTGCAGCAGCCGCACCTTCGCCTCGGCGATCTCGTCGGCCAGCGGCTGGTACACCGCCGGGCGGCCGAGGTCCCCGTCCCACTTGACGATCTCGTAGCCCAGGGCCAGGTGGTCGCGGAACACCTGCGGCACCAGCTCGGCCAGGCCGCGGTGATCCTGGTGCGCGTCACCGGTGTTCGGGGCGAAGATCAGGTCGGGGTCGGTGCGCGAGCGCAGTTCCTCCACCGCCGCCTTGGCTTCGTCCCAGTGCGCCGGCAGCCGGCCGTCGCGCAGCTTCGTCACCGTCACGCTCAGCCGCGCGCCGGGACAGAACGCGGCCAGGGCGGCGTGTTCCTCGTCCTCGCGCGGAGTTCCGCCGCCGCTCAGCACGAGCGCGTCCACCTGGATGCCGGGATTGGCCTGGCACAGGGTGAGCAGACTGCCGCCCGCCCCGATCGCGATGTCGTCGCAGTGGGCGGCGAGCAGGGCGACACGGCGCGGGCGCCCGGCCGAGAGTGCGATCATTCACGTTCCCACAGCGCCCAGGGCCGCTCGCCGCGCGAGTAGGCCTCGTCCAGTGCGACCCGTTCCTTCACCGTGTCGGTGGGCTTCCAGTAGCCGCGGTGCGGGTAGGCCATCAGCCGGCCCTGCTTGGCCAGCTGCACGCAGCCGTCGGCGACCAGGTCGCCGCCCTCCGGGATGTGGTCGAAAACATCCTGGCGCAGCACGAAATACCCGCCGTTGGACCACAGCGGCATCTCGTTGACCGGGGTGATGCCCGAGACCAGGCCGCCGGCCCCGAGCTCGACGCAGTGGAAGCTGCCCGGCGGCGGCACCACCATCATGGCCGCGCCCGCGTCGGAGTTCCGGAACCGCTCGATGATCTCCGGCAGCGGCGCGTCGGTCAGCACGTCGGCGTAGTTGGCCAGGAACATCTCGTCGCCGTCGAGGAAATCCCGCACCCGGCGCAGCCGCTCGCCGATGGCCGAGGAGATCCCGGTCTGCACGAACGAGATCTTCCAGTCCGAGATGTCGGTGGACAGCATTTCCACCTGGCCCCGCGACAGCACGAAGTCGTTGGAGGTGGTCTCCTGGTAGTTCAGGAAGAAGTCCTTGATGTGGTGGGCCCCGTAGCCCAGGCACAGGATGAACTCGGTGTGCCCGAAGTGGGCGTAGTAGCGCATCACGTGCCAGATCAGGGGTCTCGGCCCGACCAGCTGCATCGGCTTGGGCACGTCCGCGGAGGTGCCGGTGCGCATCCGCATGCCGTGCCCGCCGCAGAACAGGACGACCTTCACGACTTCACCTCGAGTTCGGGGATGGGGAAGACCAGGCTGCCGCCCCATTCGCGGACGTAGGCCAGCTGCTCGACCAGCTCGTCGCGCAGGTTCCAGGGCAGCACCAGCACGTAGTCGGGACGGTCCTCGGCGATCCGCTCGGGCGGCAGGATCGGGATCCGGGTGCCGGGCGTGAACCGGCCGTGCTTGTAGGGGTTGCGGTCCACCGTGTACGCCAGCAGGTCCGGCCGGATGCCGCAGTGGTTGAGCAGCGTGTTTCCCTTGCCCGGCGCGCCGTAGCCGACCACCGTCTTGCCCTCGGCGGCGGCTTTGGTCAAAAACGCCAGCAGATCCCGGCGGACCTTGGCCACCTGGGCCGCGAATTCGGTGTAGCCGGACAGTTCGTGCAGACCGGCCGCCTTCTCCCGGGCCAGCACGTCGTGCACCCGGGCGCTGGGCTCGCCGGCGGCCTCGGTCGGCCGCGCCCACAGGCGGATCGAGCCGCCGTGCGTGGGCAGCAGCTCCACGTCCACAACGGACAGTCCGCCGGTGGCCAGCGCCCGCTGGGCGGAAGCGACCGTGTAGTACTGGAAGTGCTCGTGGTAGATGGTGTCGTACTGGTTGAGCTCCATCAGGGTCAGCAGATGCTGCACCTCGATGGACACCCAGCCGTCGTCGGCGACCAGATTGCGCAGCCCCTTGGTGAACCCGATCACGTCGGGGATGTGCGCGTAGACGTTGTTGGCCACCACCAGGTTCGCCGGCCCGTGTTCGTCACGCACCTGCGCACCGCTGTCGGGCGTGAGGAACGCGGTCCGCGTCGGCACGCCCTTCTCCCGGGCGGCCTGCCCCACGTTGACCGAGGGTTCCACGCCCAGGCAGCGGATCCACCGCGCGACCATGTGCTGGAGCAGGTATCCGTCGTTGCTGGCCACCTCGACCACGAAGGAGTCGGAGTCCAGGCCGAGCCGCTCGACCGCGCCGTCCACGAACCGCTTGGCGTGCTCCACCCAGGACGTCGAGTACGAGGAGAAGTACGCGTACTCGGTGAAGGTGTCCTCGGGAGTGATCAGCGGCGGGATCTGGGCCAGCCAGCACTGGGTGCACACCCGCAGGTGCAGCGGGTAGGTCACCTCGGGCTCTGCCAGCTGCTCGGCGGTGAGGAAGCGTTCACACGGCGGCGTCGCGCCGAGGTCGACCACGCCTTCCAGGCTCGTCGAGCCACACAGCCGACAGACCGCCATCCGCCACGCTCCCCGCGAGATTTTCGCCAGCGCGACGCCCGATCGGCGTCGCCGTACCCTGATTCGCTTCGTGCACACCGGGTGTTACCGGGGCGCGGAAGCGGGGAACGGCCCGCCACGCCAACCACTAGCCCGTTCGGCGTAGCCCTTCAACACCTTCGTTGGAACCAACGAGCGCGGGTCGCGGCCGGATACGCGAAACGGGCGTCACACGGGGACCCCACTCGGTGTGGCGGAACCGGGTGGGGACCGCGCGTGACGCCCGCGCGAGATGAGTCTGGCTCAGGTCGGACGAGACCGGCCCCTAGATCAAACCCGCTCGAAGGGCGCAGGCCACCGCGTGCACGCGGTTGTGCACGTTGAAGCGCTTGGTCGCGCTGAGGATGATGCTCTTCACCATCCGGTCGGAGCAGGCCATGATGTCGGCGATCTCGGGCGTGTCGTGCCCGTCGGCCATCAGTTGCAGCACGGTCAGCTCGCGCGGGGCGAGCATCGCGCCGTCCGGGCCGGCGATCTCCCGGCGCAGGTTCTCGGCCTGCTCGGCCAGGCTCGGCGCCGAGACGCCGGTGGCCGCCTCCATCACCGCGCCGGCCAGCCGGCTGCTGGTCGCCGCGGACCGCGGCAGCAGGGCGACGACCCGACACCGGTGCAGCGACGGCGCCTGTTCGGGGTCGACGTTGTCGGTGGCCACCACGGTGGGCAGCGGGGCCGCCTGGGCGGCCTTGGTGAGCGCGCCGATGAAGTCGGCGTTGACCCGGTCGGTGACCGTGAGCGCCACGTCGGCGTCCGCCGGCAGCCGGCTGGGCACCACCAGCATGCCGGGCTGCGCCCTGATGTAACTGGCCAGGCCGACCGCGGAGATCGGATCTCCCGCCTGTACGAACACCCTCACCCGCGCCATGGGTCCTCCCGACCGACTTGCTTCACGGTATGCAGGAGGTAACTCGCCCCGTCTCCAGAAGTTGTTCACAGAGGCATCTATAAGGGCGTGCCGACAGCGTGAGGACACTCCCACCTCACACCGGACATCGGGTCGAATCAACCCCCGCGGTACCGGTTCCAGGACTTTTCCCAGTTCTGTTCTCGATCTTCAACGGATCATGCGCGCAGGTGGAAGCGGTTTCGGGCCGGTCTTCGAACGACGTTCGTTGACGGCGCAACACGTTTCACCATGCGCGACAACGGTGTTTGACGGTTGGTTCGACCGCTATCCGCGTCCACAGTGGCCTTGGTCACTCCAATCACGGGAATGCGTTCTCGGCGCCCCAGTTCACATCCGTGACCACGTCGATCCGGATCACCGGCCCGGTCGGCGGCCGTTCGCGGTACTGCGCATATTTCTCACACAGCCAGGACACAGGTTCACGCCGTTGCGCCTGCTCGGTCAGCACCCGCGCGACGCCGTCCACCCGCACCCACCACAGCCGTCGCCAGTCCTCCTCGTAGTGGTCGACGAGCAGGCTGACCTGGTCGTTCTCCCGAATGTTGCGCAGCCGCCGCAGCGTGGTCGTGGTCTTCGGCTTGTGGTCGACGGCGATCACCACCACCCGGCCCCGCAAGGCGAAGGTCACCGGCACCAGATGCGGCCGGCCGTCGGCGCCGACGGTCGCCAGTCGAGCAACCCTCGCCGCCGCCACCCGTTCCAGACTCATGACGGCATGCCGACCAGATCGGCCAGCACCTCGACCGCGTACGCGAAGAACTCGTCCGCCGGGTCCACGCTGCCCACCAACTGGCCGAAGAGCTCGAAGCTGACCATGCCGAACAGCTGGGTCCAGGCCACGATCGCCCGGGCCATGATCTCCGGCGGCAGCTCCGGGGCCACCACCTCGGTCACCGCGCGGCACTGCTCGGCCAGGCCGTCGGACAGCACGCCGGCGTCGCGCGCCGGCCGCAGCGTGCCCTCCGCCCAGGCCGCCCGCAGCACGTTGACCATGACCAGTGGCACCTTCTGCGCCTCGACGATGGTCGCCTCCGGGGCTCGGTAGCCCGGCACCGGCGAGCCGTAGATGAGGGCGTACTCGTGCCGGTTGTCCCGGGCCCAGTCGCGCACCGAGCGGCAGACCGCCTGCCAGCGGCCGCGCAGGTCCCGCTCCGGCAGCCGCCGGTCGGCCGCCGTCGCCGCCTCCCCGAGCGACCGATACGCGTCGATGATCAAGGCCGTGAGCAGGTCGTCCTTGCTCGGGTAGTAGCGGTAGAGGGCCGAGCTGACCATGCCCAGCGCGCGGGCCACCGCCCTAAGCGACAGGCCGTCCGCGCCGGCCACCGCCAGCTGCCGCCGGGCCTCGTCCTTGATCTCCGCGGTCAGCTCCGCCCGGGCGCGATCACGCGCCGTCCGTCCAGCGTTCACGCTACGCACCCTATCAGAGCAGCGCCCATTTTCGAGAGCACCGCTCTTGACTGCGCGCACCGATCCGTGTTCACTGTTCTCAAGCAAGAGCACCGCTCTCGAATCGGAGAAGGCAGATGACCACCATGACCCGCTACATCCAGCCCAAGCACGCGACGACCCTGTTCAACCGCGTGGTCGCCGGCCTGACCCGACTCGGCGTCAGCGTGTGGGGCAGCCGGGTGCTCGCCGTCCGCGGCCGCAAGTCCGGCGAGTGGCGCACCACCCCCGTCAACCTGCTCACCATCGACGGCGTTCGCTACCTCGTCGCCCCTCGCGGCCACACCCAGTGGGTCCGCAACCTCCGCGCCACCGGCGCCGGCCAGCTCCGCCTCGGCCGCCGCGTCGAGACCTTCGTCCCCACCGAGCTCGCCGACGCCGACAAGCCGGCCATCCTGCGCGCCTACCTCAAGCGCTGGAAGTTCGAGGTCGGCGTCTTCTTCGACGGCATCGACCACACCGCCACCGACGCCCAGCTCCTGGAGATCGCCCCCGGCTACCCCGTCTTCCGCATCTGACCCCGCCCCCGGCGCTTGGAAGGGGGCTTTCCTCCACTCGGAGTGGAGGAAAGCCCCCTTCCACACCGGGAACCGGTCAGCTGGAGCACTTTTCGGTGGAGCCGGAGTTGCTCAGGCGCAGTGTGGTGCCGCCGGTCAGGCAGTAGCCGCTGACCTGCTGCAGGCCCAGGTCGTAGTCGGCCTTGCCGGCCTGCGCGGTCACGTGGTCCAGGGTCAGGCCGGTGGCGGCGTTGGCGATGATGGCCGGCCGCGAGTCGGACTTGTCGAACGTGAAGCCGCTGTTGGTGAAGGTGATGCCGGAGACGTTGTGCAGGTAGAACCCGTACGCCGGCCGGGTGCCGATGCTGTTGGGGTTGTAGTCGGAGCCGCTGTTGCTGGGCACGCCGCTGGACACGGAGCCGCTGCCGCCGGGCAGGTCCAGGTGCACGTTGTCGAAGGTGACGTCGCTGATCGCGTGCCCGGACTCGCCCCACAGGGTCGGGCTGAACTTGCCGGCCTTGGTGCCGGTGATGTTGCTGTAGTGGATGTCGCTGATGCTGCCGACCCCGGGGCTGCCGCCGCAGCGCTTGCGGGTGCCGATCTTCTGCATGATCGGGGACTGGGTGTTGGACATGGTGATGTCGTCGTAGTGCACGTTGCTGATGTGCGCGCCGTCCATGGACACCAGGCCCAGCCCGGACTTGCCGGCGCCGGTGATGGTGATGTGCGAGAACTGGTAGTCGGTGAAGTCGCCGCAGGTCTCGGACCCGAACATGAGGGCGTTGCAGCAGCCGGCCGACAGCTTGGCGTTGGTCACGGTGACGTGGCCGTTGGGCAGCGTCTTGCCCAGGGCCCAGTCGCTCTTGAACACCAGGGCGTCGTCGTTGGCGGCGTCGGTGATGTTGGTGATCGTCACGTTCGTGGTGCTGATGATGTTCCAGCCGTCCCGGTCGCCGGCGGTGGAGATCGTCAGATGGTCGGACACCACGTGGTCGCAGCCGTTGATCAGCGCCGCGAAGTGACCGCCGCGCTTGAGGGTGACGCCGGACAGCGTGAGGTTGGCGCACCGGGTCAGTGAGATGATCTTGTCGGCCTGGCCTGACTTCGGGTTGCCGGTGATCAGATGGCCGCCGCCGTCGATGGTGCCGGCGCCGGTGAAGCCGATGTTGGTCAGGCCGTCGCCGTAGAACATGGCGTTGTGGAAGTGGCTGTGCCCGTAGTCCTGGTACTTGTCGTTGGGGTTGGACTCGGGCTTGTCGTAGCCGGAGGAGGCCCCGGTGATGGTCGAGCCGGCGTCCAGCTGGATGGTGACGTTGCTCTTGAGATGCACGGTGCTGGACGACAGATAGCTGCCCGAGGGCACCTCGACAATGCCGCCGCCGGCCTTGTTCGCCGCGTCGATGGCCTTGTCGAACGACGCGGCGGCGTTGGTCTTGCCGTCGGCCTTGGCCCCGTAGTCCTTGACGTTGAAGGTGGTCGCGTGCGGCTGGACCGTGGCCGCCGCGGCGCCTCCGGCGCAGAACACGACGATCCCGGCCACCGCGACGGCCGGCAACAGGGCCGTTCTCCGCAACACTGCGTAGCGCACGCTATCCTCCCAGGGACGAGGAAATGTAAACGTTTACATCGCGGCGGCCCGGCCAGACTAGAAGCGCCGAACGCGCGGAGTCAAGGGCCGCCAAGACAGGAGAGCGCGAGGCCCCGCCGATGCTTCACCCGGTTGGTGGATTTCGAGCGCCGCCACCCAACGCGCGCCACCACCTAGCCGATGCGGCGCTCTCAATCCAGCAAGGGTGAGGCATCGGCCCCAAAGGGGCCGATGCCCGCGCGGAACGCGCGGCATGAACACGGCGCGTTCGGGAAGCTTGATCACCGGTAGGGTGGCCGTCTTGCCGTCGGTCGGACGGCGGGATAGGTTGCAGGGAAAGCGCTTTCCCAGGGCGTGGGGAGGACCGTGGAACACGCGGATGTGCTCGTGGTGGGGGCCGGAGCCTCCGGCGGCGTGGTCACCGGCGCGCTGGCCGAAGCCGGCTTCGACGTGGTCTGCCTGGAACAGGGCCACTGGCCGGACCGGACCGACTTCCCGGCCCTGCGGCCGACCTACGAGCTGGAGGCGCGCGGCGGCTGGGGCGGCAATCCGACGCTGCGCGGCCGGCCGGAGGACTACCCGGTCAACGAAACCAGTTCCGACATCGCGACGCTGATGTACAACGGCGTCGGCGGCAGTATGGTGCTGTACGCGGCGGACTGGCCCCGCCTGCTGCCCTCGGACTTCCGCACCCACGCGCTGGACGGCGTCGGCGACGACTGGCCGCTGACCTACCACGATCTCCAGCCGTTCTACGAACGAACCGACCGGGCCTTCGGCGTCTCCGGCCTGGCCGGCGACACCTCGCTGCCGCCGGGCGGCGAGTTCCCGTTGCCGCCGCTGCCGATCGGCGACGGCGCGCTGCGCATGGCCCGCGCCCACGATCGCCTCAAGTGGCACTGGTGGCCGGCCCCCAACGCCGTGCTGTCCCGCCCCTATCAGGGCCGAAACGCTTGCGCCCACTACGGTTCCTGCATGCAGGGCTGCCCGGAGGGGGCCAAGGCGTCCACCGACGTGACGCACTGGCCGAACGCGATCAAGGCCGGCGCACGGCTGATCACCGGAGCTCGCGTCGCCCGCATCCTCACCAACGCCCAGGGTCTGGCCATCGGCGCGGAATACGTGGACCCGGACGGGAACTGGGACATCGTCAAGGCCGACGTGGTGATCATGGCGGCCAACTCGGTCGGCACCGCGCGCATCCTGCTCAACTCCGCGTCGCCGCGTTTTCCCCACGGCCTGGCCAATTCCAGCGGATTAGTGGGCCGGCGGCTGATGGTGCACCCGTTCGCCAACGTCACCGGCTACTTCGACGAGCCGGTGGACGCGGGCGGCCACGTCGGCGCGAAGATCGTCAGCTACGAGTTCTACGAGACCGACCCGGACCGCGACTTCGTGCGCGGCGCGAAGTGGAGCCTGGCCCCGACCGGCGGCCCGCTGAACGCGGCGCTGCCCTCGCGGGCCGGGAACTCGGTGTGGGGCAAGGAACATCACGCCCATGTGCGCAGCCATCTCGGGCACTCGCTGAGCTGGTGCATCTTCGGCGAGGACCTGCCCGACGAGGACAACCGGGTGGAGATCGACGACAGCCTCACCGACTCCTCCGGCATTCCCGCGCCCAAGGTCACCTACCGGGTCGGCGAGAACTCCCGGCGGCTGCTGGACTTCAACATCGAACGGGCCCAGCGCTCGTTCGCCGAGGCCGGCGCGCACCGCACCGCCGTGGAGTCGCTGATGCGGTTCTCCGGGTGGCATCTGCTGGGCACCGCCCGCATGGGCGAGGATCCCTCGACTTCGGTGGTCGACGGCTGGGGCCGCGCCCACGACGTGCCCAATCTCTACATAGCCGACGGCAGCGTGTTCGTCACCTCCGGCGCGGTCAACCCGACCAGCACCATCGTGTCGCTGGCGCTGCGCAACGTCGAGCACCTCATCGAAAACCGGCGCGAGCAAAGGACTCCCCGATGACCGACGACAGGCTCCGGAGCTGGCTCGGCGCGGTCGCCGACGACCTGATCCCGGCGGCCGACGGCATGCCCGCGGCCACCGAGGTCGGGGTGGCCGGCAGCCAGCTGGACCTGGTGCTGGCCGTGCGGCCGGACTTGGCCCGCGCGCTGAACCGGGCCTGGGCGCTGGCCGGCGAGCAGCCGCCGGGGCCGGCCCTGCGGCTGCTGGCCGACCTCGACCCGCGGGCCCACCAGGCCGTGCTGGAGATCGTCTCCGGCGCGTACTACACCAGCGATCTGGTCAAACGGCTGCTGGGCTACACCGGCCAACAGCCGATTCCGGTGCGCCCGGAGGACTATCCGGCCTATCTGGCCGAGGGCCTGCTCGACCGCGTGCTGGAGCGTGGACCGGTGCACCGAGACCCCGACTCCCTGTCACGGAGGCAGTGATGCTCGTGTCCGACCAGACGGCGTTCGCCGGGCTGACCGGGGACCAGGTCGACATCGTCGAGCCCGCGACCGGCAAGGTGATCGGCTCGACCCTGCTGGCCGGCGCCGAGGACGTCGCCGCCGCGGTGACCAGAAGCGTTGCCGCGCAACCGAAGTGGGCCGACACCGCGCCGGCCGAGCGGGCCGAGATCCTGCTGCGGGCAGCCCAGCTGATCCACGATCACGAAGACGAGTTCGTCCACTGGGGCATCCGCGAGTGCGGGGCCATCGCCGGCAAGACCACGCACGAGGTCCATTCCGCCCGGGGCGAGCTGATCGCCGCCGCCGCGCTGGCCACCGAGCCCTATGGCCAGCTGCTGCCGTCGACCGGGCGGATGAGCTACGGCCGGCGGATCCCGTTCGGCGCCGTGGGTGTGATCGCGCCGTGGAACTTCCCGCTGGTGCTGGCCATGCGGGCCGTCGCCCCGGCGCTCGCGCTCGGCAATTCCGTGCTGCTCAAGCCCGACCACCAGACCCCGATCTACGGCGGCCTGCTGATCGCCCGGCTGTTCGAGGCGGCCGGGCTGCCGGCCGGGCTGCTGGAAGTGTTGCCCGGCAAGGCCGACGCCGGTCAGGCGCTGGTGGCCGACCCGCGGGTGCCGATGATCTCGTTCACCGGCTCCACCCGGGCCGGCAAGATCGTCGCCGCCACCGCCGCCGAGCACGTCAAGAAGGTGTCGCTGGAGCTGGGCGGCAACAACGCCACCATCGTGCTGGCCGACGCCGACCTGGACGCGGCCAGCTCGGTCGGGGCCTGGGGCTCTTTCCTGCACCAGGGCCAGATCTGCCTGACCACCGGTCGGCATCTGGTGCAGCGCAAGGTGGCCGACGAGTACCTGGACCGCCTGGCCGCCCGCGCCGCCAGGCTCAAGGTCGGCGATCCGGCCGACGCCGACACCCAGATCGGCCCGATCATCAACGCCACCCAGCTGGCCAACGTCGACCGCATCGTGCGGGCCTCGGCCTCGGCCGGCGCCTCCGTCCGGGCCGGCGGCACGCACGAGAACCTGTTCTACGCGCCCACGGTTCTCGCCGACGTCACCCCGGAGATGCCGGCCTTCACCGACGAGATCTTCGGCCCGGTCGCCCCCGTCACCGTCTTCGACACCGAGGACGAGGCCGTCGCCCTGGCCAACGCCACCGCCTACGGCCTGACCGCCTCCGTGCTCACCGCCGAGCCCTTCCGTGGCTGGAAGCTGGCCGAGCGCCTGCGGGCCGGCATGGTGCACGTCAACGACACCACCGTGAACGACGACCCCACCGTGCCCTTCGGCGGCGTCGGCGCCTCCGGCAACGGCGGCCGCTACGGCGGCCAGGCCAACTGGGAGGAGTTCACCCAGTGGCAGTGGGTCACCGTCCGCGACACCCCACCCGCCTACCCCTTCTAGCCCGTCTGGTGTCATGAAGGGGCCCTTCCTGACGTTGGACGCCAGGATCGGTCCCTTGATCTTGGAGGGATGGCGGGGGACGGGCCATTCCTCTACTCGGAGTGGAGGAATGGCCCGTTCCCGGCGGCGCGGTGTTGTTGGGCGGCGAGGAAGTGGGCGGTGGGCAGGGTGGCGGGGTAGAGCGAGCGGTAGTGGGCGTAGTAGTCCTCGTACGGGCCCGAAGGATCGGGGTGGACGGTGCGCTCGACCGGGTTCCAGGTTGTCACGTCAACGCCGGCGGCGGCCGCGGCGAGCATGGCGTCGCCGAGGCTGGCGCCGATGCTCTCGCGGGTGAGCT
Source organism: Kutzneria sp. NPDC052558 (assembly GCF_044547355.1). Lineage (NCBI taxonomy): Bacteria > Bacillati > Actinomycetota > Actinomycetes > Pseudonocardiales > Pseudonocardiaceae > Kutzneria > Kutzneria sp. NPDC052558. The sequence goes on from NZ_JBIUAG010000002.1 coordinate 449,046, forward strand.
GCTGGGGTAGGCCGGTGACGTCGGAGACGATCTGGGTCCACAGCCCGCCCTGGGTGCCGCCGCCGACGGCGACCAGACGCCGGGCGGCCCCGCCGGCCTCGGTCATGGCCTCCAGGTTGTGCCGCACGCCGTAGGCAATGCCCTCCAGAACTGCACGGTACAGTTCACCCGGGCCGTGGGACACGGTCAGGCCGGCGATCACGCCCCGGGCCGACGGGTCGAACAGCGGGGTCCGCTCGCCGGCGAAGTACGGCAGCACCAGCAATCCCCGGCTGCCGGCCGGCACATCGGCCGCCCGGGCCACCAGGTCCTCGAAGGTGCCGCCGACCAGACCCCGCAGCCAGTCGGTGACCGCGCCGGAGGTCGCCATGCCGGCGGCCAGGGTGCTGGTGAGAGGAAAGACGCCGGAAGTGGTCCACAGCCCCGGATGCGGCCGCGGCTGGTCGACCACCTGGACCATGAACATGGTGGTGCCGTACATGACCATGGCGTCCCCGGGCTCCCGGACGCCGACGCTGACGGCCTCGGCCCATGCGTCGATGGTGCCGGCGGTGACCGGCAGCCCCTCGGGCAGCCCGGTCGCTTCGAAGGCCGCCTTGGTCACATGCCCGACCACCTCGGTCGGCCACACCAGCTCCGGCAGCGGCAGCCCGGGCGCGACGACGGCGGCCCAGTCGGCGGCCCACTCCCGCCGGCCCAGGTCGTACAGCGGCGAGCACTGGCTGGCCGAGTGGTGGTCCAGCAGGTACCGCCCGGTCAGCCGGTGCACCAGGAAGGACGAGGCCATCAGCAGCATCCGGGTCCGGGCCCAGACGTGAGGCTCGTTCACGGCCAGCCAGCGCAGCTTCGGCCCCACCGCCTGACTTGTCAGCGGCGAGCCACCCCGGCGGAGAATCTCCTCACCTCCGAACAGGTCCGTCAGTTGCGAGATTTCCACGGTTGCCCGGGTGTCGACGCCGTAGAGGATGGCTGGCCGCAGCGGCGCGCCGTCGGCGTCGGCCGGCAGCAGGCACGGCCCGATGCCGCTCACCGCCAGTCCGTTCAGGCGTTCACCGGCGGCTGTCTGGACCAATTCCCGAGCGATGGACACGAAGTCCCGCCACCACACGTCCTCGGCGTCGTGCTCGAACCAGCCGGGCCGGGGCGTGGAGACGGCGTGCGGGCGGCTCACCCGGTGCCGAACCGTGCCGTCCTCGGCGGCCAGGACTCCCTTGGATGCCGACGTTCCGATGTCGATGCCGATGAACATCCACCTATCCTCGTCGACATGGATCAGATCGCGATCGTCGGCGCGTCGGCCGCCGGCCTGACGGCGGCCGAGACGCTGCGCCGTGAGGGCTACCAAGGCCGCATCACTCTCATCGGCGACGAGGCGCACCCGCCCTACGATCGCCCGCCGCTGTCCAAGCAGGTGCTGGCCGGCCAGTGGGAGCCGGAGAAGACGCAACTGCGCAAGGCCGAGCAGATCGCCGACCTGAACGCCGAGTTCAGGCTGGGCGCGCCGGCCGCCGGCCTCGACCTGGACGCCCGCGAAGTCGTGCTGGCCGATGACGCCCGGGTCGGCTACGACGGCCTGGTCATCGCCACCGGCGTCGCGCCGCGGCGGCTGCCGTTCGGCCACGATCTCCAAGGCGTGCACCTCCTCCGCACGCTCGAACAGGCCGTGCAGCTGCGCACCGAACTCCTCACGCAGCCCAAGACCGTGGTCATCGGGGCCGGCTTCCTCGGCGCGGAGGTCGCGGCCACCGCCCGCACCCTGGGCCTGGACGTCACGCTGGTCGACCCGCTGCCGGTGCCGATGGCCCGCCAGCTGGGCGAGACCGTCGGCAAGCTGCTGGAGCAGCTGCACCGGGACAACGGCGCGCGGGTGCTGATGGACACCGGCGTGACTGAACTCCTCGGTTCAGATGGCCGTGTCACCGGGGTCCGGCTGACCGACGGCAGCGTGCTCGACGCCGGCTGCGTGCTGGTGGCGATCGGCGCGACGCCGGTCACCGACTGGCTCGCCGGCTCCGGCCTGACCGTGGACAACGGCGTGGTCTGCGACAGCCGCTGCCTGGCCGCGCCCAACGTCTATGCGGCCGGCGACGTGGCCAACTGGGCGCACCCGCGCTACGGCCGGATGCGCCTGGAGCACCGGATGAACGCCACCGAGCAGGGCATGGCGGTGGCCCGCAACCTGCTCGGCGCGGACCAGGAGTTCGCCCCGGTCCCGTACTTCTGGACCGACCAGTACGACGCCAAGGTGCAGGCTTACGGCGTGGTCGGCGAGGGCCTGGAGTACCGGGTGGTGGCCGGCGACCCGGGCGAGCGCAAGTTCGCCGCCCTCTACGGCCGCGACGGCGTCGTCACCGGCGGCGTCGGCTGGAACCTGCCACGGGAGATCCGCAAGCTGCGGCAGGCCGTGGTCGACCAGTCCCCCATGCCGTGATGCCTAGCTCAGCCTTCGCGGCCGGCTCTGAATTCGGCGCAGAGCTGGAGCGGTTGCTCGCCAGCCGGGGCATGTCCTGGCGGGTGCTGGCCGACCGCGTCGGCTACACGCCGAGCTGGCTGAGCAAGGTCAAGAACGGCACGCCGCCCTCGGCCGAGCTGGCCCGGCGCTGCGACCAGGTGCTGGACGCCGGCGGCCGGCTGATGGCGCTGGCGACCGAGGCGGTGCCGGCCCGGCCGGCCCAGCTGCCGGCGGCCGCCGCCCGGTTCGTCGGCCGTGAGCGGGAGCTGGGCCAGCTGCACGAGGCGCTGGTCGACGACCGCCAGCTCGGCACGCCGGCCGTGGTGGCGGTCGACGGCTCGCCCGGCGTCGGCAAGACCGCGCTGGCGTTGAAGCTGGCCCACGACGTGGCCACCGATTTTGTCGACGGCCAGCTGTACGTGGACCTGCGCGGCTACTCCCCCGACGGCGGCCCGGCCCGCCCGTCCGACGTGCTCGGCGACTTCCTGGCCGCGCTGGGGGTGGCCACCGACTCCATGCCGGCCGACCAGGAGCAGCGGGCCAAGCTGTTCCGGTCCCTGGTCAACCAGCGCCGCCTGCTGATCGTGCTGGACAACGCCGCCGACTCGGTGCAGGTCGAGCCGCTGCTGCCGGGCTCGGGCTACTGCGCGGTGATCGTCACCAGCCGGCGGCGGCTGTCGGGCATGGCCATGCGCACCAACGCCCGCCAGGTCACGCTGGGCCCGATGACCGGCGAGGAGTCGCGGCTGCTGCTGCGCAACGTGATCGGCGACGACCGGGTGGACGCCGAGCCGGCCGCGATCACCGCGCTGGCCAAGCACTGCGCGCATCTGCCGCTGGCGCTGCGGATCGCCGCCGAGCGGGTGGCCACCCACCCGCACCACCCGGTGGACGAGCTGCTGGAGGAGCTGGACGCCGACGAGCAGCGGCTGGACGGCCTGGCCACCGACGACTCGCTGGCCGTCCGATCGGTGTTCTCCTGGTCGTACCGGGATCTTTCGGCCGAGTCGGCCCGCATGTTCCGGCTGCTCGGTGTCTTCCGACGCGGCCATATCAGCACGCCGGCGGCGGCCGCGCTGGCCGGCGTCTCCCCGGTGCAGGGCCGCCGGCTGCTGGAGCGGTTGGCCAGCGTGCACCTGGTCGAGGGCGTCGAGCGCGACCGCTACCGCATGCACGACCTGCTGCACGTCTACGCCGCCGAGCTGGTGCAGACCGAGGAGACGGAGCAGTCCCGGCACGAGGCCGCCGTCCGGCTCACCGACTGGTATCTGCGCACCGCCGAGCGCGCGAACGAGGCGCTGGCCCCGTTCCGCGTGCACATGCTTGAAGTGCCGGCCGCCGGGCCGACCGTGACACCACTGGACTTCGACACCCCGGTGGCGGCTTTGCGTTGGTGCGACCGGGAAGTCGCCAACCTGGTGCCGGTGATGGAGACGGCCATGGCCTACGGGCTGCCCGGCACCGCGTGGCGGCTGTGCATCGCCTCGTGGGACTACTTCCGGCTACGCACGCCGCTGGGGGTCTGGCTGGCCACGCACGAGCTGGCCACGCAGGCGGCGCGGGCCGAGGGCAACCGGTTCGCCGAGGCCTGGGTGCAGACCAACCTGGCCGTGGCCAAGCACCGCCTGCACGACTTCGACGCCGCGACCCGCCTGTACGAGGAGGCGCTGGCCACCCGGCGGGAGATCGGCGACCGGCACGGCGAGGCGTGGACGCTGGCCGGACTGGGGCTGCTGGCCGTCGACCAGCGTGAACCCGATGCCGCGCAGTCGACCGCCGACCAGGCGCTGGCCCTGTTCCGCGACCTGGGCGACCGGCACGGCGAGGTCACCACCATGGCCACCCTCGGCGAGGTCCGGCGGCTGCGCGGCGACCACCACGGCGCGCTGGTCACGCTGCACGAGGCGCTGTGGGTCGCGCAGGACAGCGACGACGCCGCCGACCAGGCCGAGACGCTGCTGAAGATCGCCTCCGTCTACCTGGCCGACGGGCAGGCCGGCCGCGCGCTGGACAGCCTGGACCAGGCGCTGGTCGCGACCCGGGACGTGCGCAACCGCATGATCGAGGCGAGCGCCCTGTTCCGGCGGGGCATCGTGCTGCGGGAGCTGGACCGGGCCGACGAGGCGCGGGAGTCGCTCAGCGCCGCGCTCGTGCTGTACGAGGAGGTCGACGACCGCCAGGCCCGCGACGTCCGGGCCGAACTCGACGCGCTGGGCTAACCCGAGCACGACTCGTCCGGTTCCGGGTGACGCAGGCGACACCAGCCGACCGACGATCGGGTGTTTCCACTTTTGCTCAACTCGTCAACACTGTTGCCGCACAGCCGCGTTCGTCATAGTTGGTGGGCGCGGTGCCGTCGTCGGCGGGCGGGTCCACTGGGGGTGGCCCTGCCCGTCGGCGGCTACCCGTTTCCGGTGTGTCACGGCACTGTGAAGAAGACCATCGGATTGTCCCGGCCCGGCCGCAGCGGCTCGTCCAGTCCGAGTTCCCGTTTCACGGCAAGCAGTTCTGCAAAGGTTTCCGGCGCACGCCGGGCCGAGGGCGTGAAGAAGTCGATGCCGTGTTCGGCCAGCCAACGAACCAACACCGCACCCTCGCTGAACGGCATCGTCCGCCGGCCGTGGAACACGTCGTGCACGCTCACCGGCGTGGCGTTCAGCCGGCTGAACAATTCGGCGATGTACCAACGGGCAAAGCGCGCACTGTGGGCGGCGTCCAGGAACAGGTAGTCGATCTCCGCCGGCAGCTGAGCCTTCCTCACATCGCCCTTGGTGAAGGTCCAGCGCTCGTCGGCCGGCACCGACTCCAGCACATGGTCGACCACGTCGTACGACAGAAGCCGCCCGGATCCGTTGTCCCGCAACGCACTCAGCAGCCAGGTGGTGGACCAGCCGTGAAAGGCGCCGATCTCCACCACGGTCGCCGGCCGCAGCTCGCGCAGCCGCAGATAGGTCAGCTCGGCCTCGATGTCGTCGAGCTGCGCTCGAATCCCGGGCAGCCGCCGGCGCTGCTGCTCGCGCACGGCGGCCAGGTCGTCGGCGTACTTGCGGTAGAGCTCGATGGCGGTGGTCAGGTCCACCGCCGGGACGCTACCGCCTCGCGCTCCCGCCCAGCAGCCGGCCCACGCCCCGCACGCTGCGCTCCAGGTCCGAGCCGAACGGGTTCTCGTGCACCAGGTAGGTCCAGGTCGCGGTCGGCCGGGACAGGCCCTCGCCGGACAGGTCCACGCCGTCCTCGGTGATCTTGGCCGTCTCGAAGGTCTCGACGGTCTTCTCGCCGGCCACCCGGAACAGCGCGTTGAACGCCGGGATCGCCGCCCGGTGGTACTCGGCGATCGGGCTCTCCCGGGACAGCGCCCACAGGTGGATGCCCTCGCGCAGGTCGGCCAGCATGGCCAGGTGCTCGGCCCAGCCGCGGTCCAGGTGCAGCAGCGCGATCTGCCGGGCCGCCTCGACCAGGACCTCCTCGCCGACCTTGTCCAGCACCTCCCGGTACCGGTCGGGCGCGGCCTTCTTCAGCTCCTGGGCCGCCAGGTCGGTGCGCAGCAGCTGGTCGCGGCGCTCGCCGAGCATCTTGCGGTGCTGCGCCGAGAGCTGGTTGTAGCGCCAGGTGTTGGCGTGCATCTCCAGGTTCTCGGCCTCGGCCACCCGCTGGGCGTGGGCGATGGTGTGCGGGGCCAGCTTGTCGGTGACCCGGCCGCCTTCCTCGATCTTGCCCGGTCCCGGCTCGTCGGCGGCGAACTGGGTGACGATGTCGTCGCCGAAGCTGGCGAAGAACACCGACCGGCCGGGGTCGCCCTGCCGGCCGGCGCGTCCGCGCAGCTGGTCGTCGAGGCGGGAGCTGTGGTGGCGGCCGGTGCCGATCACGTACAGGCCGCCCAGCGCGGCCACCCGCTCGTGGTCGGCGCCGTCCGCGCCGCCGAGCCGGATGTCGGTGCCGCGGCCGGCCATCTGGGTGGAGACCGTGACCGTGCCGTACTGGCCGGCCTCGGCGACGATCGCCGCCTCCTCCGCGTCGTTCTTGGCGTTCAGCACGACGCAGGGCACGTCCACCTCGGCCAGCCGGGCCGCCAGCGCCTCCGACTCGGCCACGTCCTGGGTGCCGATCAGCACCGGACGGCCGGTCTCGTGCGCCTTGACGATCTCCTCGACGATGGCCGCGTTCTTGTCGATCACCGTGTCGTAGATGCGGTCCGGCTCGTCCACGCGGACGCACGGCGCGTTCGGCGGCACCTCGGCCACCTGGAGGTCGTAGAAGGTGCGCAGCTGGTCGGCCGCGGCCAGCGCGGTGCCGGTCATGCCGCAGACCTTGGGGTAGCGCTTGAGCAGGGCCTGGACCGTGATGGTGTCCAGCACCTCGCCGGTCTCGCTGGCCGCGAGCGCCTCCTTGGCCTCGACCGCCGCCTGGAGGCCGTCGGGCCAGCGCTGCAACCGGGCCACCCGGCCGCGGGAGGGGTTGATCAGCTGGACCTTGCCGTCGCGCACGATGTAGTCGACGTCGCGGCGCAGCAGCACTTCCGCGTGCAGGGCCACGTTCACCCGCGGCAGCGTCGTGCCCACATGCTCGGCCGAGTACAGGTCGATGCCGCCCAGCGCGCGCTCCACCGCCTCCGCGCCCGCGCCGGTCAGGTAGACGTTGCGCTGCTCGTCGTCGATCTCGTAGTGCATGCCCGCGCGCAGCAGGCGCACCACGTCCGGCAGCTCCCGGTCCGGCTCGCCCGCCGCCGCCGCGCCGGCCAGCACCAGCGGCACGCGGGCCTCGTCCACCAGGACCGAGTCCGCCTCGTCGACCAGGGCCACGCCCGGCACCGGGGACACCAGGTCCTCGACCTTCGTCGCCGTGTGGTCGCGCAGCTCGTCGAAGCCGATCTCGCTCACCGAGGCGTAAGTGACATCCGCCGCGTACGCCTCGCGGCGGCGGTCCGGGTCGCAGGCGCCGCTGATCCAGTTCACCGTGACGCCCAGCATCGCGTACAGCGGGCCCATCCACTCCGCGTCGCGGCGGGCCAGGTAGTCGTTCACCGACACCACGTGCACCGGCCAGCCGTGCAGGGCGTAGCCCGCCGCCGTGATCGCGCCGGCCAGGGTCTTGCCCTCGCCGGTGGGCAGCTCCACCACTCGGCCCTTGAGCATCCAGCCCGTGGTGGTCAGCTGCACGTCGAACGGCCGCTCCTTGAGCGTGCGGCGGGCCGCCTCCCGGCCCAGGGCCAGCAGCTGCGTGAGGTCCTTGTCGTCGTAGTCGCTGCGGTCGTCCTTGCGCAGCTTCTCCGCCGCCTGCGTCAGCTGCTCGTCCGTCAGCTCCCGCAGCTCCTCCTCGCGCGCGCCAGCCGCGGCCACCACCGCGTGCAGCTTGCTCGTCTCACGAGCAACCGCACGGCCCTGTAGCAGCCGCCAGAACCCGGTCGTCAGGCGCTTCTTGCGCTCCCCCGCCACAGCACCTGTTTACCATCCCGACACCCCGCGCCGCGCCCGTCGACCGACCCCAACCACCCGCAAGATCGCCCCCGTCTCCCCCATACGCCCCTTTTGCCCGGTTACGCCGTGTCGGCCAGCGGCTGCTCGTCCAACAACTCCTTCAGCCTGGCCATCGTCAGCAGGACCTCCCGCTCCCACTCCTGCTGCCGCTCGCGCTCCTCGTCGTCGATCGCGTCCAACTGCGCCAGCACCCACGTCCGCATCAACGCCGTCGGCTGCATCCCCCGCTCCTCCGCCACCCGCCGCAGCTGCTCGATCCGGTCCACCGGGATCCGCACGCTGTAGACCGCGCTCGGATTCCTCGGCGGCACCTGATGCCGCTTCCACTCCACGTCGACGTCCCGCGCCGCCTCGGCGTCGAGCGCCGCCTGCTCCAACCTGTCATCCACCGTCCGTCACGCCCTCTCCATGTAGATCGCCCGCGTCCGCCGGTCCGCCGGCCACGCGGTGGCAACGCGCCACACACCGGTCGGCGGATGGTCTTCCGGCACCACCACCACGATCAGCACCCGTCCCATGCCACGCGAGCGACCCACGATCCGAATCGCCTCCCTCGTCCGCGACCCGGGGTCCCGGGCCACCAGCCGACGCGGATCGAGCGCCGCTTGGACAGCGTGTTCGGGCGCGATGTCCACCGCACCCGGGTACCGCAGCGAGCGGCGCAGGTGTGTCGGGTCGGGCACGTGCACGACATCGATGGGCAGGAACCCGATCGGCACACCGTCATAGAGATCGTCACTCACCACCAACGTAATACAGAGTATTACGCACAACCGCAGTGCGCACCCCCGAAACAACAGCCGATCGAGTGCAATCACTCAAGGTGACAAAAAGGCCCGTTCCCCGCAAGAAACGCGAGGAACGGGCCCGAAGGCCGCGACGCTGAGTGACCGGTCAGGCGGAGCGCTCGGCGCGCTCGCGGGGGGAGCCGGCCTGCTCGGGCAGGCGGGGGTGGTCGGCGAGGTGGGTGAGGCGGCGGGACTCGGACATGGCCTCGGCGTAGACCTCCTCGAAGGTGGCCAGGGTGGTGCTCACGCCGTGGGTGCCGATGATCTCCAGGCTCTCCTTGCCCATGCGCTCCCGCTCGGCGTCGTCGGAGAACAGCTGAGTGAGGCGGGCGGCCAGGGTGGGCACGTTGCCGGGCGGGTAGAGCCAGCCGTTGCGGCCGGGCCGGGCCAGGTGGGGCAGGGCCATGGCGTCGGCGGCGACGACGGGCTTGCCGGCGGCCATGGCCTCCATGGTGGCCAGGCTCTGCAACTCGGCGATGCCGGGCATGCAGAAGGCGTCACACGAGGCGTAGGCGTCGAGCAGCTCCTCGTCGGAGATGAAGCCGCGGAAGGTGACCCGGTCGGCGATGCCGAGCTGGCCGGCGAGCTGCTCCAGGGCCTCGCGCTTGCTGCCGTCGCCGACGATCTCGGCCCGGACCTTGAGCTCGGCCGGGATCAGCGGCAGTGCCCTGATCAGCTCGTGGACCCGCTTCTCCTCGTCGAGGCGGCCGACGAACAGCACGGTGCGGTGCTCGTCGTCGGGCGAGACGGCCCGGTCGACGTAGCGGTCCAGGTCGATGCCGCAGGAGATGGCCCGCGCCTGCTGGGGCAGGCCGTTGTCCATGAGCAGCTGCACGGCGCGCGGCGTGGGCGCGGTGACCACGGCGGCGTTGCCGAAGCCGCGGGTGAGGTCCCACCAGGCCAGCTTGGACGCCAGCGAGCGCAGCACCACCGGCATCCGCATGTGGCCGAGGATGTTCTCCGGCATGAAGTGGTTGGTCGCCACCAGCGGGATCCGCAGCTGCTCGGCCTGCCAGATCAGCGCCCTGGTCAGCAGGAAGTGCGACTGGACGTGGATGATGTCCGGCTTGATCTCGGCCAGCAGCGGGGCCATCGCCTTCTGCGCGGGCCACGGCCACGCCACCCGGAAGGACGGGTGGAACGGCGTGCGAAACGCCTTGAACCGGTGGACGGTGACCCCGTCGACCTCTTCCACCGACGGCCGGCCGGTCGGGGCCGGGCACATCACGTGCACCTCGTGCCCCCGGGAGGCGAGGCCGACGGCGAGCCGGTGGGTGAACCGAGCCGCCCCGTTGACGTCCGGCGGGAAGGTCTCGGCGCCGATCACGATGCGCAGTCCGGAGGCCGCCTCGTGCCGATCGGGCACCTGGGACCAGGTCATTTCGTACTCCCGTCGTAGTGCTGGGTCGTCATCCCGGGCGCGACAAGCTGCCGGTCGCCGTCGACGACTGTATTAGCTGGCGGTGTTGACTTCGGTCGACGCAGCGTGAGCACGACCACGCCGGTGGCGGCGACCACGGCGCAGGTCAGGGCTCCGGCGACCACTGGCACGGAGGTGTCGGTGGCTTCACCGAGCAACACCACGCCCAGCCCGACCGCGACCAACGGGTCGATCACGGTCAGGCAGCCGATGACGACCTCGGGCGGACCGCTGGCGTAGGCGTGCTGGACCAGCCAGCCGCCGACCACGATGCCGGCCGCGATGCCGATGACCTCGGGCAGCGGGAAGGGATGGCCGCCCTCGGTGAGTTGTTGGAGCGTGCCCCGCATGAGCAGGGACACGAAGCCGAAGCTGATGCCGGACGCGGTGGCGAAGCCGAGGCAGCGGATCGCGCCGGTGTTCAGCGCGGCGATGGCGGACAGGCCGCCGACCACGCCCACGACCAGCACGGTGGCCCGCATCTCGGTGTCCGGCGCGACCACCGTGGCCTTGGCCCCGGTCGCCGCCAGCAGCACGAACGCGATGGTGCCGACGGTGCTGGCCACCACCGCCCCGATGGCCACCCGGTCCAGTCGCAGCTTCTCGATGCGCACCGACATCACGGTGGTCAGCGCGAAGGCCAGGATGCCGATCGGCTGGACCACCGACAGCGGCGCGAGCCCGAGGGCGGTGGCGTGCAGCCCGGCCCCGGCGGCGGCGATGGCGATGCCGGCCAGCCACAGCGGCTGGCGGGCCAGCCGCAGCACGGTGGCCAGCCGCAGGCCGCGTTCGTCGGTGCTCTCGCTGAGGCCGCCGTGCTGCAACCTCGCCGAGACGGCGTTGCAGCAGGCCCCGAGCACCGCCAGTGCGATCGCGAGCGGGATCATCGGGCACCACCCTCGACCAGGCCGGCCTCCTGGTGGCGCTCCACCGCCGGCCTCGCGCCCCGCCACAACGCCATGCCCAGTACGAACAACAGCGCCATGTCGATGCCGAAGAGTATACGCTCGGCCAGGCCGAGGTAATTTCTCACGAATCCGAGAAACGGCAGCCAATCGGGCTCGTTGATGGCCAGCTGGATTCCCGCGAACGTGGCGAGCACGATTGTGCTGGCCATCGACAGGCGCAGCACGACCGGCGCGAACCGCTCCCACCCCGGAGTCAGCTGGCAGCGCCTGGCCAGCATGAACCCGGCCGCGGACAGGCACGGGAAGAAGAAGATCGCGGCCCACCGGTGCACGGTGCCGGAAATCGAGGACACCATCGGACTCGGGTCGGTCGGAAAGAGCAGTGCGACCACGAGACCGACACACCACACGGTGACGAGCACGGTCAGCAGCGTCCCCCGAACAATTCCCACCCCGGCCAGGCCGACCATCAGCGCGACCGAGCCCACTGCCAGCGCGATCAGACTCGTGTCGAAATACCTGGACCCCTGTTTCGCGAACACATAGTCGCTGATCGTGTGCCTGATCGGATTGAGCTGTCCGCTCGACTCCAGGTGCAGGTACACCATCGGCAGCAGCGCGGCGACAAAGCTGACGATCGCGAGCAGCGCCCACGTCCGACGCCTGTCCCTGGTTCGGCCCCCAGCCGCCTGGTCGCTCACGCCGTCGATTCTCACCTCATCCGCACACACGGGTCCATGGGGGACACCCCTGGTTTAGGGGTGGGGAAAACCCCCGGACCACCGGAGCCGAACACCACCCGGCGCAGGTGGCGGGCCCCTCGGCCGGGGACCGCGCCAGCGAATCCCCGGTCAGCGGCACCGTACTGCCCGACCGACAGCCCAACGACAGGATCGACCACGTGGCGCGCCACACTATCGAGTGTGATACGGATCACATTTAATTCAGGTCACGATCAGGTTTCGGAATGAAAGTTGATCTTGGCGTATCTCAGCGTTCTCTCAGTCAATCCCTTATCACTATCCTGTCGTGTTCACCGGACACCTTGCGGAAGTTGCCTACCGGTTTACTCCACGTTCACCCCTGGCAGAAATAGACGTAAAACACCGAACGCCCCACCCGACTGGCTGTCGGGTGGGGCGTTCGCAGGGTGGGCGCCGCGCGGCTGGCCGCGGGCCGGGACGGCGCCCTTCAGGGGTGAGGGTCAGCTGCTGGTCATCGAGCAGGCCGCCATCGAGGGCAGGTTGCCCTGCGGCTGCGCGGCCTTGGCCTGGTTGAACAGGTTGAGGATCTGGTTGATCAGGAACTGCCGGTTGTTCTGCAGCGAGCCGAGAATGGAGTTGTTGATGAAGTCCTGCGTGGCCTGGCTGCCGGCCGCCTGGAGGCGGTTGTTGGCGTCGTTGAGGAAGTTGTCCATCTGGTCCAGGTCCTGGTTGACCGAGGACTGCACCGACGCCGGGATGGCCGGCATCTTGGCCCGCACGTCCGGGCAGGTCACGCGCTGGTTGCCGGTGGACGCCGGCTGACCGGTGGCGCCCTTGCCGCCGCCGGTGTTGCCACCGGTGTTGCCGCCGTTGCCGCCGCCCTGGCCCTGGTTGACGCACTTCTGGCCGTTGTTGATGCAGCCGACCACGGCGTTCATCTGCTGGGTGTTCATCACGTTCTCCCAGTCGGCGTGGTCGGTCGCCGGGCTGTGCAGCTGGCCGTCGAAGCCGTCCACCGCGAACACCGAGCCGTTGGGCACGGACTGGTAGACCAGGTCGTACTCCAGCGCCGGCACGGCCTTGGTGCCCTTGGGGCACTGCCCGTTGGCCTTGGGGAACACGATGTGCGTGCGGTGGTTGGCCGAGTCGGTGTTCTTGCCGTCCCAGCAGGACGGGAACTGCATGATCCGCTCGACCGCGCTGCCCTGCGGGCAGACCGGGTACTTGTTGGTGACCCGGTTCTCGAAGCCGGTGCAGGTCCAGGTGGCCTTGGCGTTGGCAGGGCCGTTGGTGACCTCCTTGGCGTCACCCATGATCGCCCGCAGGAACTGCGGGGCGGCGGTCACCTTGCTGGCGCCGGCGCTGCTGAACTTGATCGTCACCTGGTTGGGCTCGACCAGCCGGCCGATGTTGCCCTTGTCCGGGCCCTGCTGGTTGTTGTTCTTGCCGTTGGGCTCCTGCTTGACCCGGATGACCGGCCAGAAGAACGTCGACTTGTCGCCGTTGGCGCAGGTGGTGCCGCCGGCGGCCAGGCTGCGGTCGTTGGAGCGGGCCGTGGTGGTCCGGTTGCCGACGTAGTCGTGCACGTGCAGGGCGCCGTGGTCGACGCCCGGGGTGACGATGAAGTTGTCGGAGTTGTGGTGGTTGTCCTGGTTGGTGCCGCAGTCCTCGGTGAAGGTGCCGCTCGCGCCACCGGTGTTGGTGTTGCGGTTGGGCTGGACCTTCTTGATGTCGATGAAGTCGTTGGCGAACGGGCCGATCTTGTTCGAGCCCGGGTTGGGCGCCTTCGCCAGCAGGGCCTGGACGCTGGCCATCTCGGGCGAGTCACCCCCGGTGGCGGCGAACGAGTCGCCCATGCCCGCGGCGACACCGATGCCCACGGCCGATCCGGCGGCCAACACGAGGCCGCCGATCACCGCGGTCAGCCGCGTCCCGCGCGACCAGGGCGTCCTGAGTTTTCCTGACACTGAATTCTCACCTCGTCATGCGGAGTTGACGACCCTGCGGATGATCATCACGGTGCCCCAGCCCAACACGCCGATGAGCAGCACGCCGACGAGCACGACGGCCGGGGAGGGCCGGGTGTCGACGGCGGTGGTCGCCGGGGTGGACTGCTGGACCGCGGACGCCGTTGTCGGGGTGGCGCCGGCGCCCTGGGCGGCCTGCGAGCCGCCCTGCGCCTGATCGGTCGTCTGAGGAAGGGCCGGATCGGACAGCGCGGCGGAGTCCACCAACTTGGTGTCCTCCAGCACGGTCATGTGCTTCATGACCGTGCTCACCGCGCCCTGAGCGAACTGCTTGATCAGATCGTTCTTCGTCCCCGCACGCGCCGCGGCGACAGCCGTGAACACCTTTCCGCTCGCCTGGCGAACCAGGTTCACGTAGTCGTGGTCGAACGTCGCGCCCGCCTCGTCGTGCAGCTGGGCGAGCCAGCCCTGCTGGTCGTCGTCGGGCTGGCCGGGCAGCTGCACCCCCAGCTTCTCGGCGGCCTGGGCCGCCTGCTGGTTGAGTGCCGTGTCGTCGGCCACCAGCGTGGCGGCCGCGGTTCGCACCGCGGCCGCCTGCGCCTGGTTTCGGGCCATGCCGCCGGCAGCGATCTCCCACATGCCCGACTGCATGACCATCGTCAGCACGTCCTGGTCGCTCTGGCTGACGCTCTGATCACCCTGGGTCGTCTCGCCCGGAGCCGCCGCGTGCGCCACCGCCGCCATGATCGGGGACATCATGGCGAGCACGGCGGCCGCGAGCAGCGCGAGGACCCTGGTGATCATGACGTGGCCGCCACCTTCTTGCCGTCGGGTCCGATGGCGAACCACATCCCGCCCTGGCCCTGCCCGGTGGTGTCACCGGGCTTCTGGTCAGGGGCGTACCGGTAGAGCGGCCAGCCGCCCAGCGTCATCTGCTTGGTGCCGTCCGACCGCGTGACCTCGCCGACCAGGCCCTGGCCGACGCCCTCGACGGTGACCGAGCCGTCCTGGGCCGAGACCGGCTCCCAGGTCAGCGCGCACTCGCCGTCGCAGGTCGCCTTGGGCGGCGAGGCCGAGTCGTGCGAGTACATGTAGAGGGTGAACCCCTGGTCGTCCACGACGATCTTGCCGATGCCCGCGTTGGCCACGCTGAGCGTGGCGTTGTTGGCCGGGGCGTCGGCGTCGGTGGTGTACACCGGGGTGGCGACGGCCTCGGCCGCGGTGGCCGCCTGGGAGCCCGCACACGCGGAAGTGAACGCGAGCGGCAGCAGGCCCAGCGCGGCGACGGCGATCAACCGGCCACGGCTGTGGCTCAGGTGCACGGTGTCGTCCTTTCGAGCGAGGTGCGGGGTCGCCACTAAGTACTCAGCGCGCTCGGATTCGGCTCACTTGTGGGTGCAACCGCTCACATTCACAGTTGACTGTGACCAATTGCTACGTAGAGTGCACTTCCGCAAACACGTTCGTGGCATCAAGATGTCTCCCGTGGTGCGGTACCGAATGACCAGACGCGACCAGCCCGTGGCGGCCAACGCCGCCGGCGGGGACTCGACGCTGGTCACCGCGCTCTACCAGGAACATCGCGGCGCCCTGTTCGGCCACGTCCTCCGGCTCACCGGCGGCGACCAGCAGTGGGCCGAGGACGTCGTCCAGGAGACGCTGTTCCGGGCCTGGCGCAACGCGGACAAGCTCGACGACGCCCCCGGCCTGTTGCGGGCCTGGCTGTTCACGGTCGCCCGCCGGATCGTGATCGACGGCCGGCGCAGCAAGGGCGCGCGGCCGCCGGAGACCGAGGCCGGGCCGCTGGAGATGGTGGCCGTGCCCGACGGCACCGACAAGGCGCTGTCGGCCATGGTGGTGGCCGAGGCGCTGCGCAGCCTGTCTCCCGAGCACCGCGAGGCTATCCTCCAGACATACCTCAAGGACCGGTCGGTGAACGAGGCCGCCGAGGTCCTGGGGGTGCCACCGGGCACGGTGAAGAGCCGGGTGTACTACGCACTGCGGGCCCTGCGGCGAGCCCTGCAGGATCGGGGGATGACCACATGACATCGCCGACCGACCACGTGGACGTCGCGGCGTACGTGCTGGGCGCGCTGGAGGAGTCGGACAACGCGGCCTTCGAGCGGCACCTGGCCACCTGCCCGCGCTGCCAGGCCGAGCTCAACGAGCTGTCCGGCCTGCCGTCGCTGCTGGACCAGGTCCGCGGCAGCGGTCTGCTGGCCGACCTGCTCGGCGACGACCTGAGCGGCCCGGCCCACGGCAACATCGCCCCCGGCTCCGGCCTGAGCACTCCCCCGTCGATGCTGGGCAACACCAGCCCGTTCCCCAGCGGCCCGCCCGCCCCGCCGAGCGGCCCCCGGCACAGCCCGCGCCAGCCCGTGGGCGGCATGCCCAACCTGTCCGACTTCCGCCCGGGTCCGCAGCTGCCCTCGCCGCCGCGGACGGAGGACAAGGTGCTGCAGGGCGTCATGGTCGACATCGCCGACGCCCGGCGCCGCCGCAAGCGCACCGGCTGGCTGGCCGCGGCCGCGGCGGCCGTGCTGATCGTCGGCGGCCCGCTGCTCACCCTGGGCCTGACCGGCGCCTTCGGCGGCGGGCCCGCGGAGACCATCCAGGCCAGCAACGGCCCGGTGAACGCCAAGATCGGCCTGACCGGCAACGACCACGGCACCGACGTGTCGTTCACGCTGGCCGGCGTGAAGGGCCCGCTGGACTGCACGCTCTACGCGGTGGCCAAGGACGGCACCCGCCGCGCGGTGAGCAGCTGGACGGTCAACTCGACCGGCTACGGCATGCCCGGCAACCCGGAGCCGCTGCGCATCGACGGCAACGTCGCGATCTCCCGCGCCGA
The DNA here is from genome assembly GCF_044547355.1 of Kutzneria sp. NPDC052558. NCBI lineage: Bacteria > Bacillati > Actinomycetota > Actinomycetes > Pseudonocardiales > Pseudonocardiaceae > Kutzneria > Kutzneria sp. NPDC052558. Next base: position 465,610 of record NZ_JBIUAG010000002.1, read on the forward strand.
CCTGGCCAAGCTGGAGTTCGCCCGCGAGGGCGGGCCCGACATCCTCGACGTCGACGTCTGAACTTCTCGCCCCGTGAACGTCTGTGGCGCACGGCCTCCGCCGTGCGCCACAGACGTATAACGATGAGACTTGCTCAGCCCAGCAGGGCATCACCCAGCGTGATGCCGTTGGGGGTGCCCCAGCCGCTGGCCATGTCGTAGCCCGCAGCCGCCTGATAGAAGCGGTTGTCCCCGACTGTCACGTCGTTGACAGCCGCACCGCCCAATGCGTACAGCCGCGGATTCAGCTGGCCGACCGTGAGCTTGCCCAGCACCCCGGCCCGCTGGTTGATCAGCGTCAGGTAGGACGCCCACAGCGGGGCCGCCGCGCTGGTGCCGCCGTTGCGACCCCACGCGCCCTGGATGTAGACGGAGTACTCGCCGCCGGTCGCCGCCGCCGACACGTCCGGCACCTGCCGCTTGCCGTCCGTGCCCTGCCAGGTCGGCTTGTCGAACACCATCGACTGTCCGCCGCCGCCGGCCCAGCCGCCGCCCTGGTTCCAGGTCGTCTCCGAGGCGCGCGTGCCGTCCGCGTTCAGGGTCAGCGTGGTGCCGCCGACGCTGGTCACGTACGGGTCCGAGCCCGGGAAGTCCACCGCCAGGTCGGCCGCGTGCTGGGTGTTGGCGTCCCGCTCGCAGTCGTAGGCGCCGGCGTCGCCGGCCGGGGCGAAGAAGGTCATGCCCTGCGCCGCCGCCTGCTTGGCCACCGCGTCCACCGCCTGCATCGAGGCGAGGCTGCGGTCGTACTCGCACAGGCCCCAGCTCGACGACACCACCGGCACGTTGTCGGCGACCAGCGCGTTCCACATGTCCACCTCGGCCGAGGTGGTGTTGGGCGCGGTGTAGACGACCAGGTTGGCCTTCGGCGCGATCGCGTGCGCCACCTCGATGTCCAGCTCCACCTCGGCCTGGGCCGAGCCGGCGTCGGTGTTGCCGCCGTCGATGTTCTTCACCACCGGCGGCGTGGTCGGCAGGGTGTACTGGCGGTCGTAGGTGTCGATGTTGGCCTGGTCGAACCTGCCGAACTCGAACAGGGCCAGGGTCTGGCCGGCGCCGGTGTCGAACCCGGTCAGCCCGTAGCCGGACCGCAGCTCGGTCGGCGTGTAGCCGCCGCCGGGGCCGCTGCCGACCCTGGGGCCGGACACCTCGGCGGTGCGCCGCTGGGGCAGGTAGTGCTCGTCCAGGCCGGTGACGCCGCTGACGACCGAGGCCAGCGCCGTCGGCACCTTGGGCGTGGACTCGGCGGCGGCGAAGTCGCGGCCGAGGCCCGCGTCGTGCCAGCTGGCCATCGAGGTGTTGAAGGCGGCGCCCAGCTGGTCGGCGCTGCCGGTGGCGTCCACCGCGAGCCGGTTCGCGCTCACCCCGGTGACCGTCAGGCCGCGCGAGCGCAGGTAGTCGGTGACCCGGTTCACATCGGACTGGGTCGGACCGAAACGATCCCGAAACTGTTGCGGCGTAACGTGCTTGGCACGGCCGGCGGCCTGGTCGGCGAGCAGTTGGTCCAGTTCGGACTGATTGCGCAGCTTCAGGCTGACGGCCACGGACAGGCGCTGGCTGCCGGGTAACGGGCCGGTTCTCACCGCGCGGTCGAGTCCGGGCACGACGCTCGCCACGAGCGGCGAGAACGCCGGGGTCGGCTGCGCGAGCGCGGGTGCGCCCACGCTGACCAGCGACAACGGACCTGCGGTGAGGATCGCGACCATGGTGCGGCGGGACAGGGCCACTTGCACTCCTTCGAGTGGTATCGATCACTCAGCGCCCCTAAAATAGACCAGTCCGACGTGAGCAGTTGAACCAACGGGTGGAACCACCCGCCTCATCCGCGTACGGACCGTCGCCGCTTGGAGGTACCCGCGTGACCCGCACCTTCGCCGCAGCCCTTGACCTCGGACCCGCGCCGGAACACGAGGAGGAGCTGGGCGAGGTACTGCGCAGAGGGCCCTTCCACCTGGCGTTGCAAGCCGCCATCGCGGCCAGCGGGCTGAGTCTGGAGACCGTGCAGCGCCGGTTGCAGGCCCGCGGGCACGAGGTCAGCGTGGCCAGCCTCAGCTACTGGCAGCGGGGCCGCAGCCGGCCCGAGCGGGCCAGCTCCCTGGACACCGTGCGCAGCCTCGACACCGTGCTCGGCCTGCCGCCCGGCTCGCTGATCAGCCTGCTCGGGCCGGCCCGGCCGCGGGGACGGTGGGCCAACCACGTGCCCGGCTCCGTGCCGTACACCGAGCTCGGGCACAGCGAGCGGACCGTGGAGATCCTGTCCGACACCCTGGACCCGGAGACCAACCAGCGGCTGGAGACCCTCAGCCACCACCAGGACCTCTACCTGGACGAGGACGGCCGCGGCTACCGGATGGCCGTGCGGCGGGTGCTGCGGGCCCGGGCCGACGGGGCCGACCGGATGCTGGTGATGAACGTCGGCGACGACCCCGAGGCCGGCAGCCCGGTGTTCACCGCCGGCGTCAACTGCGTGCTCGGGCGCACCGTGTACGACGCCGAGGAGGACGTCACCGCCGCCGAGCTGCTGTTCCACCGCAAGCTGTCCATCGGCGAGACCTACCTGGCCGAGTACGAGATCAGCGGCGTCAACCCGAACGTGCGCACCACCGAGCTGACCTTGGGCTTCCGGCAGCCGACCCGCGAATGCGTGCTCCAGGTCGTGTTCCACCCGCAGGCCGTGCCGGCCCGCTGCTATCCCGTGTGGCAGCCGCAGGCCAAGCAGCAGGCCGCCGGCCGGCGCGGCCGCCGGGAGGAGGCCGAGCAGCGCATCGAGCCCAACGGCAGCGTGCACGTCGCCCTGGTCGACATCCCCGCCGGTCTGTACGGCTTGAGGTGGGACTGGGAGTAGCACCTTCGGGTGTTAGCCGGGCAGGGCGGGTGTCGGCGGTAGCCGATCGGCGTGACCCGGTATAGAACCGATGCGGGCCGATCGGCAACCTTTCCCGACATGTCACGTCCTGGTGACGGGGACCGCCGCGCGGGCCCGGCATGCGGAAGGGGCAGGTGTTGGACAACCGGTATCGCTACGGGAGCTCCTACCGTCGGCCGTATCGGCCCGTGCCCCGGCCGAGCAACGCCGTGCGCAACGTCAAGATCGGGGTGTCGATCGCCTCGGCGCTGACGCTGCTGCTGACCTGGTTCGGCTGGTCCCAGCTGCAACAGATCAACAGCGGGCTGACCACCGCCGACGTCATCGAGTCGGGCGCCAGCACCGAGTCGCCGGCCGACGGGTCGGAGGACATCCTGCTGGTCGGCATGGACAGCCGGACCGACGCCCAGGGCCATCCGCTCTCGCCCGACCAGCTGGCCCTGCTGCACGCCGGCGGCGACGACGGCGAGTCCAACACCGACACGATGATCCTGGTGCACATCCCCAACGGGGGCGGCCGGGCGACCGCGATCTCCATCCCGCGCGACTCGTTCGTGAGCATCGCCGGTGGCCACGGCACCCACAAGATCAACTCGGCCTTCGCCTGGGGCAAGAACTCCGCGCTGGCCGGCCTGCGGCAGCAGGGCCTGTCCGGCACGCAGCTGGAGGTGCAGTCCAACCAGGAGGGGGCCAAGACCGCGATCCGGACCGTGCAGGACCTGACCGGCGTCACCGTCGACCACTACGCCCAGATCAACCTGGCCGGGTTCTACGACATCACCCAGGCCATCGGCGGCGTGCAGGTGTGCCTCAAGAACCCGGTGGACGACAGCTTCTCCGGCGCGCACTTCGCGGCCGGCGAGCAGACCGTGTCCGGGGCCGCCGCGCTGTCGTTCGTGCGGCAGCGGCACGGGCTGCCCGAGGGGGACCTGGACCGGATCCGCCGGCAGCAGGCGTTCATGGCCGGCATGGCCCAGAAGGTGCTCTCCGCCGGCACCCTGGCCGACCCCGGCAAGCTGGCCGACCTGGCCGACGCGATCAAGAAGTCCGTGGTCCTTGACCAGGGCTGGGACCTGGTCGGCTTCGCCCAGCAGCTGCGCGGCCTGACCGGCGGCAGCACCCAGTTCACCACCATCCCGGTGCAGAGCATCTCGTACCAGACGCCCGAGGACGGCGACGCCGTGCAGGTCGACCCGTTCCAGGTGCGGGACTTCGTGCGAGGCCTGACCGCCACCACCAGCAAGCCCGCGCCGCCCGCGATCACCGTGGACGTCTTCAACGGCACCACCGTCGACGGCCTGGCCGCGCGGACCATGAACGAACTGGTGTCCAAGGGCTACGGGCAGGGCGAGACCAGCAACACCATCGCGCGGTCCTCCACCCTGGTCACCTACGGCTCCGGCCCGCAGGCGCAGGCCGACGCGCAGAAGGTGGCGCGGGACCTGGGCAACGGCGTCACCGTGTCCCAGGAACCCAGCCTGGCCGACGGCCACGTCGAGGTCTACCTGGGCAGCGACTACCGCGGGCCCGGGGCCCAGGGCTGGGCCGCTGGTGGCAAGCTGCTCCCCAATAAATGGGCGCTGCCCGGGGCGGCCCTCAGGGCCGCTCCGACCACCTCATCCGACGCGCCGATCACGGCGGACGGCGTCACCTGCGTCAACTAGCCCCGGCCGATGGCGGCCGGGGCTGGTTCGGCGAGGCTCAGGACTGGACGTTGCCCTGCTGCTGCGTGGTGTGCTGCGTGGCGCTGGGCTGCTGCGGGGTCTGCGTCAGCTGCTGGGGCGGGGCGGGCTGGGCCGGAGTGTCCTCCGCCTGGCCGTCCTTGGCCCCCATCTCAGCCTTGAAGATCCGCAACGACTGGCCGATGCCGCGAGCGGCAGACGGCAGTTTCTTCGCGCCGAACAGCACCACGATCACCAACAGGATGATGACCAGGTGCGTTGGGGTGAAAAAGTTGAATGGCATCGCCGTCCAGCCTAACCCACCCGCGGCCGGGAACAAGCCCGCCAACCGGCCGGACACCCCCTGGCAGCCCTGCGGCCACCTTCGCCCCGAGCCATCCCACCGGCCCGCGCCCAGGTCCCCGCGCCCACCCGCTCCGCCCCGGTTCGCCCCGGTTCGCCGCCGCCTCGAACCGCGACGGGCCCTGGTGGGTGCGCTTCCTGCTCGCGGTGGTCGTCCTGGCCGAGCCCCTGCGCCCGTTCGGGTGACGGCATCGTCCGAAAAGTTCTCGCGAAACCGCGTAAGGAACCGTCCCGTGCGCGCTCTCATCTACGTGCGGATCGACCCGATGACATACCAGCGCGTGCTCGGCGACGAGCTACGCAAGCTGCGCAAGCAACGCGGCTGGACCAGGAAGGTGCTGCAGGGGAAGCTGCAGACCGAGGTCTCGCTGCAGACGCTGGCCACCTATGAGCTGGGCACCAGGCAGTGCTCGGTGGTCCGGCTGGCCGAGATCTGCCTGGCCCTCGACGCCATGCCCCATGACCTGCTGGCCCGGGTGCACGGCCGGATCTTCACCGACACCCCCGGCGGCGACCACATCCGGCTCGAGCTGTCCCGCGTGGTCGAGGACGGCCAGCCCGAGCTGCTGCCCCTGCGCCGCTGGGCCCGCGACCGCCTCCGCGTCGCCGGCGGCCGCACCTCCGAGGTGCAGCTCGACCTGCCCGCCCTCCGCCAGCTGGCCGAGCTCTGCGGCGTCGACACCGTGGACCTGATGTCCAGGCTGCGGCAGCTCATGACCCACTGAGACTCCGGTCGCCCTCTCCCCGGCGACCGGCCACCACCCGGTGCTCCCAGCGGCCACGCCCCGGCGAGCACCACCAAGCACCACCCCAGGATGTCGCACCCCGGCACCCGACCTGGCTCCACCGGACGCCTGGCTCCACCACAGGCCTGGCTCCACCGGACGTCTGGCTCCACCGCCCCACCCGGCGCCACCTCGATGCCGGCCCCGGCACACCGCGCCCCTCCCCCGCCACCCCGTTCGTCACATGCGGTCCGCACGTGACGGGGAGAGGCAAGCACGACGCGCAGGTGCCACCAGGACTTCCCTGACCGACACCCCTTCGCCGGTCAGGGAACCGCGTGTCCCACCACGCGAGAAGCCGGCCGCGGACCCCACCGCGGCCGGCTTCGTGGGAGACCGAACACCCCGAAACTCGTCTCCCGGCTCCTCGCGTCCCCGTCAGCCGACCGGAGTCGGGGTGCGGGTGGCGGTCAGCAGCTCGTAGTCGGCGAGCTCGACCTTGCGCGTGCGGACCTTGTACTGCCAGACGAAGCCCGGCCACACGGTGCGGTTGACGCCGGCCGAGTCGAGGTACCAGCTCTTGCAGCCGCCGACGCTCCAGACGCCCTTGCGCAGCTTGCGCTGGATCTCCAGGTTGAACTTGCGCTGGGGGACGGGCCGCACGTCCATGGCGGCGGCGCGATGGGAGTCGAGCAGCTGGAGGCACTCCAGGACGTAGCGGCTCTGGGCCTCGATCATGAGCACCACGGAGTTGTGGCCGAGACCGGTGTTGGGCCCGAGCAGGAAGAACAGGTTGGGGAAGCCGGAGACGCCGATGCCGAGGTAGGTTTCCAGCCCCTTCTCCTGCCACTGGCTGGTCAGGTCGACACCGTTGCGGCCCTTGATGTCGAGGTAGTCGAAGGCGTCGGTGACGTGGAAGCCGGTGCCGAAGATGATGGCGTCGACCTCGTGCTCGACGCCGTCGGCGGTGACGACCGAGTGCTCCCGGACCTCGGTGATGCCGTCGGTGACCAGTTCGACGTTGGGGCGGTTGAAGGTGGCGTAGTAGTCGTTGGAGATCAGCACCCGCTTGCAGCCCATGGTGTAGTCGGGCGTCAGCTTGCGCTGCAACTCCGGGTCGTGCACCTGCTGCTTGATCTGCTTGCGCACGGGCTGGGAGGCGAAGGCCATCAGCTTCGGGCTGAACGTGAAGGCCAGCGCCCGAGCGTCCAGCGCCCAGAACAGGGCGGTCCGCCGCAGCCACTGGGTGAGCGGCAGGTTGCGGAAGAGGGTCTTCTCGATCTTGCTGACGGGCCGGTCGCCCTTGGGCATCACCCACGCCGGCGTGCGCTGGAAGACCGTGATGCGCTCGGCCTGCTTGGCGATCTCCGGCACGAACTGGATGGCGCTGGCCCCGGTGCCGATCACGGCGACGCGCTTGCCGGTCAGGTCGTAGTCGTGGTTCCACTGCGCGGAATGGAAGCTCTCGCCCTTGAACCGCTCCATGCCGGGCAGATCGGGAATGGAGGGGATGTGCAGCGCCCCGATGCCGGCCACGACGGCCCCGGCGGTGTAGGTGTCGCCGGACTCCGTCCGCACGGTCCAGAGCTTGGTGTCGTCGTCGAACGACGCGCCGACGACCTTGACGCCGAACCGGATGTGCTCGCGCAGCCGGTGCTTGTCGGCCACGATCCGCAGGTAGTCCCAGATCTCCCGCTGGCCGGCGTACAGGCGGCTCCACTCGGGGTTCTGCTCGTACGAGAAGGAGTACAGGTGCGACGGGATGTCGCAGGCGCAGCCCGGGTAGGTGTTGTCCCGCCAGGTGCCGCCGACGTCCTCGGCCTTCTCCAGGATGACGAAGTCGTGCCGGCCGGCCTGCTTGAGCTGGATGGCCATGCCGAGCCCGGAGAACCCGGTGCCGATGATGACGACGCTGGTGTCCTGCCCGCCCATGTCCCGAATCCCTCCGTCGGCCTTTACCCGCAAGTAGGTTACTACGAGTAGGTTACCTTGGGTAGACTCACTCCCGTGACGAGCGCAGCCGACACCGGCCGACGCAGGCGGATGCCCCGGGCGGCCCGCAAGGCCCAGATGCTGGCGGTGGCCGAGGAGGTCTTCGCCGAACGGGGCTACGTGGCCGCCTCCATGGACGAGATCGCCGAGCGGGTCGGGGTGTCCAAGCCCATGCTGTACGAGTACTTCGGCTCCAAGGAGGGCCTGCTCGTCGGCTGCATCGACAAGGCCCGCACCGAGCTACGGGAGGCCACCGAGCAGGCCGTCATCGGCGCCGACAGCCCCGAGGCCATGCTCCGCCTCGGCCTGCTGGCCTTCTTCCGCTTCATCGACGAGCGCCGGCAGTCCTACGGCCTGCTCCGCCACGAGGCGGCCGTCACCGTGCCGTCGGCCGTCGAGGAGATCGAGGCGATCCGACGCCAGCAGACCGACCTCATGATCGGCTGGATGGCCCTGTCCCTGCCCGGCGCCGACCCCATCGAGCTGGAGGCCGCCGCCGAGATCCTGGTCGGCTCGTGCGAACGCCTGGCCCAATGGTGCGAGCGCCGCCCCGAGGTCACCCCGGAGCGCGCCACCGACCTGCTCATGACCGCGGTCTGGACCGGCCTCTCGTCCCGCGCCGGCGACTGACCGGGCAGCACCACGCCCGCCGACGACCGACCCGGCGGCACAACACGACGCCCGCGGGCGTCGCCGGTGCCCGACACGAGGCCCGCAGGCCTTGTCGGCCCGCAGCCATCAGTCCCCACCGGCACTGGCGGCCTCTGGGCGCCAGGCCGCGGGCATCGGCTTCACCGCGCGGCGAGCGTCAGCGTGGGCGGTCCACCGACCAGCCGGTGCGGGCGGCCCACTGGCGGGCACGGCCGAGGATCTGGTCGATGAGGTCGCCCTTGGCCTCGGCGTACTCGTTCATGTCGAACCACTCGCGGGTGGCGAGCTCCCGCTTGAGCTGCTCGTAGGCGACCCGGTCGGCCGGGGTGGCCCGGAGCCAGTCCCCGAACAGCAGGTGGTCGCGTTCCCAGGCCCCGCCGGTCGGGCAGATGTGCACGTGCACGTCGAGCTGCTCGGTGCGGACCATGCGGTGGTCGGGCTGGCGCACCCGGAGGTGATAGCCCGCGGCTTCGAGTTGGGGCAGGTAGGTGTCCTCCCTGTTGGCGTCGGCGACGCTGACCTGGATGTCGACGATGGGCTTGGCGGCGAGGCCGGGCACGGCGGTGGAGCCGACGTGGTCGATGCGGACGGCCTTGTCCCCCAAGGCATCCCGGATGCGGTCGCGTTCGGCGCGGAAGCGGGCGGGCCAGGCCGGGTCGTAGTCGACGATGGTGATGGCCCGCTTCTCCCGGCCGCCGATGAGGCTGCCGCCGGCGAGCTGCTCCCGCACGGCCATCAGCACGAAGCCGAGCAGGTTGGCGCCGAGCCACGTGCCCGGGCGGGCGGCCCGCTCGTCGTCGGCGGTCAGGCCGATGCCCCAGATCCGGTCCAGCGGCGAGGCCTCGACCAGCACCCGGTCGCTGGTGCCGAGCAGGTACCGGCCCAGCAGGGCCTGCTGCCCGAACTTGGCCAGGTTGCCGGCGACGACCACGTCGAACCGGTTGGCGGCCCACACTTCCTCGTCGTAGCCCCGCACCTCGCGGCCCAGGTTCTTGGCCTCGTTGGGGTGCCGGGCCCGCAGGATCCGCGCGGCGGTCTCCCCGTCGCCGAACAGCAAGGCCTTGCGGTGCATCATGAAATGCTCGGCGGTGGGAAAGACCAGCCCGTCGACGGTGAACTCGGCCGGCCACCACTGGCTCAGGCAGGAGGCGCCGACGCGACCGTCGCGGCGGGGCTCGTGCCCCCAGAAGTAGACGTACTTCAGCCGCCGGCCCGCGGCCTCGGCGCGGACCAGGTCCTCGACGCTGCGCATCACCACCTTTCTTGTCCTACCAGCAACCGGTGGGCCCGGTCTCCCGCATTTGCCGAACTCGGCCCATCGTCCACATCGGACGGCGGATCGGCGGGCATCAGGTCATGGGCGTCACCCCGATCGCGGCCATCAGCATCGGGAAGGACACGTGCAGCTCGCGCTGCCAGTACGGCCAGGAGTGGGTGCCGGGCCCGTACAGGTCGAGCGTCGCCGGAATGTGCAGCAGCCGCAACCGGTCGACCAGCGCGGACGTCTCCGCGCCGTGCAGCGCCTCGCTCTCGTTGAACCCGGTCCCGGGTGGGTCCAGCGGGCCGGGCTGGCCGTTGCCGGAGGCCACGAACAACCTGGTGCCACGCAGCGCCCAGGCCAGGTCGACCGGGTTGTGCGCGGCCCAGACCAACGGCTGCCTGGTCGGATCGCCCCAGAGGTTGTTCGGGTCGTGGCCGTTGCTGGTCACCACCGAGGTGACCTGGGTGATGGCCTCCTGCGACAGCGTGGTGTCCAGCGCGCCGCTGTAGGAGGCGGCGGCCTGGAACATGCCGGGATGCCGGGCCGAGTAGTCGAACGCGCCGAGCCCACCCATGGACAGTCCGGCGATCGCCCGGCGCGTCCCGGCCCGGTAGCCGCGCTCCAGCAGCTGCCGGAGTTCGACGGTGTGGAACGTCTCCCAGGCCGGGCCGCTCAGCCAGTTCGAGTAGTAGCCGTCGGGCCCGGCTTCCGGCATCGCCACCAGCACGTCGGCGCCGGCGGTCAGCGCGGCCACGTCGGTCTGACGGGTCCACGACGTGTAGTCGTCGCAGCAGCCGTGCAGGAGATAGAGCACCGGCCAACGGGCGCCGGGCCGGGAATCCCAGTCCGGCGGCAGTAACAGCCGGGCCCTAGCAATTCGGCCCTGTGCGGTGCGGCCGAGCGCCGGCGACTGGATCGTCAGGTCGAGAGTCCTTGGGGCGACCAAGGTCTGGCTCACCACGGTCGCTCCGTCGTCGGCCGTCACCTGCTGCGCCGCCCCCGCGATCGAGGCGACCGAGCCGGCCACCAGGCCGGCCACCACCAGCGCCACCCCGACCAGGAGGCGCCAGATCACCGCACGTGTTCGCATGGGCACACAGTGGCACACGTTCCTGGCAGTCAAGGCGATCCTGTCCCGGGACGGACAGAAGGACACCGGGTTGGCCGAGTGCCGGGACCGGAAAAGGTGCGTGCTCCTGGGGTTTCGCCGCCAGGAGCACGCCCTTCGGTGATGTCAAGCGCGGGTCAGTGGACCCGGTAGACGACCGTGCCGTGGGCCGGCACGGAGGCGCTGATCGGGCCCGAGGTGGTGGACTTGGCCTTGGACCACAGGTCGGTCAGGGTGTGCGTGCCCGAGGAGACGCCGATCGCCGACAGCGTGGTGGAGATCTTGGCGGTCGAGCCGGTCTCGTTGAACAGGGCGACGGCGGTGTCGCCGTCGGCCAGCGGCTTGCGGATCACGTGCAGGCCGTCGGCGGACGAGATCTCGTTGCCCTGCACGCCTTTGGCGTCCTGGTCCAGCGCGATCACGTCGGCGTTGCGCAGGATCGTCAGCGTGGCCGCGGAGGCCTTGCGGATGTCCGAGCCGATCAGCAGCGGCGCGGCCATCATGGCCCACAGGGTGAAGTGGCTGCGGTACTCGGTGTCGGTCATCTTGCCGTTGCCGACCTCGAGCATGTCGGGGTCGTTCCAGTGGCCCGGCCCGGCGTACTTGCCCAGCTTGATGTCGGCCTTGTAGATGGACAGCATCTTCGCGTAGGAGTCGTTGATGTCGCCGGTGGTGCGCCAGGAGTTGCCGACCGGCGCGGCCCAGGTCCACGGCTGGTTCTGGCCCCACTCGCAGATCGAGTACAGGATCGGCCGGCCGGTGGCGGCCAATGCGTCACGCATCGCGGTGTACCGCTTCTTGGCGTCCTGGCCCTGGTTGTTGCAGTTGTCGTACTTGAGGTAGTCCACGCCCCACGACGCCCACAGCGCGGCGTCCTGCTTCTCGTGCCCCAGCGCGCCGGGGAAGCCGGCCTTGTTGCACGTCTTGGTGCCGGCGCTGGTGTAGAGCCCGAACTTCAGGCCCTTGGCGTGCACGTAGTCGGCGACGGCCTTGATGCCGTGTGGGAAACGGGTCTTGTCCGGCACCAGGTTGCCCTTGCCGTCCCGGCTCGACTGGGCCCAGCAGTCGTCCAGGTTCACGTACTGGTAGCCGGCGTCCTTGAGCCCCGTGGACACCAGGGTGTCGGCGATGCCCTCGACGAAGGCCTCGTTGAACTGGGCGCCGCACTGGGTGAGGTTCCAGTTGTTGAAGCCCATCTGCGGGGTTCGGGCCAGCCCGTTGTCCAGGGCCAGCGCCGGGGGTGGCGGCGGTCGTCCCCAGCACCCCCGAAGCGATCAGCGCCGCGACCGCGGCCAGCGCGGTCAGCACAGTCCTGCGCACGTTCGTTCCTCCAGCTTGTCGGCTTCGGACACGTGCGCGGCGGCGACGGCGAGCGGGTCAGAACGTAGGAGGTCCAGACCGCGAGCACAAGGATCTTCTGGCCATATGCCTCCTTTCGCCGGCGGACATCGGAGCGTCGGCTGGTCCGGTCGGCCTACGTGCCAGTAGTTATCACGGGTCCAGGCCAACCGACCGGACGGGTGAAGCCGTGAGCGCGCACGGTGACGCTCCGTGTTCACATCGTGGTCAAACCCGGCGCTACTACACCTTTGAGTTAGTAGTCCCTTAACGAAATGGAGTATTGAGGACACCGCCATCTGGTGGCTCAATGGGTCCGGCGCGGATCCGTCTCCGCGCCCGTGCTTACACGAAAGGGTGACGCCCGCCATGCGACCTGGTCAGCCGGACATCGACCACGTCGATCTCCCGATCGGGACCGCCGGGCGCCTTTCCGGTTTCCCCACCCTTCCCCTTCTCGGGTGACGAATGTGTCATCTGCGCGACGCGGGGCAACCCGCGCATCAGCCCAGCCATGCCGGCCGGGAACCGAACACAGGAGGTGCTATGACAGAAGTCCTGGACCCGCGTCTGACGGAGCCACCGACCCATGACCGCGACGGCGGTCACAGACGGATGCGCTCCACCGCACGCCGGGCGGCGGTTTTTCCCGACCGCTGAGCCGGCGCCGGCAGATCACCGCGCGTCCTGACTTCCGGTGGAGAGGGCCCCAGGGCCACGGTGGCCCTCTCGCCGGGAGTTCGACGCCAACCCCACCGCCGCCGTCACCAGCACGACCACCGCCAATGCCGCCGCGACCTGCGGCAACGCCTCCGGCCCTGCGGCGCCGAGCACCGCCCCGCCGACCATGCCGGACAGGCCGACGCCGAGCCAGCCAGCCGTCCCGTCGAGCACCGGATCGGCGATCAGCCGGCTCGTCGCGGCGTCCGCCACCCCGCCGGCCACGCCCCAGATCCCCAGCACCACGGCCGCGCCGACCGCGGAGCCGTGCACCTGCGACAGCGCCGCCGCGAAGGCGGCAAAGAGTGCGGTGGACGCCATCAAGGCCGCCTTCGCACCACTCCCCCGCCCCGCCAGCGCGCCGACCGCCACACCCAGCCCGAAGGCCAGCAGCAGCGGGGCGACGACCGCACCGTGCAGGCCCGAACCCGCCGCCAGCACCGTCGCGAGCAGGGTGAACACGGCCAACCCGGCTACCCGCAAGATCACCTTCAGGCCGGCGGCGAGCACCACCCGTGGATCACCGATCGGGTGTCGATCGATCGTGGCCACCGGCACGCCGAGTAGCGCGTCGGCCGCCCCGATGGCCGCCAGCACGGCCAGCAGCACGAACACCGACCGGTAGCCGGCCTGGTCGGCGACCAGGGCCGCCAGCGGCGCGCCGAGCGCGGCCCCAGCCGCCATCCCACCGGCCATGCCCCGGCCGCCGGCCCGCACGACACAGGCCGCGCCGAAACCCGACACGACTCTCACGGCGAGCAGGAGAACGACATCACCGACGATTGCCGACAATCCGTTTCCGACGGCCAGAACGGCCAGGCCGATGAGCGGAAGCCGACGAGGATCGATCCGCCCGACAAAGGGCAGCGCGATCGCGCAGGCCAATCCGAAAACGGTGACCAGCTGCGCCGCCTCGGCGTCGGAAACGTCAAGTTCTATGGTCAGGGACGGGACGACACCGGCGACCGCGAACACACAGGAACCGACCGAGAATCCGCGCAGCGCGGCCGCGACGCGGCGGATCGGACGGTCCGACATACGATTTCGCTCCACCAGGGCAATTGAACTGTTCGGGTGACGCCCACGCTACGCCGAACGGACCGCCCCTGACCCGGCGTGGACCGGCGGCGTCGAAGTAGGGTCCCCGGAATGTCGTCCCCGTCGCGCAGACGCGTCCCCCTCGACACGCCGGAACGCCTCGCGGAGGTGCAGACCGCGGCCCTCAACGCGGTCTCCGAGGTCGGCTACGAGCGGTTCAACATGGACCTGGTCGCGCAACGGGCGCACGTCAGCAAGGGCAGCCTCTATCAGCGCTGGCCGTCCAAGGCGCATCTGCTGGTGGCGGCGCTGAACGCCAACCGGATCGAGGTCGAGGCGCCCGACACCGGGTCGTACCTCGGTGACGTGCGCGAGCTGCTCAAGCTGTGGCTGCGGGTGGACGTGCTGGGCGACCGCCGCGGGCTGGTCCTGGCGCTGCTGGAGGGCAGCCGGCGGGATCCCGAGCTGGCCCGGCTGATGACCGAGCAGCTGAAGCAGGGCGGCACCAATCCGATGGCCGAGGTGCTGGCCGCGGCCTCGGCCCGCGGCGAGCTGCCGCCCGGGGTTGACCTGGAGCTGCTGGCCGAGCTGCCGATGTCGCTGGCCATCAACTTCCTGCTGTTCCGGGACATGCCGCTGACCGAGGAGCTGGTCGACCGGATCGTGGACGGCCTGCTCGCGCCGCTGCTGGGTCACGGGGATCACAACGAATAGAACAGAACTGTTCTGTACGATCGACCCGGGATCTCACCTCTCCGGGTGATGTCCGCTGCGGCGGACCGCGCGGTGCGGTGAAGTCGGAACCAACTCGGGACGAGGGGGCCTGGATGGCTGCCACCACCGCTGTCGAGCCGGACACCGCGAACGTCAGCCGCGGCCGGACGAACGCGATCTTCGGTGTCGTGCTGCTCGGCGTGCTGCTGGCGGCGCTGGACCAGACCATCGTGGGCACCGCGCTGCCCACGATCGTCGGCGACCTGGGCGGGGCCGGCCACCTGTCCTGGGTGGTCACCGCCTACCTGCTGGCCGAGACGATCATGACGGTGATCGTCGGCAAGTTCGGCGACCTGTTCGGCCGCAAACGCATGTTCCAGCTGTCGGTGGTGATCTTCGGCGTCGGCTCGTTCTTCTCCGGCTTCGCCGACTCCATGACCTGGCTGATCATCTGGCGCGCGGTGCAGGGCATCGGCGGCGGCGGCCTGATGGTCACCGCCACCGCCCTGATCGCCGACTTCATCCCGCTGCGCGAACGCGGCAAGTACCAGGGCATCCTCGGCTCGGTCTTCGGCGTGGTCACGGTGGCCGGCCCGATGCTCGGCGGCCTGTTCGTCGACCACCTGTCCTGGCGCTGGGCCTTCTACGTCAACATCCCGCTGGTCGTGGTGGTGCTGGTCGTCGCGGCGGCGGCCATGCCCTCGGTCAAGTCCGCGCTCAAGCCGGTCGTCGACTACCTGGGCATCCTGCTGATCGGCCTGGCCGTGACCGGGCTGACCCTGGTCACCAGCTGGGGCGGCACCACCTACGCGTGGAACTCGCCGGAGATCATCTGGATGTCGGTCGGCTCGGTGCTGCTGCTCGGGCTGTTCGTCCTGGTCGAACTGCGGGCCAAGGAGCCGATGCTGCCGATGCGGCTGTTCCGCAACCCGGTGTTCACGGTGTCGGGCATCCTCAGCTTCATCGTCGGCTTCGCCATGCTCGGCGCGCTGTCGTTCCTGCCGACGTACATGCAGTACGTGCAGGGCACCGACGCCACCACCTCCGGCATCCGGCTGCTGCCGATGGTGATCGGCCTGCTGGTGTCGTCCATCCTGTCCGGCAACATCGTCAGCAAGACCGGCCGGTACAAGATCTTCCCGATCCTCGGCAGCATCGGCATCACCGCCGGCCTGTACCTGCTCTCGCTGCTCAACCCGGACACCGGGCTCGTGCTGTCCTCGCTCTACATGCTGGTGCTCGGCGTCGGCATCGGCCTGGCCATGCAGGTGCTGACCATCGCCGTGCAGAACACCGTCGACTACGCCGACCTGGGCGTGGCCACCTCGGGCGTGACGTTCCTGCGCTCCATCGGCAGCTCGTTCGGCGCGGCCATCTTCGGCTCGATCTACTCCAGCCAGCTCGCCACCAACCTGGGGACCACGCTGGCCCGCAACCCGCTGCCCCAAGGCGTCGATCCACACGTGACAGCCGTGCCGGCTCTGCTGCACGCCCTGCCCGACGCGATCTCACGCCCGATCGTGCAGGCCTACTCCGACTCGCTGCACACGGTGTTCCTCTACGCCGTGCCGGTCGGCGTGCTGGCGCTGTTGGTCTCGTTCTTCCTCAAGGAGGTGCCGCTGCGGGACACCTCCCGGGCCAGCGCGCCGGAGCTCGGCGAAGGCTTCGCGATGCCGGATTCCCGGGACTCCGACCAGGAGCTGGAACGGCAGATCGCCACCCTGATGTTCCGGGAACGCCACAAGGCCGCGCCGGCCATCCTCAGCCGCGCCGGCTCCAGCCTGGACGAAGGCGGCGTGTGGTGCCTCAAGCGCGTCAAGGTCCTGCACAAGCTGCACCGGCCGGCGACGGTCGAGGCGATCGCCGAGAAGCACCGGCTGCCCGGCAAGGTGATCGAACCGGCCTTCGTGGCCCTCGAGTACGCCGGCTACCTGGAACGGGACGGCGACGAGCTGAACCTGACCGAACGCGGACACGAGGAGTTCGACCGGCTGGCCAAGGCCTGGCGGGGCTGGCTGGTCGAACGGCTGTCGGACTGGCGGCCGGAGAGCCGGACCGACCTGAGCGAGGCCATCGACCGGGTGGCCATGCGAATGATCGAACAGGCAGGAGACGAGCAGCGACAAGGGCGGCATGCTGTGGTGTAACGCGGATGGCGGTCACCCAATCGGTGTAACGTCGTCATGCGTCTGACGGGGCCGCGTCTCACCTGGGCGGCCCCGTCGGCCAGGGGAGGCCGCGACGCAACGGGGAGGGTGATCAACGATGGGCGCCACACCGATACTGGTGAACTACCAGCCTCAAGGCGAGGACTGGACCGTCAACGTCGAATCCGGCGGCACCGTGCTGACCGAACAGGCCCCCGGCCTGATCGCCGCCCGCGACCGGGCCGACCAGATGGTCGAAAAACTGACCGGCCCCGGCAGCGACCGCAAACCCACCGTCGTGCACCTGCTCGAAGGAGACGCGTTCGCCTTCACCACGGCCTACCTGCACGCCCGGCACGGCCTGAGCACCACACCCACGCCGCCGCCCGTCGCCCCGCCGCCCACCCTCGGCGAGAACACCCAGGAGATGGACCTGTCCGAACTCGCCGACGACACCACCGAGGACGGCAACTCCAACCACCCGACCGGCTGAAAGCACCTAGGATGATCCCGAAAGGCGACCCATAGCCGGATCGGGAGGCTTGGTCTTGGCCACAACCTCGTACGCGGAGCAGGCAAACGCGGCCGCCCGCGGCCGGCCGAGAGACTCCACCCGCGACGAGGCCCTGCGCCGCGCCGCGCTGGAAGTCATGGCCGAAGTCGGCTACCGGGCCCTGACCATGGACGCCGTCGCGGCCAAGGCCCGCGCCGGCAAAGCCACCATCTACCGGCGCTGGGAATCCAAACTCGACCTGGTCATCGACACCGTCAACCAGCTCGTGCACCAGAACATCCCCGAACCCGACACCGGATCGCTGCCCGGCGACCTCCGGGAATTCCTCAGCGCCTTCGCCGCGTTCCTGTCCGGCCCCACCGGCAAAGCCGCCCAGGCGCTGGTCGGCGAACTCCCCCACGAACCCGAACTCGCCACCGCGTTCCGCGAAACCTTCCTCGTCGCCCAACGCGACGTGCTCCGCGGCATCCTCGACCGCGGCACGGCCCGCGGCGAAGTCCGGCTCGACGCCCCCCGCGGCATGGCCGTCGAACTCGCCGGCGCCGCCCTCACCTACCGGCTCATGCTCACCGGCGACCCGCTCGACACCACCTTCGTCGACCGGCTCGTCGACCAGGTCCTGCTCCCCCTGCTGAGACCCTGAACACACGAGACCCCCGCTCTCGGCGGGGGTCTCGTCCTCAGATCAGCGGAACAGCCTGCGCACCACCAAGACGCCGACCAGCACCCCGACGCCGATCAACGCGTACTTCACCCGCGGATCGGACAGCCGGGCCCGGACCGCGTCCTTGCCCTGGTCCACGTACTGCTTCGGATTGGCCTTCACGGCCAACTCGTCCAGGGTGGCGGCCAGCGCGTCCCGCGCCTGCTCGATCTCGCGCTGAATGGTGTCAGGATCGCGAGCCACATGTCCTCCTCGCCGTGCGTGCCACAACCACCGTAGTTGACCACGTTAGGCCCCGCTCCTGGGGCCCGCCGGAGGGAGCCCGCTAGGCTTACCAGCAGGGGGCCGTAGCCCAATTGGCAGAGGCACACGGTTTAGGTCCGTGCCAGTGTCGGTTCGAGTCCGACCGGCCCTACCACGTAGTTATCATTCACACCACGCACCGAACAGGAAATGTCACGATGCGTGGCGCTTTGTTTACGGAGAGTTGCGACGGGTGTGATGTACGCCGTCTGCCGCAGGGCCAGACGTTGACAACGTTCGGAAAGGCTCGTTCAGCTCGGCACGCACGACCGTGCCGTCCTCCCCGCTCCAGAGCCTCCTGAAGACGCCGCAACATCACGGGGTCCACAACTGGCAAGAAACCACGACCAAGTGCGGTGCCAGGCGGTGCCCTGGTTCGGGCAGTGCCAGTAGCTCTTGGACGATTTCTTGAAGGTCGCCGCTCTCCTTCACCCAGACAGTGCCACCGCCGTAGCTCTCATCCAGCACCCGCACCCCGATCACCTTGGCACGGTCGTAGATCCACAGCGCATCGGTGTACTGCTGGCGGCTGTGGCTACCGACGATCCCCTCCAGCTCGGCGTGCTGGTTCGCGATCGGCCGGAAGTGCCAGCCGGCTTCCCGCACCGTGATCAGTTCCTGGAGCTCCGGGAAGCGACGCAGGGCTTCCTCGATACTGACCGCGGGGATCACGAGCGCACCGCCTTGCTGGTGGCGAGCAGCGGCAGAAGCCGGTCCCGAATGGACGCCGCGGTCTGCTCAGGCGGGCGCTCGCCACAGTCGACCCGCAGCACCTCGAAGCCGGCGTCGACCAGACGCTTGGCAGCCTCGCGGTAGTAAGCGACTTCCGTGTGGCTGCTGCCCGACATCAGTTGGAAACGGTTGTGCGGCCCACGCTTGCAGAGCCGCTCGGAGATGACGTCAGGATCAGCGTCGAGGATGACGGTCAGGTCTGGGCGGTCAACGTCTTCGTTGAGCTGCCACAGAAAATCTGGCGCGATGTCATCGAAACGCTGGACTACCACGTAGCGGTCGGAGATCACGACGTCGCCGGCGGCGAGATAGGGCCGGATCTCCGTCACCAGGTGGTGGTAGCGATCAGCGGCGTACAGGCACGCCAAGGCGTGGCCGCTGACGGTCTCAGTCAACTCATGGCAGAGCTTGCCGATCGGGCCGGCGGACGGCTCGACGGTGACGTAGACGTGTTCCCCTTGGGCCACAAGCAGTTGCGCAAGGTGGTGCACGATCGTGGTCTTGCCGGCGCCGCTCGGCCCGTCGACGCTAACGAAGATGCCGCTGCCGCTCTCAGAACAAAGTCGCAGGCTCATCGTCGCCTCCTCCAGGTGAATCACCGCGGAGTTCTTCCAAAGTGAGCGGCCGGTCATCGGAAGTGTTGGCAAGGCGCAGGAACAGCCGGGCCGTCACCAACGCGTCGTACGTCGCCCGGTGAGGCACCAGGTCCTCGGCCAGGTCCTCGTCGAGCTTGAACGCCTCGACCAACGCGCCGAGCTTGTAGGTCGGTTGGCCTGGGAGCGTCCGACGGGCGAGCTTGAGCGTGTCGAACACCTCTCGGCAGTCCCACTCCCCCAGCTTGCGTTGCAGCACACCAACATCGACGTGCGCGTTGTGGGCGACAAGCGCATCCGCGTCCAGCGCCTTCAGCACCTCAGCCGCGATGTCCTCGAAGGCCGGCGCGTCGGCGACCGTCTTGTCGGTCAGGCCGTGGATCCGCGTCGCGAAGTTTCGGATCGGCAACTCCGGCTTGACCAACCAGTTCACCGGTTCGCCAATCTCACCGGCGACGATCGGGACGGCGGTCAGCTCGACGAGATCCGGCGGCTGCTGCCCGTTGCCCTCGACGTCCACGACGACGTAGATAAGGCTCGTCCAGTCCGTCATGCTGCGCTCCCGTTCCACCCGATATCCGCGCGACCATGCCACCGGAGAGTAGGGAGATCAACGGAGAACGGACAGAAAATTTCCGCAGATTTCTTGAAACGCTCGGACGAGGTCCAAGGGAAGCAACATCGCGACAGGGAGCACCGGTATTTGTCGTGCTGTCACGACGCTGGCGTGGTTGGACTTTCCGCGGAGTGGGGCCTATCGAGGAGCACCTACGCGCCTGCCACTAGCTCCCCTGCTCCCCGTCCTCATCCGCCGCCAGGTCGTCGATGACCCGCATGATGATCGCCCGAGCTGACCGGCCGTAGCTGGCGACAGCAGCCAGCGACTCGAATATGCCACCGTAGAGCTCGATCTCCTGCGGCTGAGCCAGATTCAGCTCGGCCGAGAACGTCTCCACCATGGCGCGGTCGTCGTCGAGCAGCCAGAAGCCGTGCGCCGGCGCGACCACGTAGGCGGTCTCGAACCCGATGATGCCGAGCTTCACGTTCGGCAGCGCCGAAAGGGAGATGAGCCGGTCGAGCTGGCCGAGCATCACCGCAGGCGGACACAGCCGGTACCGCAGTGTCGCCTCGGTCAGGACGAAGTGGAACCGCTTGTCCGCGCGGTACAGGATCTCCTGCCGCTTGATCCGGGCGGCCACGGCCTCGTCGATGTCGTTGCGCACTTTGAGGACGGTGACACTCTGGGCAAACCGAGCACGGGCGTACTCGGCGGTCTGCAGCAGCCCCGGGATGAACGTCGACTCGAAGGCCCGGAAGAACCGGGTCCGAGCATCGAGGTCAGCGATCTCCTGCTGATGGGGCTTCAGGCCAGTCTTGAGCTGGCGCTGCCACTCCGCGTGCTGGATCTCCAAGGTGTGCAGCGAGGCCAGGAGGGCTGCCGCTTCGCCTTCACTGCCCGTGGCAGTGGTCCAGGCGCGGATGTCGTCGTCAGTCGGCGTCTGCTTGCCGTTCTCCAGCTTTGACACCTTGGAAGGCGGCCACGACAACGACTCCGCGAGCTGCCGGCCGCTGAGGTTAGCGGCCGTACGTAGCTCGCGGAGTCGCTTGCCCAGGGCGTCCCGCGCTTCGTGGACGCTGGTCACGCCGGTGGTTCTATTCGGTGGCAAAGTCATCCCGCCTGGTGCCGCGGTGCCAAGCGGCATCGCGCCAGTAGTTGTGCTTCACGATCTCGCTGGTGTCCTCGATGATCTCACCACCCAGGAAGTTCTCATCGGGGTCGAAGTGCATCCGCACCAGCTTGCGCGAGTCGAACAGCCAGTAGTCGTAGTCCGGCAGTCCAGCGGCGTCCTCGCGCCGGATGTAGCGCGTCTCCTCGCCGGCCGCGTTGGTGTGCTCGGAGCAAAGCAGGCCGAAGCGGCTGTAATCGGTGAGCGGCAGGCTCACCACACGAACGCGCGCGAAGCGGCGCCCCTCGGCGGTCGCCTCACGGATCATGGTCAGCCAGTTCTGGAACCATCCCATGTCGACCGGCTCGCCGGCGACGAACTGCCGGAAGGCCGTCGCCTCGTTGTTCGACTTGTAGAGGTCGCGCGTCTCCAGGCGGTAGGCGGTGTGCTCGAAGCTGCGGAAGAGCTGACTGAACTCGGGACCGATAAGCAGGCTCAGCGCTCTCCCTCCTGTTCCAGGTAGCGACGCGCGTAGAACTTCAGGACCTCTTCGGGGATCTCGATCAGGGTCTCGTGGTCGGGCACAGGGCCGACGTCCGCGAGGGCTTGGGGGTCAGTCACCCTCCAGCCCTGGGCGATGTACGTGACCCGGTCGGGCCGGTCCGTGGCGAACAGGGTTGGCGACTGGCCTTCTTGGGACTCGGGGTCCTTGCCGAGGAAGCTGGCTCGCACGATGCGCCTCCGTTGCTAGAAACTTGGCGAACGGTTCTCGCCAGGGTGGCGAAGGGGCACGAGGATGTCAACGGAGCGGCTGGCGGGAGCAGACGAACGCCCCCTCTGTGGTGGGCACGTCGGGCGAGCAATTGTCGCGTGGGGATTAGCCAGCGTTCGATGGCAGGGGGTAGTGGACTTGGGTCTGGTGTTGTGAGGTTTGCCAGAGGGTGGGGGCGTCGGCGGGGCGGGTGGCGGAGGCGGGGATGGGGAGGGGAGCGGGGCGGCCGGTGATGCCTAGGGGGCCGGAAGGGCCGACGAAGGCGCCGGTGGGGAGATCAGGGGTGAAGGCGGCGTAGAGGGTGGGAGCGGCACCCTGCGCGGGGGTGCTGACGAAGAGGCTGAAAACGTGCTCACCGAACCAGCGGGCAGCCGGGGGCATGTCGTTGCCGACGAGACCGGTGACGGCGATGCCGGGATGCACGGCGAACGACCGGAGCGAGGTGCCGGCCGTGCGGCGGGCAAGCTCCTGGGCGAAGACCAGGTTGGCGAGTTTGGACGTGGCGTAGGCGCCTC
The DNA here is from genome assembly GCF_044547355.1 of Kutzneria sp. NPDC052558. Lineage (NCBI taxonomy): Bacteria > Bacillati > Actinomycetota > Actinomycetes > Pseudonocardiales > Pseudonocardiaceae > Kutzneria > Kutzneria sp. NPDC052558. The sequence goes on from NZ_JBIUAG010000002.1 coordinate 487,990, forward strand.
GAAGGCCGCCCCGGTAGCGGTGCTCGCTGTTGAGGTCGGCCAGCGTCACCGACTTCATGCGGGCGACCAGGGCACTGACCGTGACCACACGAGCGGACGACGCCTTGAGCAAGGCGGGCAGCAGCAAGCCGGTGAGCGCGAAGTGTCCGAAGTGGTTGGTGCCGACGGTCAACTCGAAACCGTCCTTGGTGAGGCGCCGATCCCGGCCGCCGACGATCGCCGCGTTGTTGACCAGCAGGTCCAGCGGCCGACCGGTCGACAACACGGTCTCGGCGGCCCGGCGCACCGACGCGAGGTCGGACAGGTCCAGCGCGAGCGTCTCGACCGCAGCTCCGGGCGTCTCGGTGCGGATGGACAGCGCCAACTGGTCCAGCCGAGCCTCGTTCCGGCCGGTCAGGATCACCGAAACGCCCCGACGTACGAGGCCACGGGCGGTTTCCGCGCCGATGCCGCCGTACGCGCCGGTCAGCAGGGCAAGGGTGTCGGTCATCGAATTGCCCCCGCGAGGAGTTCGTAGAAGATCGGGGCGCCGGTGGTGGTGAGGCGGTGGAGGAAGCGGGTTCGTTCCGTCAGGACCAGATCTCCACGGTCGAGTAGGTCGGCGATGGCTGGGCCGAAGCCGTCTTGATCTGAGGGGTCCAGCCACTGTTCGTGGATGGTGAGGGCGAAGGGGGCGTTGGGGGGTAGGAGGGAGAGTGCGTTGAGGAGGGCGGCGGGCGGGGCGTGGGTGCCGCCGAAGGCGCCGGCGGAGATGAGGGCGGTGGGGTGGTGGGCCCGTAGTTGGGGAAGCAAGGGGTCGGTGGTGGAGGCCAGGTCGCCCAGTAGGTAGTCGGAATAGGTGGTGGGGCGGTCGCGCAGGCAGGCATCGCGGGCGGCGGGGAGGGCATCGACGCCGATGACGCGGGTGGCGCCGCCGGAACGGAGAAGCTCGCCGACGAGGCCGGTGCCGGAGCCGAAGTCGAGGACGGTCAGCGCGGCGGGATCCGGTGCGAGGCGCAGGAAAGCCTCGGCGACGACCTGGGGCGAGCGGCACTGCAGCAGGTCCTGCACGATGTGCTCGTAGAGGCCGGGCACCGCATAGATTCGCGGATAGTCGTGCAGATGCACGACCTCGTCGTCGGCCAACGCGACATACTCGCCGTCAGCGGCCGGCGGGCCGATGAGGCGGACGGTGTCGAACGGGGCAGCCATGCCCGCGAGACTACGAGACCGAAAGCCCGCGCAGCTGGTGGTCCAGGATCGACAGCGCGGCCTCAGGGGTGTGGCGCCCAAGGAGCAGGGCCTCGCCGAGGCCACTGACCAGGGCCAGCAGGACATCGGCTGCCAGCACCGGATCGAGGTCGGCCACCAGTTCCCCGTCACGCTGGGCGGCGCTGATGCTGCTGGCGACCGCGTCCCGAAGCTGGGCGTGGCCGTCACGGAAGCGAGCCATGAGAACGGGATCGTTGTGGGCCCGGACGAGGAAGGCGTTGGCCACCAGGGACTCGGTGCGACTGTTCTCGTCGACGGGGAGCAACGCGGCCAGGATGGCCCGCAGAATCCCCCGCGCGTTCCGGGGCGCGGTGTCGACCTGGGCGGCGATCCGCCGCTCCACCCGCTCACGGAGGTAACCGGTCGCGTGGGCCAGCAGCTGATCCCGGTTTCGGAAGTAGTGCTGGATCAGCCCCTTGGACACGCCGGCCTCGGTGGCGACCTCACCGAGGCTCACGCCCTCCAGGCCCTGGGTGCTGGCGATCCGCCAGAGGGCCTCGACGATCTCCCGCCGCCGCTGCTCGTGGTCGACCACCTTGGGCACGATCACCCCGCCTTTCGCAATACGATCGGCTTGCCAAACCGCCTCGCCCGGTTTTACGATCCGATCGTATTGTAAAACTGGAGGCGCCGATGAGTGTGGGGACGTTCACCTCGCCGCAGGCTCGGGCCGAGTTCGACCTGGCCTACGAGGCGGGGATGCGAGCACTGCCGGAACCGACGGCCACCCATGACGTGCGCACCGACTTCGGATCGGTGCGGGTGTACCGGTTCGGGCCGGCGAAGGGCGCTCCGATCGTGCTGCTGTCCGGGCATGGCGGCACGGCCCTCATGTGGCGGCCCAACCTCGCCGCGTTCGCCGAACGTCATCCGGTGTACGCGCTGGACCTGCTCGGTGAGCCGGGTCGTAGCGAGCAGACCTCGGCCATCCGCGACGGCGCGGACCAGGCCGCCTGGTTGCACGCCGTGCTCGCCACGCTGGATCTCGACGGCGTCCACCTCGTCGGCGCTTCGATCGGCGGCTGGCACGCGTGCAATCTGGCCGTGCGCGCCCCCGCCCGCCTGGCCTCGATCAGCTTGCTCGACCCTGCGAACACCCTGGGCCGCATCACGGCGGCGCTGGTGTTCCGGGTCGGTCTGGCCAGCCTGCCGCTGATCTCGCGCTGGGGACGCCCGGCCTTTCTCAGGTGGATCTCCGGCGGCGACACCGGGCCGGCGGACGACCCGGTCGCCACGGTGATCGACGCTGGCATGCGCGGCTACCGCATGAGGTTGCCGACGCCGAAGTACTTCACGGACGACCAACTGCGATCGATCCGTGTTCCGGTGCTCGCGCTGGTCGCCGGTCGCAGCGTCATCCATCGTCCCGAGGCCGCACACGCCCGGGCCAGCGCGCTGATTCCCCACGTCCAAGCCGAGTTGTGGCCCACCGCCACCCACGGCATCTCCGGAACACACGCCGAAGAGGTCAACGCCGCAGTGCTGCGCTTCATCGCCGACTCGCCCGCGAGTAACACGCCCCTTCAACTGCGCAGCGAATAGAAACAAGCGGTGCACACGTCTTCGATGTTCGGGCGGGAACCGGTCGAGATCGCGCCGGGAGCGGTCCACACCCCGGACTGGCTGAGTCTCGACGAGCAGCGGCGGCTGGTGGTCGCGTGCCGCGAATGGGCCGCTCCCCCGGCCGGCATGCGGCACACGCGGCTGCCCAGCGGCGGCGTCATGTCGGTGCGGACGGTGTGCCTGGGCTGGCACTGGACGCCGTACCGCTACAGCCGGACCACAGAGGACGGATCGCCGGTGAAGCCGATGCCGGACTGGCTGGCCGAACTGGGCACGCGGGCGGTCGGCGATCCCGGCTACCGACCGGACGTCGCGCTGGTCAACTTCTACGACCAGGCCGCGAAAATGGGCATGCACCAGGACAAGGACGAGCGCAGCGACGCGCCCGTGGTGTCACTGAGCATCGGAGACAGCTGCGTGTTCCGGTTCGGCAACACGGAGAGCCGAAACCGGCCGTGGACCGATGTGGACCTGCGCAGCGGTGACCTGTTCGTGTTCGGCGGGCCGTCGCGGTTCGCGTATCACGGGGTGACGAAAACCTGGCCGGGCAGCGGTGATCCGGCGACCGGCATGGCCACCGGCCGCATCAACATCACGCTTCGGGTGTCGGGCCTGGACTGACCGGCCGCATCCCGTCGCACACCACGCCGACGATCATCTCCGGCGTCGCGGTGCCCTGCCGGGCCATGACCAGGCAGCCCACCATGAACGTCTTCACGTCGGCCGCGGTCAGGTCGGGCCGCACCTCGCCGGCCGCCTGGGCCTTGGCCAGCAGCTCGCCGAGGCCGGTCATCATCACCGTGCGCGCCTGGTCGGTCAGCTCCTGGCTGAAGCTGCCGCTGGCCGCCAGGGCGTCGAACAAGGCCTTGTTCAGGCCGGCATCGCGCACCATGTGCTCGAAGAAGGCGAAGAAGGCCTTGCCGACGTCCGGCCCCTGGGCCAGCGCCTGGGCGGTCTCGCCGACCGCGTTCAGCCGCTCCACGATGATCGCCTGGAACAGCGCGTCCTTGGTCGGGAAGTGCCGGTAGACGGTGCCGACCCCGACCCCGGCCCGGCGCGCGATCTCGTCGATCGGCACGGCCAGGCCCTCCTCGGCGAACACCTGCTGGGCAACCTCGAGGACCCGGGCGCGGTTGCGCCGGGCGTCGGCGCGCAACGGCCTGCCGGCGACCGTGGAGTCGGCTGAAGTCACGCCCACGACTGTATGACGCCGGATGGCCGCCGGTCGCCTGCCGACCGGCGTTCGTCACCACAGTGGACCAACCGGACATGCGACGGAATTCTGTGGTCACGCCCACACTCCGTCGCCGGTCGGTTACGGCTTGGCCACATCCGTGCACCAGCTGTGCCTCGACCGTCGTAACCGGTTGGCCCGGACACCGGCGGGGCGGCCAAGGTGGAGGAGTTGTCGGAGGGGAGCGCGAGTGCGGATCGTCAGGCTGGTCGGGGCGGCGTGCCTCGCCACGCTGCTGGCCGGGTGCGGGGCGACCGCCGAGCCCAAGCTGTCGGTCGTGGCGAGCGACACGAACCCCACCGTCGGCCAGATGGCGCGCACCCTGGACGCGGCCTTCGGGGACCGCCGGACCTGGCCCAACGGCCTGGCCATCACCCTGTCGCAGCCCCGGTCGACCACGCCCAGCAGCTCCGCCTACCCGCAGGCGGCCCGGGCGGCGGTGTTCGAGCTGACCGTCGAGAACGGCACGGCCTCCACGTACAAGCCGTCGCAGCTGGCGTTGAAGGCCACCATCGGCGGCCAGCCGGCCCAGGAGGTGGTCGATCCGGCGCAGGGCCTTGGTGGCTACGTGGCCGCGCAGGAGGACCTCGCGCCGGGCAAGTCGGTGCAGCTGACCGTGGCCTTCGCCATGCCGGAACAGCCCACCGGCCTGCGGGTGCTGGTGCTGCCGGACGTGGTCGACGCGGTGCCGGCGGTGGCCTTCGCGGGGACCGCCTAGCCGGATTGTCGGCGCCGCACGCTACGTTCGGCGGTATGACAGAGCAGACGCGGCTGGCCGTCGGCGACGCGGCGCCGGACTTCACCCTCCTGGACAGCGAGGGCAACAAGGTCTCGCTGTCCGACTACCGCGGGCAGCAGGTCGTCGTGTACTTCTACCCGGCCGCCGGCACGCCGGGCTGCACCAAGCAGGCCTGCGACTTCCGGGACAACCTGGCCGAGTTCAACGACGCCGGCTTCGCGGTGCTGGGCGTCTCCCCGGACAAGGTGGAGAAGCTGGCCAAGTTCCGGGACGCCGAGGGCCTGACCTTCCCGCTGCTGTCGGACGCGGACAAGTCGGTGATGCAGCGCTGGGGCGCCTTCGGCGAGAAGCAGAACTACGGTCGCACGGTGCAGGGCGTGATCCGCTCCACGTTCATCGTGGACAGTGCGGGCAAGATCGCCAAGGCCTCGTACAACGTGCGGGCGACCGGGCACGTGGCCAAGCTCCGCAAGGATCTCGGCATCTGATCACGGCGACGGCGGTGGTCGACCGGACCCGCCGCGAGACGGTCCGGTGGCAGGGGGCGGAGCTGGCGTTCCGCTCGGCGTCGCTGGTGAAGCTGCTGATCGCGTTGGACGTGCTGGACCGGCGGCCGGTGACGCCGGCGCTGCGCGAGGCGCTGCGGCTGATGTTGTCGGCCAGCGACGACGACGTGGCCAACGAGCTGTGGGAGGCCGACGGCGGCCCGGAGATCGTCGAGCGGACGGCCCGGCGGCTGGCCCTGCCGGCGGCCCGCCCGCCGGAGATCGCCGGCCGCTGGGGCGACACGATGCTGGGCATCGGCGACGTCGTGGCGACGTATGAGCACATCCTGGGCTCGCAGTGGCGGGACCTGATCGTCGGAGCCCTGGCCGCCGCGCCCCGGCACGGCTCGGACGGCTTCGACCAGCACTTCGGCATTCCCCGGCTGCCGCGGCCGTGGGCGGTGAAGCAGGGCTGGTCGGCCAGCCCGGCGGATGTGGTGTTGCACTCCAGCGGCCTGGTCGGGGCCGGCTGGCGCTTTGTCGTGGTCGTGCTGGCCTCCTTCCCCGTCGGCACCGAGTGGGCGACGGCCGCGGCGGCGGTGGATGGCGAGGTCAGCGCCCTCTCGTCCGGGCTGTGAACCCCCGATTGGGGTAAGGTGGCGGCGAGGGCTGGCGAATGGCCGCCCCAGTTCTACGCAGAGGGTGATACGCCGTGTGTGGTTCCTCCACACCAAGCGGTCCTGAGCGTCCCTCCAAGTTCGTCCTGCGGGTCCACTTCCCGACCCGGGGCGGTTGAGTCCGGCCGTCCGGCCCCATCTCCCGCTAGCCGCCTGAAATTCGGCGGTCCCTTTCGCGTGCCCCGACCCACGTGTGGTGGCGTCGGCCGTTGGCGCGCGCCCGAAACCTGGACCCAGCAATGCTGATGTGGATTCTGCTCGTCCTCGCCATCGTCGCCGAGGTGTTCGCGACGATCATGTTGAAACTGTCCAACGGACTGACCCAGCCGCTGCCCGTGCTCGGCCTCATCGCCGGCTACGCGCTGGCGTTCTTCTTGGAGTCACGGGTGATCCAGCTGGGCATGCCGATGCCCGTCACCTACGCCGTGTGGGCCGGCGGCGGCATCGCCCTGGTCGTCGTGGCCAATCGCGTGCTGTTCTCGGAACCGGTGTCCGCGCTGACCATCGGCGGCATGGCCCTGATCCTGGCCGGCGTGCTCGTGGTGCAGCTGTCCGTCACTCACTCGACGGCGTGATTGCCTCCGTGTGCCGTCGAGGCCAGAAGATTCGTCACCCCTGAGAGTCGATGATCGCGCCGGTGCGGTCGGCGCGGGACTGGCCCCAGTCGTAGAGGGATTGCAGCACTGGGGCCAAAGTCTCGCCTTCGGGGCTGAGGCGGTAGTCGGTGCGCAGCTCGGGTTCGCTGGTGGCGTCGCGGAGGACGAGGCCGTCGGCTTCCAGTTCGCGGAGGCGTTGGGTGAGCATTTTCTCGCTGATGTCGGGGATGAGGCGCTTGAGCTGGCCGTAGCGCAGCGGGCCCTGCTTGAGGCGGGCGAGGATGAGCACCCGCCAGCGGCCGCCGACGACGTCGAGGGTGAGCTCGACCGGGCAGTGGTAGTGCCGCAAGGGTTCCTCCCCTGGGTGCGTACCGGAAAGTGCGTACTTGTCGGCCTCCGGCGGTGGTGGTTGCGTCGGCCGGGTGATCACGGGCCAGGGTAAGGGGAGGGAGCCGCTCGTGGGCGAGAACGAGCCGACGCTGTACGACTGGGCCGGCGGGGAGAAGGCGCTGACCGAGCTGACCGAGGCGTTCTACCGGCAGGTGCTGCGGGACGACCTGCTGGAGCCGCTTTTCCGGGGCATGTCGCCGGAGCACCCGCACCGGGTCGCGCAGTGGCTGGGCGAGGTGTTCGGCGGGCCGAAGACATACACCGAGGAACGCGGCGGCTATCCGACGATGCTGGCCATGCACCTCGGCAAGGCGATCACCGAGCCGCAGCGTCGGCGCTGGGTGAACCTGCTCCAGGACGCGGCCGACGAGGTGGGCCTGCCGGCCGACCCGGAGTTCCGGGCGGCGTTCACCGGCTACCTGGAGTGGGGCACGCGGATCGCGCTGGCCAACTCGCAGCCGGGCGCCTCCCCGGTCAAGCAGGCGCCGGTGCCGCACTGGGGATGGGGAGTCGCGCCGCCCTACCTGCCGTGAGAACCGCCTGTCACGCCGGCGCAGTAGCGCGAAAAGAGGGGAGCGCCGGCGTGCCCCATGTCATGAAGGGCCCCTTCCTGACGTTGAACGTCAGGAAGGGGCCCTTCATGACACAAGCCGGGTGCCGGAAATCGACATTCGGTGTGACGGAGAGCGTGCCTCGCCGGGGGGTGAAGTCAGGTGAGGGCGGCGGTGATGTGGGGCAGGAGGAGGCGCAGGGCGCGGCCGCGGTGGGAGAGGGCGTCCTTCTCCGCGGGGTCGAGTTCGGCGGAGGTGCGGGTCTCGCCCTCGGGCACGAAGATCGGGTCGTACCCGAAGCCGTTGGAGCCACGGGCCTCGCGGATGAGGGTGCCGCGCCACTCGCCGCGGACGACGACCTCGGGGCCGCCGGGCAGGACGAGGGCCGCCGCGGAGACGAAGGCGGCGCCACGGCGCTCGTCGGGGACGTCGCCCATCTGGCCGAGGACGAGGTTGAGGTTGGCGGCGTCATCGCCATGGCGGCCGGACCAGCGGGCGGAGAGCACGCCGGGCATGCCGTTCAGGGCGTCCACGGTCAGGCCGGAGTCGTCGGCGATGGCCGGCAGGCCGGTGGCGGCGACGGCGTCGCGGGCCTTGGCCAGGGCGTTGCCCTCGAAGTCGGGCGCGGTCTCGGGGGCCTCGGGGAACTCCGGCACGGCATCGAGGCCGATGACCTCGATGCCGGTCACGTCCGCGGCGACCATGATCCGGTCCAGCTCGACCAGCTTCTTGGCGTTGCGCGTGGCCAGCAGCAGCTTGGTCACGACTTCCGCCTGCCCTTGGCCGAGGGCTCGGGCAGCTGACCCGGGTAGGGCAGCGCCAGCGCCTCGGTCTGGAGCCGGGACAGCTCGGCGCAGCCGGCCAGGGCCAGGTCCAGCATCTGGTCCAGGGTGGACCGCGCGAAGGTGGCGCCCTCGCCGGTGCCCTGCACCTCGACCAGCGTGCCGGCGTCGGTGGCGACCACGTTCATGTCGACCTCGGCCCGGGAGTCCTCCTCGTACGGCAGGTCCAACCGGACCCGGCCGTCGATCACGCCGACGCTGACGGCGGACACCGAGCACGACAGCGGCTTGGGGTCGGCCAGCCGGCCGGCGGCGTCCAGCCAGGTGATGGCGTCGGCCAGGGCCACGTAGGCGCCGGTGATGGCGGCGGTGCGGGTGCCGCCGTCGGCCTGGATGACGTCGCAGTCGATGACGATGGTGTTCTCGCCCAGCGCGGACAGGTCGATGCAGGCCCGCAGGGCCCGCCCGATCAGCCGGCTGATCTCGTGGGTGCGGCCGCCGATCTTGCCCTTGACCGACTCCCGGTCGCCCCGGGTGTGGGTGGCCGAGGGCAGCATGGCGTACTCGGCGGTGACCCAGCCCAGCCCGGACCCGGCGCGCCAGCGCGGCACGCCCTCGGTGACGCTGGCCGCGCACAGCACGCGGGTGTTGCCGAACTCGACCAGCACGGATCCCGCCGGCCACTGCTGGTAGCCACGGGTGATCTTGATATCGCGGAGCGACTCGTCGCCTCGGCCATCTGCTCTAACCACGCGGGCTAGCCTACGGGCACCGATTGAACCGCCGACGCGCTCCCAACGTGAGGTTGTCATGAACCTTGCCGCGAACACGTACACCGTCAACGGGCTGCCGCTGCACCCGCTGCTGGTGCATGCCGTCGTGGTGCTGCTCCCTCTGGCCGCGGTCGGCAGCATCGTGATCGCCGTCTACCCCAGGTGGCGCCGCCGCTACTGGCTGCCGGTGCTGGTGCTGGCCGTGCTGGGCATCGGCGCGGTGCCGATCACCCAGCAGGCCGGCGAGGAGCTGTACGACAACCTGAAGGTCAACAACCCGGAACTCAACCACCACGCCGACCTGGGCCACGCCCTGCTGCCGTACGCGATCACGTTCGGCGTGATGGTGGTGTTGCTGCTGGTCGTGGGCCGGCTGGCCGACCGGGAACGGGCCACCAGCGGCGTCCGGGCCACGGCCGCCGCCACGGCACGGCAGCAGCCGGTCGCGCCGGGTGTGCACAGCATCGAGGAGCTCGACGAGGAGACGGCCGCCCCCGGCACAATCCAGAACGGCCGGCAGTCGGCGGGCCGGTTCTGGGGCCTGATCACCATCCTGGTCTCGCTCGCGGTGATCGCCAGCGCCGTGGCCGTGACCTACGAGATCTTCCTCATCGGCGACAGCGGGGCCACGGCCGTCTGGAAGGGCGTGGGCGGCTAGACCTCGTACGACCGGCCCTGCTCGGCGACGAGCACCTCGCCCTCGAACTCGCCGCGCGCCTCGGCCAGCACGACCTGCGGATCGGTCCACGGCGCGATGTGGGTGAGCATGAGACGGCCCACCCCGGCCCGGCACGCGGTCTGCCCCGCCTGCCGGCCGGACATGTGCATGTCCTCCGGCCGCGTCGGCAGGTCGGTCCACGTGGCCTCGGCCAGCAGCAGGTCGGCGCCGGCGGACAGGGCGTCCAGCGCGGGGCAGGCGGCGGTGTCCCCGGAGTAGACCAGGGCCTGGCCGTCGTGCTCGATACGGAAGCCGTACGCCTCGCACGGGTGCGTGACCAGCGCGGACGTCACCTTCAACGGGCCGATCTGCACGGTCTCGCCGGTCAGCGGGTAGAAGTCGAAGACCGTGGAGAAATCGGTGGTCAGCCGCTCGGCGTCGTTGGGCGCGTACTGGGCGGCGAAGCGCCGGGCGGTGTCGGACGGGCCGTGCACCGGCAGTCGCCGTTGCTGCGGCGAGTACGGCGGCCGGGGGTGGTACTGGCGCAGCACCGCGAGCGCGCTGAAGTCGGCGCAGTGGTCGGGGTGCAGGTGCGAGAAGGCGATCGCGTCGATGTCGAACGCGCTCATCCGGGCCTGCAACGCGGCCAGGGCGCCGTTGCCCAGGTCCAGCACCAGCCGGAAGCCGTCCGCCTCGACCAGATAGCACGGGGCGGGCGCGGCCGGCCCGGGCACGCTGCCCGAGCACCCGATGATGGTCAGCTTCACGGCGTAGAGGGTGACATGGCGGCGCCGACCGCTCCCACCTGCGGACCAAGGAACCGGCGGGCCAATCGCAGGAAGGGCTCGGCCGGCCCGGTGGCGAGGAACTCGTGCTCGGCGAACTCCCCTCCGGTTTCCCGCAGCAGGTCGTGCCGGGTGAGCACGCGGACCACGTCCTTGGCCGTCTCCTCGGCGCTGGACACCAGCGTCACCTGGTCCCCCATCACGATCTGGATCACGCCGGTGAGCAGCGGATAGTGCGTGCAGCCGAGGATCAGCGTGTCCACGTCGGCGCGGTGCAGCGGCTCCAGGTACATCTCGGTCAGCCCCAGCACCTGCCGGCCCGAGGTGATGCCGCGCTCCACGAAGTCGACGAACCGCGGGCAGGCGGCGCTGGTCAGCGTGACCTGCGGGGCGGCGGCGAAGGCGTCGTCGTAGGCGCGGGACTGCACGGTGCCCTGGGTGCCGATCAGGCCGATACGGCCGGAGCGGCTGGTGGCCACGGCCCGGCGCACCGCCGGCTGCACGACCTCGACCACCGGGATGTCGTAGCGCTCGCGGGCGTCCCGCAGGCAGGCCGCCGACGCCGTGTTGCAGGCGATCACCAGCATCTTCACGCCGCTGGCCACCAGTTGGTCGAACGCCGCGAGCGCGTACCGGCGGGCGTCGGCGATGGGCAGCGGACCGTACGGGCAGTTGGCGGTGTCGCCGAGATAGCGGACGCGTTCGCCGGGCAGCTGGTCCATGATCGCGCGGGCGACGGTCAAGCCGCCCACTCCGGAGTCGAAGATCCCGATCGGTGCGTCGGCGGCGATGCTCACGCCGCGAGACTACCGGCGGTGCGGGCTGGTCGGTTGGCCATCGCGACCAGCCAGGCCGCCAACAGGCCGCCCAGCGCGCCGAACGCGTGCGCCTGCCACGAGATCTCCGGGTTCACGTTGGGCAGCAGGCCCCACAGCGCGCTGCCCCAGTAGAACAACAGCACCGCGGCCACCACGAGCTGCTTGAGGCTGCGGTTGAACACGCCCCGCACCAACAGGAACATCAGCCAGCCGAAGGCGATGCCCGAGGCCCCGACGGTGGACACGCCGGTGTCCTCGGTCAGCCACACCCCCAGGCCGCTGATCACCCAGATCGTCGCGGTGACGGCCACCCACTGCCGCACCCCGATGGCCATCGCCAGCCAGCCGAACAGCAGCACCGGCAGCGTGTTGGAGGCCAGATGCTGCCAGCTCACGTGCAGCAGCGGCGCCCAGATGATGCCGGGCAGGCCGCTCACCACGTGCGAGACGATGCCGTAGTCACTGAGCCTGCCCCGGAAGACGGCCAGGTTTACGAATTCGACCACGTAGAGCAGCGCGGTGAAGGCGCCGATGACCACGGCGGCCTGGAACGGTCGCGGCGGGAGCACCCGGTGGACGGGCTTGCCAGGCGCCGACGGTACGGGAAGGGTAGCCACGTAACCGAGAGTAAGCCGATTACCGATCCAGGGCATCCGGCACAACCCCTAAGGAAACACTAGTGGTCGAAGTTGCGGTGCGCGGCGAGGCGACGCTCGGCGAGGGCCCCACGTGGGACACGTCGACGTCCACGCTGCTGTGGGTGGACATCCTGGGTAGCGCGGTGCACCGGTACGACCCGGGCAGCGGCCGTGACGACGTGCTGCCGACGCCGCAGCACGTGGGGGCGGCGAAGCCCCGGTCGGGTGGCGGGCTGGTCGCCAACCTGAGGGACGGGATCGCGCTGCTCGACGCGGACGGCACGCAGCGGTGGCTGGTGTACTGGGAGCGCGAGGGCGTGCGCGGCAACGACGCGGCGGTGGACGGCGCGGGGCGGCTGTGGGCCGGCACCATGCGCTACGACACGGCCGAGGGCGGCGGCTGGCTGGCCCGCGTGGAGCCGGACGGGGCGGCCAAGGTGCTGCTCGACGACGTGACGATCAGCAACGGTCTGGGCTGGAGCCCGGACAACACGCTGCTGTATTACATCGACACGCCGACGCAGCGGATCGACGTGTTCGACTACGACCTGGCCACGGGTGCGGCGACCAACCGCCGTCCACTGTGCACGGTCGAGGGCACCCCGGGCTCGCCGGACGGCCTGTGTGTGGACGCCGACGGCTGTGTGTGGGTGGCGTTGTGGGACGGCCACGCGATCCGCCGTTACACGCCCGAGGGCAAGCTGGACCGCGAGGTGCCGATGCCGGTGGCGCGGGCGACCGCGTGCGCGTTCGGCGGGCCGGACTTCACCGACCTGTATGTGACGACCGCTCGTGAAGGGCTCACGCCGGAGCAGCTGGCCGAGCAGGAGCTGGCGGGATCTTTGTTGGTGCTGCCCGGTTTCGGCGTCGGCGTGCCGTCCACCCTGTTCGCCGGCTAGGCCGCCGGAGCCGACCTGGGCGTCGGTCAGAAGGCGCGCAGCAGCAGCGAGGACGCGGTGATCAGGCCAAGGATGCCGATCACCGAACGCAGCGCGGGGGCCGGGAGGTGCCGGGCGAGGCGGGCCCCCAGGGGCCCGCCGATCGCCGTGGTCACGGCCAGCACGATCGCCGCCGGCCAGTTCACCGGGGCGGTGAAGCAGAAGATCAGCCCGGCCACGCCGTTGGCCACGGTCTGCAGGACGTTCTTCATGGCGTTCATGCGATGGGCGTCGTCGGTGACCAGAAGTCCGATCAGGGCAGCGAAAATGATGCCGACGCCGGCGCCGAAGTAGCCGCCGTACGCGCCGTTGGCGGCCATGCTGGCCACCAGCGCCGGCGTGTTGCGGCGCGCGGAGACCGTGCGCAACTTCTTGGCCAGCAACGGTTGTGTGAGCACGAGCACCGCGCCCACGGCCAGCAGGACCGGGGCCGCGTAGTCGAAGACCTTGCCGGGCAGGATGAACAGCAGGATCACGCCGAGGACAGAGCCGATCGCCACCGGCGGCACGACTTTGCGCAGGGTCGCCGCCTGGCCCCGCAAGTCCTTGCGCAGCCGGATGGTCGCGGCCACCGAGCCGGGCACGACGCCGACGCAGTTGGTCACGTTGGCGGCCAGCGGGCTCAGCCCGAGACCGATCATCAGCGGAAAGGTGAGGATCGCGCCCGCGCCGGCGACGGCGTTGAGCATCCCGACGATCAGTCCGGTCGCGGCGACGAGACCGAGGGCTAGTGGCGTCACTCCTTGAGGGTCGACCCGACGGCATTGATGCGTCCAATGAACATTTCCCATGGAAACGATGCGTGCTACACATCACTACGTGGACGTGGACGAGCTGCGCTGGTTCATCAGGGTCGCCGAGAGCCGGACCGTGACCGAGGCGGCCGAGACGCTGCACCTGTCCCAGCCGGCGCTGTCGCGAGGCCTGGGCCGGCTCGAACGGGAGGTCGGCGCGCCGCTGTTCGACCGGGTCGGGCGGGGTTTGCGGCTCAACGCCAATGGTCAGGCGCTGCTGGAGGGCGCGCGGCGGGCGGTGTCCGCGGTCGACGGCGCGCGGCAGTCCATCGGCGAGTTGGCCGACCCCGATCGCGGGACCGTGAACCTGGCGTTCCTGAACACCATGGGGCCGCTGGTCGTGCCGACGCTGCTGAGCGGATACCGGCCACGCCGCCCGAACGTGCAGTTCCGGCTGCGGCAGGGCGGGACCGAGCGGATCGAGCAGTACCTGCTGGACGGGCTGGTCGACCTGCTGTTGATCTCCACTCCGGGGTCGCCCGGCATCGTCTGGCAGCCGCTGCTGCGGGAGCCGCTGGTGCTGGTCGTGCCCACCCACCACCGTCTGGCCGGGCGGTCGACCGTGCGGCTGGCCGAGGTGCGCGACGAGCCGTTCGTGATCTTCTCGCGGGGCTTCGGGATGCGGCCGACCACCGAGCGGCTGTGCGCCGAGGCCGGATTCTCGCCGCGGATCGCGTGCGAGGGCGAGGACGGCGCCACGCTGCGGGGGCTGATCGGCGCCGGCTGTGGCGTCGGACTGATGGGGCCCGGTCCCGCTCCCCTGCCCGACGTCGTCGAGCTGCCCGTGTCCGACCCGCCGTGCTACCGGATGATCGGGCTCGCCTGGTGCGACCGCTTCATGCCGGCCGCCGCCGACGCCTTCCGCTCCTTCGCCCTGGCCGAGGCCAAACCCCCTGGCACCTGGCGCCCGTTCACGCTAGCCTCAGATTCGGAGTAAACGTTCCGTTTAGGGGGTAGATCGAGATGACCGCACCCGCCGAGGTGTTCCGCCAGCTGGTCGACGGCGTCGTCGGCCACAAGTGGGACCAGCTTCCCCTCTTGTACGCCGAGGACGCCGTCGTCACCCACCCGTTCAGCACCGATCCCGCCGTCGCCCGCCTGGAGGGCCGCGCCCAGATCCGCGAGCACTTCGCCCAGGCCGCCGAGATGGCCGTCGACTTCCGCGCCGAGGACCTCGTCGTGCACCAGACCACCGACCCCGAGGTCATCGTCGGCGAGTACACCTACCGCGGCAGCCTGGGCGGGCAGGACATCGCCATGCCGATGATCCTGGTGGTCCGGGTGCGGGACGGGTTGATCGTCGAATCCCGCGACTACACCGGCGGGCGCTGAACACGTCGCGCGACCACACCGGCTGACCTTGATCTGAAGGAATCCACCACCCACCCTCCCGGGGGGCGTGCCCAAACCCATTCTACCGGCGGCCACGCACGGCCGATCTTGGAATCGGGCGGTTGTGGACAACTTCAGAGTTGTCCACAACCGGGGTCGGTCAGGCCCAGAGGTGGCCGTCCATGCGTTGGGCGGCCTCGTCGAGGGTGCCGGAGTAGGCGCCGGTGGACAGGTACTTCCAGCCGGCGTCGGCGACGACGAAGACGACGTCGGCGGTCTTGCCGGCGGCGGCGGCCTTCTCGGCGGCGGCCAGGGCCGCGTGCAGGATGGCGCCGGTGGAGATGCCGGCGAAGATGCCCTCGGACTCCAGCAGCTGCCGGGTCCGGCGCAGGGCGTCGTAGGAGCCGACGGAGTAGCGGCCGGTCAGCACCTCGGGGTCGTAGAGCTCGGGCACGAAGCCCTCGTCGAGGTTGCGCAGACCGTAGACCAGCTCGCCGTAGCGGGGCTCGGCGGCGATGATCTGGATGTCGGGCTTGTGCTCCCGCAGGAACCGGCCGGCCCCGACGAGGGTGCCGGTGGTGCCCAGGCCGGCCACGAAGTGGGTGACCGACGGCAGGTCCCGAAGAATCTCGGGACCGGTGCCGTCGTAGTGCGCCTGCGCGTTGGCCGGGTTGCCGTACTGGTAGAGCATCACCCAGTCGGCGTTCTGCTTGGCCAGCTCCTTGGCCATGGCCACGGCCTGGTTGGAGCCGCCGGCCGCCGGCGAGAACACGATCCGGGCGCCGTAGGCCTGCAGCAGCTGCTTGCGCTCGGTGGAGGTGTTCTCCGGCATCACGCAGACCAGGCCGTAGCCCTTGAGCTTGGCCGCCATGGCCAGCGAGATGCCGGTGTTGCCGGAGGTCGGCTCGAGAATGGTGCAGCCCGGCCACAGCGTGCCGTCGCGCTCGGCCGCCTCGATCATGGCCAGCGCCGGCCGGTCCTTGATCGAGCCGGTCGGATTGCGGTCCTCCAGCTTCGCCCACAGCCGCACCGTCTCCGACGGCGACAGCCGGGGCAGCCCAATCAGGGGCGTGTCACCGAGGGCGTCGAGCAGCGAGTCGTACCGGGCCACGGCGAGGTCAGCGGCTGCCGCCGGCCACGGCCGGCAGGATGGTCACGTTGTCGCCGTCGGCGACCTTGGCCTCGAGCCCGCCGGCGAAGCGCACGTCCTCGTCGTTGACGTAGATGTTGACGAACCGGTGCAGCACGCCGTCCTTGACCAGGCGGGACTTCAGGCCGCCGTGGTTGGACTCCAGGTTGTCGATCACCTCGGCGAGGGTGGCCCCGCTGGCCTCGACGGACTTCTCACCGCCGGTGTGGGTGCGCAGGATCGTCGGGATCGAGACGGTGATGGCCATGTGCTGTCTAACCTCCGCTATCGGCCTTGACTGTTGGCTGGGACGCCCGGCGACGGCCGGTTATTCCCGGTAGGACTCGACGATCTCCACCGGCTCCTCGGCGATGTCGCCGTCGACGATCCGGTAGGACCGGAACTCGTGGCTGTCCGGCTCCCGGGTGGACACCAGCACGTAGTGCGCCTCCGGCTCGCCGGCGTAGGACACGTCGGTGCGGGACGGGTAGGCCTCGGTCGCGGTGTGCGAGTGGTAGACCACCGCGGGCACCTCGTCGTTGGCGTCCATCTCCCGGTATAGCCGCAGCAGGTCGCCCGACTCGAACTCGTAGAACGTGGGCGAGCGGGCGGCATTGAGCATGGGCACGAAGCGCTCGGGCCGGTCCGGCGACGGGCCCGCGATCACCCCGCACGCCTCGTCGGGATGGTCCCGGCGGGCGTGTTCGACGATGGCCTCGACCAGGTCACGGCGGATCACCAGCACGGGACCCATCCTAGTAGGTGGCCGGTGTTGTCCCGAGTCGTGGGAATCAGCCGGTCAGCTGGTCGGCCAACTCCGGACGCAGCGCGGTGACGAGCTGTCCTTGCAGGTCGGCGAGCAGTCCGGCCCGCCGCACGGCGGCGTCACTCGATCGGGTGTCACCTTCGACCTCGCGCGGCACCCAGACCAGCCGGGCCTGGCCCAGCACCATGATCCAGTCGTCCACGCCGGACAGCGGATAGCTCGCCGGGCCCGCGTCCGGGATCGAGGCCAGCACCCGCCGGGCCGCGTCCCGCAGCTCCTCACGCAGGCCCACGCCGTGACGGGCCAGGAACTCCTGCGCCGACGGGCCGTAGTCGGAGACCGGCGGCAGCACCCGGTCCAGCAGGGCCAGCCGCTCCCGGTCGAACCGCAGCCGGTCCCGGAACCTGCCCTGCGGCGGCGCCTCGTCCAGCATCCGGGCCAGCGTGCCGATGCCCTCACGCAGCGCCGACACGGTGAGCTCGCTGAGGTTGAGCAGCACCTGGCTCTCGCCGACGACCACGTCGAAGCCGCTCACGGGGTGTTCCTCTCGATCATCGGCCGCAGCCCGAAGCGCAGCATCCGGGCGGCGATCACCTCGGCGTCCTCCCGGGTCTCGGCCAGGCCGACGGTGGCCTTGCCGGCGACGGCGATCTGTCGGGTCAGCGCGACCGCGTCGGCCGCCGGCAGCCCACAGACCCGGTTGAGGACGTCGGCGACGACCGCGTCCTTGCTGTGCAGGTCGTTGTAGGCGACCACCCGGAAAACCGTCACTGCGGTCCCACCTCCACCAATTCCGGCCGCAACGTCACCAGGATGTCGTGCTGCACCGCGCTCAGGTAACCCGCGACGACAGCCCGTTGAGTGTCGGTGTTCGGCGGCGTGTCCCGATCCGTGAACAGCAGGCGTCCGACGCCGAGCACCCGCAGCAGGTCGTCGGCGTCGGCCGCCGGATAGCGCGGGGGCCACGGGCCGTCCAGCGCCGCCAGCACCCGGCGGGCCGCCGCCAGCAAGTCCGCCTTCGCGGCGTTGCCGTGCCGCTTCTCGTACTCCGCCTGTTCACGGCGCGACTTGTAGGCCGGCGGGAACAGGTCGTTCAGCACCCTCCGCCGCGACAGCGACCACCGGTTGCCGTCGAGCTCCGCAACCAGCACCCCGACCGTGCGCCGGAGCACCGCCACGCTCTCCACTCTCAGCGACAGCACCAGGAAATCGCCGTACAGCGCGACGTTCTCCTCCAGCGTGGTCACCGGTCGGCCCGCCCGACCGAGGCGTCCAGGCCGTAGGTGTGCAGCCGCGCCACCATCGCCTCGGCGCCGGCGCGGTCGGCGGCGGAGATCATCGCCGAGCCGTGCTCGTGCACCCGCCGCATGCCGGCGATCGCCTCGTCCATGGACAGCCCGACAATGCGCTGGAACACGTCCACGACCAGCGGAAACGTGTTCACCTCGTCGTTGTGCACGACAATGTGCCAATCCGTCACAATCCCCCCAAAGCCTCCGGCCAAGCGTCACGGTACGCCGGAATGCCGGCGACCGTGGTGGCGGCGAGGATCCCGTGCACGATGGCCCGGGCGAAGACCTGCGCGCCGGCCTCGCAGACGCGGTCCAGGGCCATGCCGCGGACGCCGGACAGCTCCTGCCGGCCGGTGGCCAGGGCGAAGATCGTGTCGCCGTCGTACATGGCGTGGGCGGGGCGGATGGCGCGGGCGAGGCCGTCGTGGGCGACCGCGGCCACGCGCTGGCATTCGGCCTTGGACAGCACGGCATCCACGGCCACGACGCCGATGGTGGTGTTCAGCGCCGATCGCTTGGGCTTGAGCTCCACGGCCGGCGTGCCCGGAGCCGACAGCCCGAACTCGCCGTCGATCTCGTGGTCCGAGGCCCACGGGACGCCGACGGGATTCACCGCCTCCCCCATGGCATTCACGGCGACGATGGCCCCGACCGTCAGGCCATCCACGACCGTCGAAGCCGTTCCGATGCCGCCCTTGAGCGACCCGCAGCGTGCCCCGGTTCCGGCGCCGACACAGCCCTGCTCGACCGGGCCATCGGTGGCCGCTGCACAGGCGGCGTAGCCGAACGAGGCGTCCGGACGATGGCCCCACTCCCCCAGCTTCAGGTCGAACAGCACCGCCGACGGCACCACCGGCACCACTTCGTGCGGCAACTCCCCGACGCTCACGCCGTGGTTGCGCTCGGCCAGCCACCGCACCACGCCGTCGGCCGCCGCGAGCCCGAAGGCGCTGCCGCCGCTCAGGCACACCCCGTGGATCTCCTGCACCAGCCGGGACGGCTCCAGCACATCGGTCTCCCGGGTGCCCGGCGCGCCGCCGCGCTGGTCCACGCCGGCGGTCGCACCGTCCGGCACGAGGACCACGGTCGTGCCCGTGGCCCAGCCGTCGCCGAGCCGCTGGTGCTGCCCGACCAGCACGCCCGGCACGTCGGTGATCACGACGACACCGCGGTGACCAGGCTCTCCTGCACCCAGGTCAGCCAGTGGTAGACGCCGAGATGGGACGAGCGTGGATCGTCCTCCGGCAGCTCCTCCGGCATGTCCTCGGTGACGTCCAGGGCCGTGCCCAGGGCCAGCCGCACGTCGTTGATCGCCGACAGCCAGGCGTCGGCGTCCTCCATCGACAGCACGATCTGGCCGCCGTCCGGCGGGCACGTCTCCATCACGACCTGCGCCACGCCCGTCTTCACCGCCAGCAGCTCCGGCTCGTGCAGGCTGCGCATCGCCGCCGCCGAGTCCATGTCCTCCTGGCTGGGCTGGTCGTCGTCCAGCCGGTGGAAGTCGGGCAGCAGCCGCGACAGGATCGGGTCGTCGGGCGCGGTGGACGGCCCCACCTTGATCCCGGTCAGCTCGGCCAGCTCGTCCTCGGGCGCGTCCTGCTCACGGGCGGCCAGCATGTCCAGCACCTGGCCCACCAGCCCCCGCAGGATCGCCGCCTCCTGCCGGTCCACCTCGGCGACGATGCGCTCGCCCTGCCGCCGCCAACCCCTCATGAATCCTTCTGCATGGTCGCCCACAGGCCGGCGGCGTGCAGTTTGGCCACGTCCGACTCCACCTTCTCCTTGCTGCCGGACGAGACGATCGCCCGGCCCTTGTGGTGCACGTCGAGCATCAGCTTGGTGGCCTTCTCGCGGCTGTAGCCGAAGATCTTCTGGAGCACGTAGGTGACGTAGGACATCAGGTTGACCGGGTCGTTCCAGACCACGGTCAACCAGGGGTTGTCCTCGCTGCCGACCTCACTTACCTCCGGAAGCTCATGCTCGACGGGCGTGGTCATACCGCCAATGGTGTCATGCCGTTCCCCGTTAGGCTGATCAGCTATGACCAGTTCGAGCACCGCGCTGCTCACCGACCACTACGAGCTGACGATGCTGTCCAGCGCGCTGCGGGACGACACCGCCGACCGCCCCTGCGTGTTCGAGGTGTTCGCCCGCCGGCTGCCCGACGGCCGCCGCTACGGCGTGGTCGGCGGCACCGCACGGCTGCTGGACGCGATCACCCGGTTCCGGTTCGACGACGCCGAGCTGAAGCGGCTGGAGACGGCCAGGGTGGTGGACGACCGGACGCTGGACTGGCTGGCGGACTACGCGTTCACCGGCGACGTGGACGGCTACCCGGAGGGCGAGCTGTACTTCCCGGGCTCGCCGATCCTGACCGTGCGGGCCCCGTTCGCCACCGGCGTCGTGCTGGAGACGCTGGCCCTGTCGATCCTCAACCACGACAGCGCGATCGCCTCGGCGGCGGCCCGCATGGTGACGGCGGCCAACGGCCGTCGCATGATCGAGATGGGCTCCCGGCGCACGCACGAGGAGGCGGCGGTGGCCTCGGCCCGCGTGGCCTACCTGGCCGGCTTCACCGCGACCTCGAATCTGGAGGCGGGCCGCCGCTACGGCATCCCGACCGCCGGCACCTCGGCGCACGCCTTCACGCTGCTGCACGACAGCGAGGCGGAGGCGTTCCGGGCCCAGGTGGAGCAGCTGGGCGCGGGCACGACGCTGCTGGTCGACACGTACGACATCACCAAGGGCATCGCCACGGCGGTGGAGGTCGCGGGCCCGGAGCTGGGCGCGATCCGCATCGACTCGGGCGATGTGGGCCCGCTGGCCCGGCAGGCCCGCGAGCAGCTGGACTCGCTCGGGGCCCGCAACACGAAGATCGTCGTCTCCGGCGACCTGGACGAGTACGCCATCGCGGCGCTGCGCGCGGAGCCGGTGGACTCCTACGGCGTGGGCACCTCGCTGGTGACCGGATCGGGCGCGCCGACCGCGGGCATGGTCTACAAGCTGGTGGAGGTGGCCGGAAGGCCGGTGGCCAAGCGCAGCTCCCACAAGGAATCCCGCGGCGGCCGCAAGGGCGCGCTGCGGCGTTTCCGCGAAACGGGCACGGCGGTCGAGGAAGTCGTCTACACCGAAGGCAACCGGCCCGAGCTCGGCGAGCACGACCGCGAGCTGCAGATCCCTCTGCTGCGGGCTGGACAGGTGGTGGCGGACCTGCCGACCATCGAGCAGAGCCGCGAACGGCTGCGGCAGGCCCTGGTCAGCGTGCCGTGGGAGGGCCTGAAGCTCTCGCACGGCGAACCGGCGATCCCGACTACCTTCCTGTGAGGCTGCGATGGCTACCGCACTGATCGTCGTGGACGTGCAGAACGACTTCTGCGAGGGCGGCTCGCTGGCGGTGGCCGGCGGCGCGGCCGTGGCGGCCGACGTCTCGCGGCACATCAGCGAGAGCTCGTACGACCACGTGGTGGCGACCCGGGACTACCACCAGGACCCGGGCTCGCATTTCAGTGACAACCCGGACTACGCGTCGAGCTGGCCGGTGCACTGCGTGGCCGGCACGCCCGGCTCGTCGTTCCACCCGGAGCTGGACGTGTCCTCGATCGAGGCGGTGTTCTCGAAGGGCGCGCACGCGGCGGCGTACTCGGGCTTCGAGGGCGTCGGGCCCGGGGGCAAGTCGCTGGAGGACTGGTTGCGGGAGCGCGGCGTGGACCGCGTGGACGTGGTCGGCATCGCCACCGACTACTGCGTGAAGGCGACGGCGAAGGACGCGCAGCGGCTGGGCTTCAATCCCACCGTGCTGCTGGACCTGACCGCCGGCGTGGGCGCGAAGAGCACCGACTTCGCGCTGACCGAGCTTCAGAGCGAAGGCGTGCGGTTCGTGGGGAACCCGAGGCTCGGCTGAGCCCCGGGTCGCGTCACGAGGTGGGCGAGCAGGCGGCGTGGCCGACGATCACGTCGCCGCTCATCGGGCCGCCGCCGTTGGGGAACAGGACGATGTGCAGCATGTTGATGGTCACGCTGCCGTCGTTGGGCTCGGCCTGGATGACCTCGTTGAAGGTGATCCGGGCCTGCGGGTTGTCGGCCGGGCCGACGGTGGTGGTGTAGTTGGCCGGGATGGGCTTCGGCGCGTCCACGCCCTGTAGGCCGCTGAACTGGAAGTTGGCCGTGGTGGACGTGGTGGTGGCGGCGCAGCTCGCGGCGTAGCTGGCCAGCTTGATCTCCGGGCCGCCGTAGGGCGTCAACGCGGTGAGGTCGAAGCTGTCGCCGGTGGCCTGCATCTTGGCGGTCTTCGCGCCGGCGTCCTTGGTGCACGTGGTGTTGCCGGCGCCGAAAGTGGCCACGCCGGCGGCCCGCGTGCCCTTGCTGGTGTTCTGCTGGTCGGCGGTGACGTCGCACGGCGCGATCGGCGGCACCGTCACGGGGCGCCCGGCCCGCGTGACGTCGACCGATCCCAGCGAGGTCTGACCAAGCGGCGTCGCCTCGGCCGGAACCGCCGTGAGCGCCATCGCCGCGACCACGGCGACCGCGCCGGCTCCGACGCGCCGCGCGCTCCTGCTCAGCATTCGGGTCCTTTCTTCGGTGAGGGTCGTTCACGTCCGATCATCTGCGTCCGGTCGCCGTCATGTAACCCGACGGCGTAGTAGCCACCCAGACGAGTGACACGTCAGCGGATTGCCACCAATTCGGGGGTGTGCGTGCCCACTCCGCCGGTGCCCAGCAGCCGGTCGAGGGCCGCCACCACCCGTTGGCCCGCCCGGCCGTCACCGAACGGATTCTGTCCGGACGGCAGGCGCAGGTGGGAGCCGAGCAGCCAGTCGGCCTCGGCGACGATGCGGGTGTCGTCGGTGCCGACCACCCAGGCGTAGCCGGCGTCGACCGCCTCGGTGCGTTCGGTGTGGTCCCGGACCACCAGCGCCGGCACCCCGAAGCTCGGCGCTTCCTCTTGCAGGCCGCCGGAATCGGTGACGACCAGGGCCGCCTGCCGCAGCACGCGGACCAGGTCGGGGTAGTCCAGCGGCTCGCACAGCCAGACCCGGTCGTGGCCCTGCAACGCGCCCGAGACCTGGGCCTGCACCGCCGGGTTGGGATGCATCGGCAGCAGCACGTGAACGTCGGGGTGACGGTCCACCATGGACCGCACGGCGGCCAGCACGCGGTCCAGCGGCGCGCCCCAGGACTCGCGGCGGTGCATGGTCACCAGCACGATCCGGCCCTGGTCGGCCTGGACGCGCGCCTCCAACTCCAGCAGATCCTTGCTGCGGGGCGGCAGTTTGGCCGCGACGACGTGCTGCAAGGCGTCCACAATGGTGTTGCCGGTGACGGTGATGCGGTCGCCAGGCACGGATTCCGCGCGCAGGGCCCGCGCGGCGGTCTCGGTCGGCGCGAGGTGCAGGGCGGCGATCCGGGAGATCATCTGACGGGTGCCCTCTTCGGGGAAGGGCGAGGTCAGGTCGCCGGTGCGCAGCCCGGCGCCGAGGTGCGCCACCGGCACGCCGCGCCAGTAGGCGGCCAGCGCGCCGGCCAGAGCGGTGGACGTGTCGCCCTGGACCATCACGGCGGCCGGGTGGCGGCGCACGATCAGCTCGTCCAGCCGCCGCAGCATGCCGGCGACCAGCTCGGCCTGGCTGCCGATCTCGCGGCGCAGCGGGATGAAGGCGTCCGGCCGCAGGTCGAAGGCGGCCAGCGCCTGCTCGACCATGCCCACGTGCTGGCCGCTGTGCACGATCATCGGGCGCAGCAGGGGATGGCCGGACAGCGCGAGCGCCACCGGCGCGGCCTTGAGTGCTTCTGGCCGGGTGCCGGCCAGCAACAGCACTTCGGTGCTCAAAGGGGCCAGCTCCTCACATGTCCCGTGTGGACGGTCGGCGGGCTGGGGGTGACGTGCGCATGCGGGGGTCCTCCTGCGGCAGGTGAAGAAGGGCGAGCCTTGGACTATTGACCTTCACCCGAACTAGGCAAAGCTCGCCGACCCACATGAGGGACACCGTTCCACCGTTTCGCCCAGCCACCGCTACTCAGTGTGCCGATCTCAGCCGGTTCAGCGTCACCTAGCCACCCGTTCCGGCCGTTCAGGGGTCGTTGCGTGACTCCGATACCTCGCTGGACGCGAACATGAAAGGACCACGCGTGACTGCTGTGACAACCCTGCGCGTCCCGGTGGCGAACCGGGCCGCCGCGGTGCTGCTGGTCGCGGCCGCCGCCGGGCTGGTGCTCGCGCGCCCGCTCCACCGGGCCGTGGAGATCTCCCTGGCCGGACTGGTGACCCCGTCCGTCCACACCGGACAGGCGGGCCGGTCGGCCTACCTGCTCGTGCCGCTGCTCCTGCTGACCTCGGTGTTGATCGCCCTCGTCCCCCGGATCACCCGAAAAGCGTTGGTGGCGCTGGGTTTCACCGCGCTGACGCTGGCCGCGGTCGACGTGCTGGCGGTATGGCTGGGGTCGGCGGCCGGCGTGCTCGGCGCGGTGGCCTCGCTGGTGGTGTTCGGGTGGTTGACCGTGCGGCGGGAGAAGTTGTGAAGCTGGGTGACCCGACCAGACTGGAATGGCACTTCTTCGTGCCCTGCCGGGACGAGCAGTCCGTCATCGGCGGCACCGTCACGTACCTGCGGCAGACGTTCAAGGCCGCGCACGTCTGGGTCATCGACGACGACTCCGACGACCGGACCGCGGCCGTGGTGCGTGGCCTGCGCCGCATCGAGGGGCGGCACATCCACCTCGTGCAGCGCTACCGGCCGCAGGCGCGGACCGGCAAGGAAGACGCCCTCGACGCCGCCTACCGGGCGCTGAAGGTGTGGCAGGGCCGGCACGCCACGCCCGAGCGGGCCATCATCACCGTGCTCGACGCCGGCAGCCGGCCGGCCTGGAACTGCCTCGGCATCACCGCCGCCCAGTTCGACGATCCCGAGACCGCGGCCGTGCAGATCGACGTGCGGACCAACGGCGAGGGCCGCAGCTGGTTCAAGCGACTGGCCAACGCCTGCCTCGCCCGCCCCGCCGACGCGAACCCGTTGAGCGGCAACGGTCGGTTCATCCGCCTGTCCGCGCTGGACTCGATCGCCGGGCCCGAGGGCCAGCCGTGGCGAGGCATGCGCCCGCTGCCGCTCGGCTACGCCCGCGACACCTTCGTCTACCAGCCGCCCACGCCCAGCCGGCTGCCCGGGCCCGAGATCGCCGCCGGCGTGAGGAAAGTCCCAGTAGTCCCCCACCCGTCCCCGATTAGGGTCACTACGAGTAACTCGTTGTGAGGAGGGGACCCGATGTCCGTGCTCGCTGTGACCGACCGCCGGGCCGTGCTGGCCGACGTGATTCCCGGGGCGCTGGCCAAGGATGCCGTGCTCGTGCTGTCCGGGGCCGCGCTGACCGGGCTCGCGGCGCAGATCGCCGTGCACATCCCGGGCAGCCCCGTGCCGGTCACCGGCCAGACCTTCGCCGCCCTGCTGGTCGGCGCCGGCCTCGGCTGGAAGCGTGGTGGGCTGTCGCTGGCCCTGTACTTCGTCGCCGGCCTCGCCGGCGTGCCGTGGTTCACCGGCGGTGAGGCCGGCTGGGCCGCCGTGACCGGCGGCTACCTGATCGGCTTCATCGCCGCCAGCGCCCTCGTCGGCGCCCTGGCCCGCGTGGGCGGCGACCGCACTCCGCTGCGCACCGTCGGCACCATGGCGCTGGGCAATCTGGTCATCTACTCCATCGGCGTGCCGTGGCTGATGGCCGCCACCGGCATGGACTTCCGCGCCGCGTTGCTGGCCGGAGTCGTGCCCTTCCTGCTCGGTGACGCACTCAAGGTCGCCCTCGCGGCGGGCCTGCTGCCCGGCACCTGGGCCCTGGTCCGCCGCTTCCAGCAGTCCTGACCGTGCGGCGGGTCGATCTCGGCGTCGTCGACTACGAGCGGGCCGCCGCGGACATGCGCGGGTGGGTGGCCGAGCGTCAGGAAGGGCGGGCCGAGGACCGGCTCTTCCTGCTCAGCCACCCGCCCGTGGTCACCTACAGCCCGCGGACGGATCCGGCCGATCTACCGACCGGCATGCAGCTAGTCGAGGTGGACCGCGGCGGGTACGCCACCTATCACGGGCCAGGGCAGTTGGTGGGGTATCTGGTGGTCGACGTGCGGCGGCGCGGGCCGGTGGACATCGTGCGGTGGGTGGAGAACGGGCTCATCGAGGCGCTGGCGGCGTTGGGGTTCGCGACCATCCGGCGGGACACGCCGCCCGGCGAGAACAGCCTCGTCGGCGTGTGGACGCCGGACCACCGCAAGCTGGTGTCGATCGGCATGCGGATCCGGCGTGGGGTGACCAGTCACGGGTTCGCCATCAACGTGGACCCGGACATGTCGGTGTACCGGGACTTCACGGCGTGCGCGCTGCCCGGCGTGACGATGTGCTCGCTGGCGGAACTGGCTTCGGAGCAGGGAGTTCCGACGCCGTCAGAGGCCGCGGTCCGAGACGCGGCCGCCACGGCGCTCGGCGCTGCATAAGCCTGTCGGGGATAGCGGGTAACGTCTTGCCCGTGCCGGAACTGCCTTCAGTCGAAGAACTGCTCGCCGAAGCCGTGGAAGCCCTCGGTGGCAAGCAGCGGCCCGGGCAGGTGGAGATGGCGCTGGCCGTCGAGCGCGCCATCCGGACCGGCGAGCACCTGGCTGTGCAGGCCGGCACCGGCACCGGGAAGTCGTTGGGCTACCTCGTGCCCGCGGTACGGCACGCCGTCGCCGAGGACGCGACCGTCGTCGTCTCCACGGCCACGATCGCGCTACAGCGGCAGCTGGTGGACCGGGACCTGCCGCGGCTGGCCACGGCGCTGAAGAAGACCCTGGGCCGCGAGCCCACGTTCGCCATCCTCAAGGGCCGGCGCAACTACCTGTGCATGCACCGGGTGCATTCCGGCGCGCCGGACGAGCCCGAGGACGAGGGCCTGTTCGACGCGTTCGCGATCTCCCGGCTGGGTCGGGACGTGAAGCGGCTGCACGAGTGGTCGTCGGACACCGAGACCGGCGACCGGGACGAGCTGGTGCCCGGGGTCAGCGACCAGGCGTGGCGGCAGCTTTCGGTCAGTGCCAAGGAATGTCTGGGCGTGTCCAAGTGTCCGATCGGCGTGGACTGCTTCGCCGAGCGGGCCCGGGCCGAGGCCGGCCGGGCCGATGTCGTGGTCACCAACCACGCGCTGCTGGCGATCGACGCCCTTGAGGGCTACAAGGTGTTGCCCGACCACGATCTCGTGATCGTGGACGAGGCGCACGACCTGGTGGACCGCGTGACGTCGGTGGCCACCGCCGAGCTGTCCACCGCCGCGCTGGCGATCGCCGTGCGGCGGTGCGGGCGGCAGATCGAGGAGGACGTCGCCGACCAGCTGTCCGAGGCCGGCGAAGGCCTGGAGATCGTGCTGTCGGAGATGCCGATCGGCCGGCTGGACGCGATGCCCCGGGCGCTGGCCGGCGCGCTGGCCGCGGTGCGGGATTCCGCGCACCGCTGCATCACCGCCCTCGGTCCGGAACGCAAGGAGGATCCGGAGGGCGCTGTCGGCCGCAAGCTCGCGCTGGCGCTGCTCGACGAGATCCACGACACCGCGGTCCGGCTGCTGGAGGCGTTCGACGAGGACGAGGCCCACCGGCGGGACGTGGTGTGGCTGGCCGGCGACTTCCGTGACGACAGCAAGCCGCCCACGGTGAAGGTCGCGCCGCTGGGCGTCGGCGGCCTGCTGCGGGAACGGCTTTTCGCGCCACGGACCACAGTCCTCACCTCCGCCACGCTCACCCTCGGCGGGACCTTCGACGCCCTGGCCCGGCAGTGGGGGCTGCCCGCCTCCAGCCAGGTGCCGGTGGTCGACGCCACCGCCACCGAGAAGGAAGTGCCGTCCGACCTGAGCGCTCCTCGCTGGAGCGGCATGGACGTCGGCTCCCCGTTCGAGCACGGCCGCAGCGGAATCCTCTACCTGGCAAGGCATCTGCCCACCCCCGGCCGCGACGGCCTGCCGCCGGCCTACCTCGACGAGCTCGTCGAGCTGGTCAACGCCGCCGGCGGCCGGACCCTCGGCCTGTTCTCCTCGATGCGCGCCGCCAAGCAGGCCAGCGAGGCCATCCGGTCCCGCATCGAGTATCCCGTGCTGTGCCAGGGCGAGGACTCCACCGCCCAGCTGGTCAAGAAGTTCGCCGAGGACGTGCGCTGCTGCCTGTTCGGCACGCTGTCCCTGTGGCAGGGCGTGGACGTGCCCGGCGACTCCCTGCAACTCGTCGTGGTGGACCGGATTCCCTTCCCCCGCCCCGACGACCCTCTCGCGTCGGCCCGCCAGCGGGCCGTGGAAGCCCGCGGCGGCAACGGTTTCCTCACCGTCGCCGCCACCCACGCCGCCCTGCTGCTCGCCCAGGGCGCCGGCCGGCTGCTGCGCTCCACCAACGACAAGGGCGTGGTGGCCATCCTCGACCCCCGCCTGGCCACCGCCCGCTACGGCGGCTTCCTGCGCGCCTCTCTACCCCCGTTCTGGACCACCCACGACCCGGAAGTGGTGCGCGCCGCCCTCAAACGCCTCGACGCCGCCGCGTCGGCCTAGCCGTTCAGCCGGACGGTCACCGGGGCGCCGTGCTCGACGGTGCGGCTGACCTTGCACTCGCGGGCCACGGCCCGGGGGACGATGGTGGCCAGGGGTTCGTCGGCCGGCAGGTCGAAGGCGATGTCGACGCTGCTGAGCTCGTGCGCGGACTGCGTTCCCGTCGCGATGACAGCGAAGTCACTTCCGCCTCGGCGGGTGATGAGCTGCTCGGCGGTCATCGCGGCACAGGCGGCGAGGGCGGCCTCCAGCAGCTGGACCGGCGAAAAGCCGTCGCCGCCGACCTCAACGGTCGCCCCGTTGGCAGTGCGGGCCACGAACCGGCCCTCGCCCACGCGCCGGACTGTGACGCTCACGAGGCCCGCTGCGCGACGACGGTGACGGTGCCGGGGGCGACCTCGGTGAACCCCGCGTCCCGCACGGCGACGACGCCACGGGAGTGCCAGGCGCCGGCGGGGTCTTCGCCCGGGGTGAGGAGCTTCCAGTCAGCGGGCTCCGGAGTCCTTACGGCACAAGGGAATCCAGCGGCCTGCCAGGCGGCGAGCTCGTCGGCCGGCAGCAGGGCGGCGAGCAGCATGGTGGCGTGCCCGACCTGGGCGGCGGCCTTGCCGGCGGTCATCGGCACATCGGGATTGATCCACAGCACCGGAACCCCGGGCGGGGCGGCCCCCGGTTCGTCGAACGGCAGCTCGCTGCCGGTGATCTGGAGCCGCTTCACCTCGTACGGCGTCTCGGCGACCTTCCACGGCAGCAGCGCCCGGGCCTCGGCGTCGCCGACCCGCACGGTCACCCCGGGCAGCGCCTGCACGGCCTCCCAGTGCGCCCCACGGGCCCGTCGCGACACCTTGCGGATCCGGCCGTCGATCCACGCCGTCACCTCACCGTGCCACTCCCCCTCGGGCTCGGTGGCCCGGGGATCGAGGCAGACGGCGATCGCCGCCGCCGCGGCGGCCTCCAGCAGCGGCGTCCGGTCCGGCGGCGTGGCCTTCTCGATGCGCAGCACGATCGGCATGGCCCGGACCTCGGCGGGGTCCTCGTCGGAAGTGTCCTGCGGCGCGGGGCGGCGCAGCCACCAGGCGTAGCGGTCGGCAAGCGGTTGAAGCACGTTCACAGGCGCAATGGTTCCAGACCGTCGGCGGCGTCGGCCGCCTCGACCTCGGCGCGGGTGACGCCGAGCACGAACAACACGGCGTCCAGGAAGGGGTGCGAGAGGGCGGCGTCGGCGACCTCACGCAGGGCGGGCTTGGCGTTGAAGGCGACGCCCATGCCGGCGGCGGAGAGCATGTCGATGTCGTTGGCCCCGTCGCCGACGGCGACGCACTGGGCCAGCGGGATGTGGAAGGCGTCGGCGAACTCGCGCAGCGCGGCGGCCTTGCCGGCCCGGTCGATGACCCGCCCGGTGGTGCGCCCGGTCAGCCGGCCGTCGACGACCTCCAGCTGGTTGGCCATGCAGAAGTCCAGCCCCAGCTCGTCGGCGAGGCCCTGGATGACCCGGGTGAAGCCGCCGGAGACCACGCCGCAGCGGAAGCCCAGGCGCTTGAGCGTGCGAACGGTGGTGCGGGCCCCTGGCGTCAGCTCCAGCTCGGCGGCGACGTCGTCGAGCACGGTCTCGGGCAGCCCGGCCAGCAGCGCGACCCGCCGCTCCAGGGACTGGGCGAAGTCCAGCTCGCCCCGCATGGCGGCCTCGGTGATCTGCCGGACCTGGTCCTCGCAGCCGGCGCGGGCGGCCAGCATCTCGATGACCTCGCCCTGCACCAGCGTGGAGTCCACGTCGAAGACGACCAGTCGCTTGGCCCGTCGGGTCAGCCCGGCCCGCTCCACCGCCACGTCCAGGTTGACTCGTGAGGACACCTCGGCCACCGCGTTGCGCAGCAGAGTGTCCTGCTCGCCGGTGTCGTCGGGCACCGAGACCCGCAGCTCCAGGCCGGTCACGGGATAGTCGGCGACCCGGTGGATGGCGTCGATGTTCACGCCCAGCGCGGCCAGCTTGCGGGCGACCTCGGTGAACGCCCGCGCGGTGACCGGCCGGCCGAGCACCACCAGCACGTGGCTGGAGCCGTTCTGGGAGGAGCTGCGCGGGTCGGCCCCGACCTCCACGTCCACGTTCATCGCGACGCTGGCCATGGCCTGCTCGACCGACTCCTGCAGGCCCTCCGGGTCGCGCTCGTCCTTGACCAGAACCCCCAGCACCAGCTTGCCCCGGATGACCACCTGCTCCACGTCGAGCACCTCGACGCCGTGCCGGGTGAGCACCGCGAACAGCACCGACGACACGCCGGGCTTGTCCGGCCCGGTGACGGTGATCAGGACCGTGCTGGCTTGGGGGCTAGTCACCCGCTCAGTTTGCCGGAAAAGCAAGCGGGCCCCGGTGTGTCGGTGATCACCGGGGCCCGCTTGCTCGAATGTTCAGTTGACGGTCACTTCTCCGTCGGGTCCTCGCTACCCGTGACGGCCGCGGTGAGCACCTCGGACGGGGCCGGCGTGTGGCCGTACTCCGCCTCCAGCCGCAGCCGCTCCACCATGTGCGGGTAGTGCAGCTCGAAGGCCGGCCGCTCGGAGCGGATCCGCGGCAGCGAGGTGAAGTTGTGCCGCGGCGGCGGGCAGGAGGTCGCCCACTCCAGCGAGTTGCAGTAGCCCCACGGGTCATCCACCTCGACGACCTCGCCGTACCGGTAGCTGCGGAACACGTTCCAGATGAACGGCAGCGTGGACGCGCCCAGGATGTACGCGCCGATGGTGGAGATGGTGTTCAGCGTGGTGAAGCCGTCGCTGGCCAGGTAGTCGGCGTACCGGCGGGGCATGCCTTCGGCGCCCAGCCAGTGCTGCACCAGGAAGGTGGTGTGGAAGCCGATGAACGTGGTCCAGAAGTGGAGCTTGCCCAGGCCCTCGTCCATCATCCGGCCGGTGATCTTCGGGAACCAGAAGTAGATGCCCGCGTAGGTGGCGAACACGATGGTGCCGAAGAGCACGTAGTGGAAGTGCGCCACCACGAAGTACGAGTCGGACACGTGGAAGTCGATCGCCGGCGCGGCCAGCAGCACGCCGGTCAGGCCGCCGAAGAGGAAGGTGATCAGGAAGCCGACGCTGAACAGCATCGGCGTCTCGAAGGTCAGCTGCCCCTTCCACATGGTGCCGATCCAGTTGAAGAACTTCACACCGGTCGGGACCGCGATCAGGAAGGTCATGAACGAGAAGAACGGCAGCAGCACCGCGCCGGTGGCGTACATGTGGTGCGCCCACACGGTCACCGACAGGGCCGCGATGCCCAGCGTCGCGTAGATCAGGCCCTTGTAGCCGAACAGCGGCTTGCGGCTGAACACCGGGAAGATCTCGGACACGATGCCGAAGAACGGCAGCGCGACGATGTAGACCTCGGGATGGCCGAAGAACCAGAACAGGTGCTGCCAGAGGATGACGCCGCCGTTCTGGGGGTCGAACACGTGCGCGCCCAGATGCCGGTCCGCCAGCAGGCCGAACAGGGCCGCGGTCAGGATCGGGAAGGCCAGCAGCACGAGGATCGAGGTGACCAGGATGTTCCAGGTGAAGATCGGCATCCGGAACATGGTCATGCCGGGGGCGCGCAGGCAGACCACCGTGGTGATCATGTTGACGCCGCCGAGGATGGTGCCGAGGCCGGACAGGATCAGGCCGACGATCCACAGGTCCGCGCCGACGCCGGGCGAGTGCACCATGTCGGATAGCGGGGTGTAGGCGAACCAGCCGAAGTCGGCAGCGCCGCCCGGGGTCAGGAAGCCGGCGACCACGATCGTGCCGCCGAACAGGTAGGCCCAGTAGGCGAACGCGTTCAGCCGCGGGAAGGCGACGTCCGGCGAGCCGATCTGCAGCGGCAGCACGAAGTTGGCGAAGCCGAACACGATCGGCGTCGCGTACAGCAGCAGCATGATCGTGCCGTGCATGGTGAACAGCTGGTTGAACTGCTCCTGCGAGAGGAACTGCAGCCCGGGCTGGGCCAGCTCGGTGCGCATGAGCAGGGCCATCGCGCCGCCGACCATGAAGAAGGCGAACGAGGTGACCAGGTACATGATCCCGATCTGCTTGTGATCGGTCGTGTGGAACAACCGCAGCAGTGCGGATCCCTTGACCGTCGTTCGCGTCGGATAGGGACGCGTAGCGATCGGCTGCGGTGCTACGGCCGTCACGATGCCCTCCAGCCAGTGTCATCTCGGGAAACCAGTTGGATCGTAGACCGGCGAGATCAGGTCAGCTCGCCTGGGCCGGCACTGACCGGTCCGAGTGACCGCCGTCACCACTCGTGATCGCACGATCGGACACGGAACCGGCGATTCGGGCGGCGGCGGCCTTGCTCGCGAAGGGTGTCGACGTCCCGGCCGCAAGATCGACTCCAAGACCGACTTGACACGTTTGCTCGCGTATCTCCGCAGGTGAAGAGGTATTGACCTCCAGTTAGCTGGAGCTTGGAAGCTTGATCCATGCGAGTGGTCAGCGTGCGTGCCTATGGTGGTCCCGACGTCCTCGAACTGCGTCACGAACCCGATCCGGTCGCGGGTGACGGCGAGGTGCTGATCGACGTCGAGGTGGCCGATGTGCTGCTGCTGGACGCCCGGCTGCGATCGGGCTGGGGCCGGCAGTGGTTCGACCTGCGGCCGCCTTATGTCCCGGGTGCGGCGGTGGCCGGCCGAGTCGGACCGGAAGGCCGGCGGGTCGTCGCCCACACGGGAAGCAGCGGGGGCTACGCGACCCGGGTCGCGGTGCCCTCGACGCACGTGGTGCCGATACCCGACGGGGTGTCGACGCAGGACGCCGCCGCGTTGGCCACCGACGGCGTCACGGCCACGGCCCTCAGCGATCTGGTCGCCGTCCGACCCGGCGAGCGGGTGCTGATCACCGCGGCGGCCGGCGGCATGGGCGTGTTGCTCGTGCAGCTGATGCTGGCCGCGGGGGCCGAGGTGGTCGGGGCGGTTCGCGGCGACCGCAAGCTCGCGTTGGTGCGCGGGCTCGGCGCGGAAGCCGTGGACTACTCGGCCGCCGACTGGGCCGATCGGGCCCGGGCCGCCGTCGGCGTGGAGTCGAGCGCCGACGGCGGCCCGGCGCCGGCCGGCTTCGACGTGGTGCTGGACGGCGTCGGCGGCTCGATCGGGCAGGCCGCGTTCGAGCTGGTCGTCGACGGCGGCCGGATGTCCGCCCATGGCGCGGCCGATCCCGAGGTCGCGCCGGTCGATCCCGCGGCGGCGGCCCGCCGCGGCGTGCGGCTGACCGGCATGGAGACAGTGCAGTTCGAGCCCGCCCGTCGCAGCGAGCTGATCGGCCGAGTCCTGGCCGAAGCCGCGGCCGGCCGGGTGCGTCCGGTGATCGGCCGGACGTTCCCGCTGGCCGACGCGGCGATGGCGCACAAGGAGGTGGAGAACAGGACGGTTGCAGGGAAAACCTTGCTGCTCGTGTGACCTATCCCTGACGCGGCGCATGTGGTACGCCAGTGCAGGTGACCGACTTCGTGACGGTGATCGCGCTCGGTGGAACCATCGCCATGGCCAGGCCGGCCGACGGCAGCACCGGGGCCGTGCCGGCGCTCGACGTGGACGAGCTGCTGGCCTCGGTGCCGGGGCTGGACAAGGTCGAGGTCGAGCTGCGGACGATCGCGTTCCGGTCGCTGCCCGGGGCCTCGGTCGGCTTCGACGACCTGACGGCGCTGGCCGAGCTGATCACGGCAGAGATCGACGCCGGGGCTCGGGGCGTGGTGGTCACGCAGGGCACCGACACCATCGAGGAGACGGCGTTCTTCCTCGACACCAGCGTGCTGGACGGCGCTCCGGTGGTGGTGACGGGCGCGATGCGCAACCCGTCGCTGGCCGGTGCCGACGGCCCGGCCAACCTGCTCGCCGCCGTCCAGGTGGCGGCCAGTGAGCAGGCCGACGGGCTGGGCTGCGTCGTGGTGTTCGCCGACGAGGTGCACGCCGCGAGGTACGTCACCAAGGCCCACAGCGCGAGCATCGCCGCCTTCGTGTCACCGAACACCGGCCCGATCGGCTACGTCGTCGAGGGCACGCTGCGGCTGCTGAACCGGCCGGCCGACGTGCTCAAGGTGTACGTGCCGCAGGGCGCGCCGGAGCCGACGATCGGCCTGGTCACGGTGACGCTCGGCGACGACGGCGCCCTGATCAAGGCCATCGGCGACGCCGTGGACGGCCTGGTGGTCGCCGCCTTCGGCGCCGGCCACGTGCCGGTGGCCCTGGTGGAGCCGCTCGCCGAGCTGGCCGAACGCATGCCGGTGATCCTCGCCTCGCGCACCGGCGCCGGGCCGGTGCTGGCCGAGACCTACGGCTTCCCCGGCTCGGAGCAGGACCTGCTGCGCCGCGGCCTGATCGGCGCCGGCTTCCTCAGCCCGGTCAAGGCCCGCATCCTGCTGCGCCAGCTGCTGGCTGCTCGCGCCGGCACGGACGACGTACGCAAGGCGTTCACCGGCGAGGAGTGACTGCGGCCTGGGTTTGAGCTGTCCCCCGCGTGGGGCATACCGGGTTGGGGCCGTCCGGGCCGGATGGCAGCCTGGGCGGGGATCGACCGTGACCAGGGGCCGCCGCCGCGCGGAGGCGGACCGCGAGGAGAACACATGGCCCGTCCGTCCATTCAGCCTGTTGTCTGGCAGCCGCCGGCCGCCCCCGAGCGGGCCCGGCGATCGGACAGCGCGCCGCCGATGCCGACACCGCGGGTGCTCGCGATCAACGGCGTCGGGCCCGAGGACGTCGTCGTGGACGAGCAGGGCCGGCTGCTGACCGGCGTGGCGGACGGGCGCGTGCTGCGACTGTCCGACCAGGGTCGGCGGATCGAGCAGGTGGCCGATACCGGGGGCCGGCCGCTGGGTGTGGAGCTTCTCGGCGATGGCCGGCTGCTGGTCTGCGACGCCCTGCGGGGGCTGCTGGCCGTCGATCCCGAGGGCGGTTCGGTGCAGCCGCTGGTCACCGCGCAGGCGATGGCCGGCGGGCGGCCGCTGGGGCTGTGCAACAACTCCGCGGTGGCCCGGGACGGCACCGTGTTCTTCACCGATTCGACGCAGCGGTTCGGCCTGGAGCACTTCATGGCCGACCTGCTCGAGCACAGCGGCACCGGTCGGCTGCTGCGGCGGGACGTCTCCGGCGAGGTCACCGAGCTGCTCGACGGGCTCCAGTTCGCCAACGGGGTGGCCCTGGCCGCCGACGAGTCGTACGTGGCGGTCGCCGAGACCGGCTCCTACCAGGTCCGGCGGGTGTGGCTGACCGGGCCCGACACCGGCCGCAGCGAGGTGCTCGCCGACAACCTGCCGGGCATTCCCGACAACATGAGCACCGGCGAGGACGGTCTGATCTGGATCGCCCTGGCCACGCCCCGCAACGCGGTGCTGGACTGGTCCGCGCCCCGGCATCCGGTGGTGCGCAAGGCCACCTGGGCGCTGCCGCCGGCGATGCTGACCAAGTTCGAGGTGCGCACCACGTGGGTGGTCGCCATCGACGACACCGGCGCCATCGTGCGGGACCTGCAGACCTCCGCGCCCGGCTACCACATGGTCACCGGCGTCCGGCAGCACGACGGGCAGCTCTACCTCGGCAGCCTGCGCGAACAGGGCATCGCGGTCATCGACCTGTGAGGCCTTCGACGAACGACCGGAAGTCCGGCGCGAGGGCCAGCTCGGTGTGCCGCTCGGTGTCGATCCACGTCACCGAGGGCTCGGCGGACTGGCGGTAGTCCAGCGCGATCCAGCAGTGGCCGGCGCCCGAGACCGGCACCACGCCGTCCGGCAGGCCCCACTCGTCGCTCAGATCGGGGCCGTCGAGCAGGGAGTCGAGGCCGGGGTGCGGCCGATGCCCATCAGGTCGGTGAGCGGCGCGTGGTCGTCGGCCCACGCGGTCGGCGCCGAGGTCGGGAAGCGGCGGCGGCCGCAGGCCACGATGCCGCCGTTCTGGACACGGAGGAGATCGAGCAGCGCCGCCGGCAGGGTGACGCCGAGCAGCTCCTGCGCCTCCCGGACCGCCTCGTCGGTGAGCTGCGGCTGCACGTCGTAGGTGCCGCCGCCCCAGAACACGGCCTTGATCTCCTCGAAGTCCGCCACGCCGGCAGCCTAGGCCCGTGACCGGGGAGAGTGCAGGTGGCTGTACTCCCGATGGACCGGGAAATGGGTCAGACTCGAATTCCGAGAGGGCCTGAGGGGGTGGCGTCATGGCGCGGCTGCGCGGGTTGGGGTTGGCGGCGCTGGCCCTGCTCGGGCTGCCGCTGGCCGCGGTGGACCTGGTTGCGCTGGTCTTCGGGGTGACGCCGGTGGTGCTGGCGATCCGGCGGCTGCCGAGGGTGGCTCGGGAGTTGGCGGGCGAGTGGTGCGGGGTGGAGATCGCGGAGCCGTACACCGCGGCGCCGCTGCCACCCCGGCCCAGGCACGACGGCATGTACGAGGTGCGCAGGCGGCTGTATCGCCGGCCGCAGGTGCCGGCGTATCGCCAGCAGTCCCACTGGCTGGCCTCGGACGGGGCGACGTGGCTGGACCTGCTGTGGTTGGTGGTGAACCCGCTGGTCGGCACGGTGCTGGGCCTGGTGGCGGCGGTGGTGGGCGTCCCCGGGCTGAGGTGGCACGGGCAGTGGACCCGCGCGCTGCTGGGGGCGAGGAGGCCGTGGCCGAACTGGGTGCGAGACCGCGTGATGCTGGTGTTGGACGGCGCGCAGCTGACGGCGTTGGCGCTGGTGGGGCTGCTGCTGGCGGTGTTGCAGGTGGCGGCCGGGGTGCTGACGCTGGCCGGGCTGGCCGGCCCGCTGATCGCGCTGGTGGAGAACTCCCGGACCTTCGTCAACCAGTACCGGCAGCGGGTCGGCGGTATCGACGAGCCGTACCGACCGGCCCCGCCGCCGCCACGACCCGAGGCGGACGGGCTGTACCGGGTACGGCGGCGGGTGTACCGGTCGGCGACGGTCCCGGCCCGGATGGCCCGGCTGTATGGGCTGGCCGGCGATCCGGCGACGGGCCGGGACCTGTTGTGGATGCTGCTGAACCCGCTGGTCGCGATGGTGCTGCTGGCGGCGCCGTGCGCGGCGATGCTGGTGGGCTTCGGCCAGCTGACAACGACGGTCACCCTGTTGTGGCGACACACTCAGCAGTGGTGGCTGGGGCCGGTCGGGCTGGCGACCGCGTTGGCCGTGCTGGTCGTGGCCCCGACACTGCGGAGCTGGCACGACCGCTGGACAGCCGTGCTCCTGGCGCCGACCAAGGCGGCTCGGCTGGCCAAGCGGGTGGAGCGGCTGACCGAGACCCGCGCGGACGCGGTGGACACGCAGGCGGCGGAGCTGCGGCGGATCGAGCGGGACCTGCACGACGGGGCGCAGGGGCGGCTGGTGGCCATGGGCATGGCGCTGCGCACGGTGGAACGGCTGCTCGACGTGGATCCGGAGACGGCGCGCCGGCTGATCGTGGAGGTCCGGGAGAACACGGCGACGGCGCTGACCGAGATCCGCGAGCTGGTGCACGGCATCCACCCGCCGGTGTTGGCCGAGCGCGGCCTCGCCGACGCGATCCGGGTGGTCGCGCTGGACAGCCCGCTGGACGTGGAGGTGGCCGCTGACCTGCCCGGACGGCTCGATCCGCCGGTGGAGTCGGCCGCCTACTTCGCGGTGCGTGAGCTGCTGACCAACGCCGCCAAGCACTCAGATGCCGACAAGGCGCGGGTCGACGTCAGCCACTGCGACGGGCTGCTGCGGATCGTGGTGTACGACGACGGCCACGGCGGCGCAGACACGGCGGGCGGGACCGGCCTGCTGGGCGTGCGCCGGCGGCTCGGTACTTTCGACGGAGTCCTGGACGTGCGCAGCCCCGCCGGTGGGCCGACCACACTGACGATGGAGATCCCGTGCGTGTTGTCATCGCGGAGGACGTCTACCTGCTCCGATCCGGCCTGACCCGGCTGCTGGAGGCGTACGGCTTCGAAGTGGTGGCCGCGGTGGAGTCCGGTCCGGAGCTGCTGGCGGCGCTGATCGAGCACCGGCCCGACGTGGCCGTGGTGGACGTGCGGCTGCCGCCGACCTTCACCGACGAGGGGCTGCGCGCGGCGATCGAGGCCCGTCGCACCCATCCGGGCCTGCCGGTGGTGGTGCTGTCCCAGCACGTCCAGCAGCTGTACGCCCGCGAGCTGCTGGCCGACGGCGGCGCGGGCGTCGGCTACCTGCTCAAGGACCGGGTCTTCAACGACGAGCAGTTCGTGGACGCGCTGCGGCGGGTGGCCGCCGGCGGCACCGCGATGGACCCGGACGTCGTGGCCAAGCTGATCGCCGGCACACCGCCGCTGGCCAAGCTCAGCCCGCGGGAGCGGGAGGTGCTGGAGCTGATGGCCGAGGGGCGGTCCAACGCGGCCATCGGGCAGCGGCTCTACCTGTCCGACAGCGCCGTGAGCAAGCACATCGCCTCCATCTTCGGCAAGCTCGGCCTGGCCGCGTCCGACGACGACAACCGCCGAGTCCTAGCAGTTCTGGCACATATCGCCGGGAATTCGTCCGACAGCCGACCCTGACCGGTCCGATTGCCTACGATCGAACGGTGAAGTTGTTGGCGGTCAGCGACCTGCACATCGCGTACGAGGAGAACCGGACGATCACCGAGGGCCTGCGGCCCGAGTCGGACGACGACTGGCTGATCGTCGCCGGCGACGTGGGCGAGATGTCGGCCGACATCGAGTGGGCGCTGGGCCTGCTGCGGGAGCGGTTCGCCAAGGTGATCTGGGCGCCCGGCAACCACGAGCTGTGGACGCCCAAGGACGACCCGGTCCAGCTGCGCGGCGTGGCCCGCTACGAGCACCTGGTCGAGATGTGCCGGCGGCTGGACGTGGTCACGCCCGAGGACGACTACCCGATCTGGCCCGGCGAGGGCGGCCCGGTGGTGATCGCGCCGCTGTTCCTGCTCTACGACTACACGTTCCGGCCGGAGGGCACCTCCAACAAGGAGGAGGCCCTGGCCAAGGCCCACGAGGCCGGCGTGGTCTGCACCGACGAGTACTTCCTGCACCCCGACCCGTACCCCAGCCGCGAGGCCTGGTGCGAGGCGCGGGTGGAACTCACCGAGAAGCGGCTCTCGGCGCTGCCGCCGGAGCTGCCGACCGTGCTGATCAACCACTGGCCGATGGTCCGGGAACCCACGCGGATCATGTACTACCCCGAGTTCGCGCAGTGGTGCGGCACCGTGCTCACCGCCGACTGGCACCTGCGGTTCCGCTCGGCCTGCTCGGTCTACGGCCACCTGCACATCCCGCGCACCACGCACTACGACGACGTGCGGTTCGAGGAGGTCTCCGTGGGCTATCCGCGGGAGTGGAAGAAGTTCAAGCGCTCCGGCCCGTGGCTGCGCCAGATCCTGCCGGTGAAGCCGTGATCGAGGAACTGCTGCCGGAGAAGGTGGCCTTCGCCGAGGCGTTCGACGACCACTCCGCGGTGGAGCTGTTCCCCGAGGAGGAGGCCGTCATCGTCCGCGCCGTGGACAAGCGGCGCCGGGAGTTCAGCACCGTCCGCTACTGCGCGCGGCAAGCCATGAAGTCCCTCGGGCTGCCCGAGACCCCCGTGCTGCCCGGGGAACGCGGCGCCCCCCAATGGCCCGCCGGAGTCGTCGGCAGCATGACCCACTGCGCCGGCTACCGGGCCGCTGCGCTGGCCTGGGGCAAGGACATCGTCACCATCGGCATCGACGCCGAGCCCGACCAGCCGCTGCCCGAAGGCGTGCACGAGGCCATCGCCCTGCCGTCCGAGATGTCCGTGCACGGCCGGCTTTTGTTCAGCGCCAAGGAAAGCGTCTACAAGGCCTGGTTCCCGCTTGCCCGCAAGTTCCTCGACTTCTCCGAGGCCGAGCTCACCTTCGCCGACGGCACCTTCTCCGCCCGCATCCTCGTTCCCGGCCCGGTCGCCGGCTTCGAGGGCCGCTGGCTGATCAAGGACGGCTTCGTGCTCACCTCCATCGTGGTCCCCGTTGCCTGACATCGCTTGGCGCGCGGCGGTTTCCGCCCTCGGCGGCACCCCCGTCCCCACGGATATCGCCGCGCGCTACAGCGAGCCCCACCGCCGCTACCACAACCTCACCCACGTCCGCGCCGTCGTCCGCGACGCCGTCACCCTCGTTCCCCTGTCCGATCGGGACACGTCGTTGCTGATCCTCGCCGCCTGCGCCCACGACGTCGTCTACGACGCCCTCCCCGGCACCGACGAGCACCTCAGCGCCGACTGGGCCCGCTCCTGGCTGGCGAAGTCCAACCTCTCCCCCATCGCCGACCGCGTAGCCGACCTCGTCCTGGCCACCATCACCCACACCGCCGACCCCTCCGACCCCGTCGCCTGCGCCCTCCTCGACGCCGACCTCGCCATCCTCGGCTCCACTGTGGACGACTACACCGCCTACGCCACCGCCGTCCGCCAGGAGTACTCCGCCGTCCCCGACGACACCTGGCGCACCGGCCGCTCCCGCGTCCTTTCCGGCCTCCTGGGACGGAATCAGCTCTACCTCACGCCCACCGGCCGCGACCGCTGGGAAGCCCCGGCCCGCAGCAACCTGGCCCGGGAACTGAGTTCCCTAGCCAACGAAACCAATCCGTAGGCCGGGAACGCAGAACGTGACCCTGTTGCGCTAATTCGAGAGAGTCTCGCCGCTCGATCACACGTTCAGCCTTGACCGGACCCAAGTTCCAGAAACTGACTGTAGACCGTTCGCTGCAACATGGCATAAGCATGCTGATAACGAGCAATCTCCACAGTCTCCGAGTCCGCCTCCTCAATCAGCTTGTCAATCCGCTCCACCAGCCTGTCCAGAAATTCCAGCACATCCGGAACCGCCGGCTGAAAAACACCCCGCTGCACGAACGGAACCACCGTGCTCACGTAATGATCCGCAACCATAAGACCGACGCGAATATCGGCCGACTCTTCCAGCGAACCACTCTGCGGAACCGGAGCCGCCCGCCACAGCAGGTAGGCGTCCATGAAAGCAAGCATAAACCTTCCTAGTGACTCAACGATACCAGAAGCTGATCACCTTGCCATCTCTAATCATACCCCCCGGGCCACCGCCGACCGTCCTGTAGGTGTCGACCTTCACGCCGTCAGAGCCCTCTACGCTTGCCGCCTTGAACACCCCGCGACCCTTATTGTTCTCGGGATCCGAGTCCAGCCAGGCCTTAGCGTCCGCAAGGCACTCCTCGGGAGTCTTACCTTCCGGGGCGCCATGCTTATTATAATGATAGGTAAAAGTGTCATCGGGAGTATCGAAGGAGCCGCGGTCAAATACATCACCTACCCCATTCGGACAAGCAGATCGGTTATGAACCAACACCGGGACGGCACCGGCCAGCACAAAGTAGGTGTGGCCGGAGTCAACAGTGAGATCATAAGTGGTGACCGCCAAGATCCGAGCGGAAACCGATTCAACAGTGGCCGACTTGCCGCCCACCGTCTTGAGTGTGTCACCCCTCTTCAGATCGACAGCAGGCGTCCATTGCGTCGTACTAACGTCCCAGAACGGGTGGTTGACCGTGGCCTCAATTTGCTCAACACCAGTGTCGGTCCGGATTGAGAGATCGATAAAGTCCCGGTCATCGGTCGTCACATGGACTTCGGTGACCGCTGGTACCAATGCGGGCAGCTCCTATCTGCAGTATTCGAAGGCCTTCAACGCCTGGACCTTCGTCAGCACGAGCAACGACGCCACCACGCCGGACGCGTTCCCGGCGCCCACGCTCCAGGCGACAGCGACCAACCCGGCGGCGTGGAAGGCAACTGGCAAACTCACTATCGGCGGCGTGACGCTGGGCAATGGCAATGTCGGCGACTACTTCAACGGGTCGATCTCCGATGTACGGGTGTACCAGCGGGCGCTCACGTCGACGGACGCGAGCCTGCTGGCCAACTCGGCCCCGGTGGAGGCCGGTGCGGTCACCACGGGCAACGCCATCGGCAACCTGAACCGGACGGTGTACGACGAGCCGAACCTGCGCACGGTCATCGTCGCGCTGGGCTCGAACGACATCCTGGCCGGCAAGTCGGCGACCGAGATCGAGAGCAACTTCACGGCTCTGCTCGGGCCGAACGACGCGCGGGGGCTGGCGAACTACCGGCGAGCCGATGGCGGGGTGCTGCACCGGATTCTCACCACCGTGCCGCCGCTGGGGCTGGATCCCAACGACGCCAGGGAGAAAGCGCGGCGGCAGCTCAACTCGGACATCATCAGCCGTAGTGGAAACTACTTCGCCGACGGCCTTCTCGACTTCGATGCCGCCGTCCGCGACGGTGCCCACGCCAACAACATCAACCCGCAGTACCTGACCAACAACGTCCCGAACGACGCGTACTACGAGAAGTTGGCGCAGACGCTGGCGGACGCGGTGAACGATCTGCCGCCGGACGCCACGCTCTGATCTGGACCACAGCGGGCTCGGTCGTCGAGGCGATCGGGCCCGCTGTGATGTCAGTAGAGGCGGGCGGCGTAGGCGGGGCCGTAGTAGTCCTCGAGCTCAGGCAGGGGGACCTCCTGGGCCTCGAGGGCCTTGGCGATGACCGCGCGGGAGGCGACGGCGTCGGGGGCCCAGGTGTCGGGGTTCCAGAGGTCGGAGCGGAGGAAGGCCTTGGCGCAGTGGTGGAAGACCTCCTCGATCTCGACCAGCATGACGATCCGGGGGCGATTGCCCTTGACGATCATCCGGTCGAAGAAGGGGGCGTCGGACAGCAGGCGGGCGCGGCCGTTGACGCGGAGGGTGTCGCCGCGACCGGGGATCAGGTAGAGCAGGCCGACGTGGGGGTTGGACAGGACGTTGTGCCAGCCGTCGACCCGGCGGTTGCCGGGGCGGTCGGGCACGGCGATGGTGCGGTCGTCGAGCACGAGGGTGAAGCCGGGCGGATCGCCCTTGGGCGAGACGTCGCAGGTGCCGTCGGCG
This sequence comes from Kutzneria sp. NPDC052558, assembly GCF_044547355.1. Taxonomy (NCBI): domain Bacteria; kingdom Bacillati; phylum Actinomycetota; class Actinomycetes; order Pseudonocardiales; family Pseudonocardiaceae; genus Kutzneria; species Kutzneria sp. NPDC052558. Next base: position 531,599 of record NZ_JBIUAG010000002.1, read on the forward strand.
GCGCTGGTGGCGATCAGGCAGAACGGCGAGGCGGCCAGCCACTGCCGGTCGACGTCGTGCAGCGCGGGCCGCACCTTGTCGGCGGCACGGGGCAGCGGCGGTCCGACCAGGGCGGTGAGTTCGTCAGCCGATGTGATCTCGCGCAAGGTGTCCCCCCTCGACGACGGATGGTCCGTCGCCGAGCTTACGGGTGCGGGATCGGACGAAGCCGCCGATGAGAAGCGGGGCGGTGAGCAGGGCAATCGCGAAGTAGGGAGGGTCGTAGACCTCGGGACGGGGCCAGCCGATGTTGACGGCCATGAAAAGACCCCCGGCGTTGACGAGAATTCCCCAGCGGCCCAAGGAGAAGTGCTCGGAGGTGGGAAGACGGCCGCGTAGCCGGGCGATCAGGGTGGGGGTGGTGACGAGCAGATAGGCCAGGTACACCAGGACAACCGAGACGCTGAGTGGTCGCCGCCGAGCACGGGAAACGCCCCGGAGGTGGGAATCCGGCGGTCCACGATCGAGTCGGCGCCGGGTAGGCCCAGGTCCAGCCCGCGGGCGACCTCCTCGTCCCACTTGGTGGTGGGCAGGGCGGCCTCGACGGCGCGACGAGCCTCCGGCCCGGAGTTGTCGTGCATGTGCCCCATGGGGTGCTTCCGCTGTCGGCGTGGATGCCGGCGGTGTTGCTGGCCGGTGAACAGATGCGCACCGGCCGGGAGGGCACACAATCGAGCGAACTGCCCGCCGCCGGCCGGAAAGGCGCGGATCTGGGTATTCGACGCCTCCCCTGCGCGAAAGTTGCCCGCGCTCGGGGCCGAAACCCTCTACCCTGCTGCCCGTGAACCGCACGTTCCAGGTCGACCTGCGCGGTGTCGTGGACCTGCTCAGCCACCACTTGTACGCCAGTCCACGGGTGTATCTGCGCGAGTTGGCGCAGAACGCGGTGGACGCGGTGACGGCCCGGCGGGCGGCGGATCCGGCGGCGCCGGCGGAGATCGGGATCGTCACCGGCCCCGACTCGGTGACGGTGACCGACACCGGCATCGGGCTGACCGAGGCGCAGGTGCACGAGCTGCTGGCGACCATCGGCCGCAGCTCCAAGCGGGACGAGCTGGGCTTCGCCCGGCACGAGTTCCTCGGCCAGTTCGGCATCGGCCTGCTGTCGGCGTTCCTGGTGGCCGATGAGGTCCGGGTGACGACGCGCGCGGCCGGAGCGCCGGCGGTGCGCTGGACCGGACACGCCGACGGCACGTACGACATCGGGCCGGCCCAACGGGACGACGTCGGCACCACGGTGGAGCTGGCCGCCCGCCCGGGCACGGAGCAGTGGTTCGCGCCGCCCACGGTAGCCGAGCTGGCCCGCCTGTACGGCTCGATGCTGCCGGTGCGGGTGACGGTGGACGGCACGGCGGTCAGTGGGGAGGGCACACCGTGGCGAGGCGATGATCGCCCGCCCGGGGTGAGGCAAGCCGATCTGGTCGGCTACGCGCAGGAAACTCTGGGCTTCACGCCGTTCGACGTGATCGAGCTGGCGGTGCCGGAGGCCGGCCTGACGGGGGTGGCCTACGTGCTGCCGTTCCCGGCGAACCCGGCCGAGCACGCCGGCCATCGGGTCTACCTCAAGGGCATGCTGCTCACCGAGAGCGCGCAGGGTCTGTTGCCGGACTGGGCGTTCTTCGCCCGCTGCGTGGTCGACGCCGGCGAGCTGCGGCCGACCGCCAGCCGCGAGGCGCTGTACGCGGACAACCTGCTGGACAGCACCCGGCAGGCGCTGGGCGACCAGCTGCGCGGCTGGCTGGTCGGGCTGGCCCGGGCCGACCAGTCCCGGCTGCACAAGTTCCTCGGCGTGCACCACCTGGGCGTGAAGGCGCTGGCCCTGCACGACGACGACATGCTGCGGCTGGTCGAGCAGTGGTGGCCGATGGAGACCAACGTGGGCCGCATGACGCTGGCCGACTTCCGGGCCCAGCACGGCGAGATCCGCTACTGCGCCACCGCCGACGACTTCCGGCAGCTGGCCGGGGTGGCCGCGGCCCAGGACATCGCGCTGGTCAACGGCGGCTACACCTACGACGCGGAGATCATCGAGCGGCTGCCGGCGATCGAGCCGGGGCTGACGGTGTCCCGGCTGGACCCGACCGATCTGGCCACCCGCTTCGACGCGCTGCCGCCGGACACCGAGCTGGCGCTGCGGCCGTTCCTGACCGCGGCGCAGCGGGCGATGGACCGGCTGGGGTGCGAGGTGGTGCTGCGCTCCTACGAGCCGGCGTCGCTGCCGGTGCTGTTCCTGGTCGACCGCTCGGCGGCGTTCCAGGCCGAGCTTCGAGCGACCAAGCAGCGCGTGGACGAGCTGTGGGCGGGCGTCCTGTCGGCGTTCGACAAGCCGGCCGACGACCGGCCGCAGCTGGTGCTCAACCACCGCAACCCGTTGGTACGCCGGGTGTGCGGGCTGTCCGACCCGGAGCTGGTCGGCCTGTCGGTCGAGGCGCTGTACGGGCAGGCGCTGCTGCTGGGCTACCACCCGATCCGGCCGGCCGACGCGGCGCTGCTCAACCGGTCCTTCCTCGGTCTGCTGGACCAGGCCGTGCCCACGGAGGAGAACCGGTGAACGAGCAGGAGCTGGAGGACCGGCTGGACCAGGTCGGCCGGATGCCGTACGGGCGCGGCCAGGTGGCGGCGGTCGAGGAGCTGCTGCGGCACGTGGACGCGGCCGGCAGCGATCGGCTCAAGTACGTGACGCGGCTGCTGGCCACCACCGCGTACCAGTACGGCGGCGAGCCGGCCAAGGCGTTCGTGACCTTCTCCTGGTGCCTGGCCGCCTACGACCGCGGCGAGGGCGACCCGGGCCAGGACCACCACCTGTTCTGGTACTTCAAGTGGATGGTCAGCTCGCTGACCATGTTCCCGGAGGTGCCGCTGGACCGGACGTTCGGCGTGCTGGACGACATGGAGCGCCGCTACCGGCTGGCCGGGCACAGCATGAATCCGGTGCACCAGTACCGGCGGCTGGTGGCCCAGCACATCGGCGACCGGGAGACGGCGGCCGAGCAGTACCGGCTGTGGTGCGCGGCGCCGCGCGGGGCGATGGCCGACTGCATCGGCTGCGAGCCAACCGCGAAGGTGTCGTACCTGAACTGGCAGGGCGCGCACGAGGACGCGGTGGCGCTGGCGCTGCCGGTGCTGGACGGCCAGCTGACCTGCGTGGAGCAGCCGCAGGCCATCCTCACCGAGCTGCTGATGCCGTACCTGCGCACGGGTCGGACGGCCGAGGCCGCCGACGCGCACCGCGGCGCGTACCGGGCGATCCAGGGCAACCGGGCCGAGTTGATCTCGGTGGCCGACCACGTCGCCTTCTGCTCCCGCACCGGCAACCACGCCCGGGCGCTGGAGCTGGTCGAGCGGCACCTGGGCTGGCTGAAGGACCCGCCGACCCCGTTCGCGGAGCTGCGGTTCAGTGCCGTGGCCGCGGGGGCGCTGGGCCGGATCGCCGACGCGGGCCACTCGGACCTCACCGTACGCCGGGGGTCTGACGAAATCGGCGTGGCGCGGTTGCGGGACGAGCTGACCGAGCGCGCGCTGGCGCTGGCCGCCCGGTTCGACACCCGCAACGGCACCGGCGAGGTCGGCCGGCTGACCGCCGAGATGCTGGCGGCGGAGCCGCTGGTCGAGCACCTGCCGCTGTCCGGCCCGGCCCGCAAGGCGGCGGCCCGGCCGGCCCCGGAGCCGCCGAAGGCGGAGCTGCCGGACTCCCCCGAGGAGCTGGCCGAGCTGGCCGAGTCCCAGTGGTCGCGGTCGGATGTCGCCGAGTCGCTGGCCACCTGGGCACGGTTCGACGAGGTGTGCGCCGACACGGCCGGCACGCTGCTGGCCCGGCGGCTCAACGCGCTGGGCGCCGTTCAGGCCGAGACGGATCCGGGGCTGGCCGAGCAGACCTGGCAGCGGGCCGCCGAGCTGTGCGCCGAGGCCGGGGACGAGCCGCGCCGGCAGTCGATCCTGAGCCGGATCGGGATGCTGCACTGCCTGACCGACCGCGGCGAGCAGGGCCATCAACTGCTGGTCGAGACGTGCGCCGAGCTGGACCGGATCGGCGACCTCGACCGCCGGATCGCCGTTCGGCTGCGGCTGGTCGGCGGGCTGGAGGCGCTGCACCGGCACGAGGAGGCCGACGCGGTCCTGGCCGGGCTGGATCCGCTGGTCGCCGAGTCGGACGATGCCGAACTGGCGGCCCAGGTGGCGCTGGACCGGGCCCGCCGCCGGGGTTCGGTCGAGGACGCCGACCGCGCGGTGGAGTTGTGGCGGGCGATCGGGCCGTGCAATGCGCTGTGCCTGGCGATCGTCTACGCGGCCAACGCCCGCGCTCGCGCCGGCGACCTGGACGCGGCGTACCGGTTGATGGGCGAGGCGCTGGCCGCCACCGATCCGGTCCTGCGGGGCCAGGCCGCGCATCAGCGTGGACGGATGGCCATGGACCTCGGCCGGCCGCAGGACGCCTACGACTGCCTGGTCGACGCCATCGCCGCCCTGGACACGGCCGGGAACGGCGTCGGCGTCGCCTACGCGCAGGTCGACCTGGCCGCCGCCTGCCTGGGGTTGGACCGGCCCGACGAGCTGGCCGACAGCGCGGAGGACGCGCTGCCGGTGCTGCTGCGCATCGACGATGCCGACGAGACCGCGCGGGCCCGGTTCCTGCTGGCCAAGGGCTACCGGGCGCTGGGCCGGGGTGTGCCGGCCCTGGAGCTGCTGGACCAGGTGGCCGAGCACTGCCGGGCCGGCGGCAACCCGGCCGGCGTGGCCCAGATGCTGTCGAACGCCGCCGAGATCCTGGATTCGCTGGACCGGGACGCCGAGGCCGCGCAGCGGTTCGCCGAGGCCGCCGAGGCCTATCGCGAGTCCGAGTTGCCGGTGGAGGAGCTGTCCTGCCGCCGGCGCTGCGCGACGTCGTGGCTGTGGGACGGCGAGCAGGACTCGGCCGTCGAGGCGCTGGCCGCGGCCGACGCCCTGGCCGCGGGTCTCGGCGAGACCGAGCCGGCGCTGGTGTGGGAGCAGGCCATGCTCGGCTACGACGGGGCGCGGGTGCTGGCCAACACCGAGCGGTTCGGGGAGGCCCTGGTGCGGGTGGCCCCGGTCGCCGAGCGGTTCCGGCGGCTGGGGGCGTACACCGAGGCCGCGATGGCCGAGGCGCTGCGTGGGCGGCTGCTGGTCGACCTGGACCGGCTGCCCGAGGCCGAGCGGGTGCTGACCGAGGCCCTGGCCGCCCTGCCGGAGGAGCTGGAGGGTCCGCGTCAGCAGCTGGCGGCGTTGCTGGATCGGATCAGAAGCTAGGAGAAGCCACGGGTCCTGTCAGGGGGAAAGGACCCGTGGCCAGTCTGTGGGGGCCGCGCACTCGGGAGAGTGCGAGGCGCCGGCTACCCGGGGGCCGAGCCGCGGGCCGAGCCGCGGCGCCGGAGGCGGCACCATGTCACAGGACACCCGCCGCGCCGCGGGTGTGTCGGCGGCGCCGACTCCTGCCCTCTGACCCACCGGCTGCTGTGAAGCCGGTGGGTCAGTGTTCCCCCCGGAACACTTGTGCGGGCGCTGCGACCTTGATCCCGTCCCTGAGCAGACCCCTCTGCTCCTCAGTGACTCGCGGGACCAACTCCGCTGGAACCTCATCCCCGGACCGGACCGCCCTTCCCCGACGAGCCGGTCGGAAACGCACGTCACAGAGCTTTCCAGGCCCTGGCCGGGGGTGTGGCCTCACGCGGGCGTCCGGTCCGTAAAATGCCTGATCAGACTGGCGCGACGGTTTTCCGGTCCGGACGTGCGGACCGGCGCAGGCAACTACTGGGACGACTACGGGCAGGCCGCGACAGATGAGCAGTTCGGCACCGGTGCTGGGGCCCAGGGGGCAGTTCGCGGAGCGGTTCGCGCTGCTCTACGCCGAGGCGGGCGAGCCGCCGCTGAAGCGGGTGACCGAGTCGGTGGCGCGGGCCCGGAAGGTGGACGAGAAGGGCCGTCCGGTGCGGGTGCCGGCCCAGCGGGTCAGCGACTGGCGGCGCGGCCGGAACGTGCCGGCGCGGTTCGCGGCGCTGGCGGCGGTGCTGGAGGTGTTGGTCGGCGAGGCCCGCAAGCTGCGGCCGCAGCCGGTGGTGGAGGGCCTGTACGACATCGTGGCCTGGCGCCGGCTGTGGGAGCAGGCGCTGGCCAGTCCGGTGACGACTGACGGCGAGCCGGCCGAGCAGCAGCCGCCGGCGGAGGACGCGGGCGCGTGCCCGTACCGCGGCCTGGCGGTGTTCCGGCAGGAGGACTCGGGCTGGTTCTACGGCCGTGAGCGCAGCACCTCGGCCCTGGTGTCGCGGCTGGCCTCGGCGGTGCGGACCGGCGGCATCGTGATGCTGGTCGGCGCGTCCGGCGCGGGCAAGTCCTCGCTGATGCGGGCGGGCATGGGGCCGGCGGTGCAGGAGGGCGCGCTCGGCCCGGGCTCGTGGCCGACCCTGGTGCTGACGCCGACCGTGGACCCGCTCAAGGAGCTGACCCGGCTGGTGCCGGAGCTGGCCGACCCGATCGACGACGGCCTGGTCGAGTTCGAGGAGGCCAAGTTCACCGCCCGGGTGCGGGAGGCGATCGCGGCCTACGGCACGCGGGTGGCCGGCCCGGGCGCGCGGCCGGTGCTGATGGTCGACCAGTTCGAGGAGGCCTTCACCCTCTCCGACGACGAGCAGCGGCGGGCGCTGTTCGTGGCGGCGCTGCACGCGGCGTGCACGGGCGAGGGCCAGGCCCTGGTCGTGCTGGGCGTGCGGGCCGACTTCTACGGCCGCTGCCTGGACTACCGCGAGCTGGCCGAGGCGTTGCAGGACCGGCAGATGGTGCTGGGCGCGATGTCGGTGGCCGAGCTGCGGGACGCGGTGGCGCGGCCGGCCCGCGCGGTGGGGCTCCAGCTGGAGTCGGGCCTGGTCGACCTCATGCTGACGGACCTGGGCGTGAACACCTCGCGCAACGGCCAGGGCAGCTACGACGCCGGGGCGCTGCCGCTGCTGTCGCACGCGCTGCTGGCGACCTGGCAGCGGCGGCAGGCGGGCCGGATGACCGTGGCCGGCTACCGGGCGGCGGGCGGCATCCGGGGCGCGGTGGCGGCGACGGCCGAGCGGGCCTGGGCCGATCTGGACGCCGCCGGCCAGGCGGCGGCGCGGCCGGTGCTGCTGCGCCTGGTGCGGGTCGGGGAGGACACGCAGGACACGCGCCGTCGCTCCAGCCGGCAGGAGCTGCTGGAGCAGGCGGTGAACCCGGCGGCCACCACCGAGGCGCTGGAGGTGCTGACCCGGGCCCGCCTGGTCACGGTGGACGCCGGCATCGTGGAGATCACCCACGAGGCGCTGTTGCAGGCCTGGCCCCGGCTGCGCGGCTGGATCGACCGGGACCGCGCCGGCAACCTGCTGCGGCAGCGGCTGGAGGAGGACGCGGAGAGCTGGGAGGCCGAGCACCGGGACGCCTCGCTGCTGTATCGGGGCGGCCGGCTGGAGGCGGCCCAGCAGTGGGCGCACTCGGCCGACGCCGGCGTGCTGACCACCGTGGCCACGGCGTTCCTGGACAGCTCGATCCGGCACCGCCGCCGCAACGCGTGGGTGCGCCGCTCGGCCGCGGCGGCGGTGGTGCTGCTGGCGGTGATCGCCGTGGTCGCGGCGACGATGGCCGTGAACCAGCGGGACGACGCGGTGTTCGCCAGCGTGCTGGCCGAGACCGACAACGCCATGACCAACGACCCGACGCTGGGCGCGCAGCTGGCGATGGTGGCGCACCAGATGCGGCCGGACAGTCCGGACGCCAACTCCCGTGTGCTGGCGGCGGCCTCGGTGCCGCTGTCCACGGTGCTGACCGGGCACACCGGCGCGGTGTACCTGACCACGTTCAGCCCGAACGGCCAGCTGCTGGCCACCGCCAGCTACGACAACACCGTGCGGCTGTGGGACGTGAAGGACCCGCACAAGCCGGCGCCGCTGGGCGAGCCGATCGGCGGCTTCGGCAGCTGGGTCAGCTCGGCGGTGTTCAGCCCGGACGGCAAGACCCTGGCGGCGGCCGGCGACGACCACCTGGTCCGGCTGTTCGACATCGGCGACCCGGCCCACCCCAAGCCGATCGGCCAGCCGCTCAACGCCGACACCGGCACCATCTACCTGATCGCGTTCAGCCCCGACGGCAAGACCCTGGCCGCCGCCTGCGAGCACCAGAAGGTGCAGCTGTGGGACGTGCGCGACGTCGCGCACCCGACGCCGGGCCGGGCGCTGACCGGGCACACCGGGCCGGTGCGCTCGATCGCGTTCCGGCCGGACGGCGGCTACCTGGCCGCCGGCGGCGACGACGGCAGCGTGCTCGTCTACTCGCTGGCCACCGGGGCCCGGGTCGGCGCGCCGCTGACCGGCTACAAGGACACGGTGCACTCGGTGGCGTTCAACCACGACGGCACCATGCTGGGCACCGGCAGCGGGGACGGCTCGGTGCGGTTCTGGGACACCACCGACCCGACCGGCGCGATGCCGGCCATCGGCCTGCCGCTGACCGGACTGGGCGCGGTGTGGTCGGTGTCGTTCTCGCCGCCGGACGGCAAGGTGTTCGCCGCCGCCGGCTCGGACGGCTCGCTGCGGCTGTGGAACATGGCCAACCCGACCCTGCCGCTGCTCATCGGCCAGCCGCTGACCGGCAGCAACGGCCTGGACGCGCTGGGCTTCAGCCCGGACGGCCGGACGCTGGCCACCGGCGGCAACGACACCGACGTCCGGCTGTGGTCGCTGCCGCCGACCTCGGGCATCGGGCACGCCGCCGGCCTGGGCAACCCGACGGTCCGGCCGGACGGCAAGATCATGGTCACCGGCTCCGGCGACGGCGTGGTCCGGGTGTGGAACATGGCCGACCCGGGGCTGCCGCACCAGCTCGGCGATCCGCTGACCGGGCCGTCGGGCGTGAGCCAGCTGCGGTTCACCCCGGACGGCCGGACGCTGGCCGTGGTCTACGGCAACAAGGAGATCGACCTGTTCGACATGGCCGATCCCGCCCATCCGCGGCGGCTGGGCCGGCCGATTCCGCTGGGCACCCGGTACTCCTCGCTGCTGGCGATCAGCCCGGACGGCAAGACCCTGGCCACCGACCACGACGACCACAGCGCCGAGCTGTGGGACATCAGCGACCCGGCCGAGCCGAAGCCGCTGAGCGAGCCGGTGATCACGCACGGCCCCAAGACCAGCGACTACATCTACGACGGGGTGTTCACCAACGACGGCAGGACGCTGATCACCGTCAGCGCGGTGCGGACCGTGCGGCTGTGGGACGTCAGCGATCCGCGCCACCCGAAGCCGCTGGGCCAGCCGCTGACCGGGCACGCCGACGCGGTGATCCGCCTGGCGCTGTCGCCGGACGGCAGGACGCTGGCCACCGCCGGCGACGACGACTACGTGCTGCTGTGGGACATCAGCGACCCGGCCGCCCCCAAGCGGATCGCCTCGCTGACCGGCTACACCAAGAGCATCGGCTCGCTCCAGTTCAGCCCGGACGGCCGGCGACTGGTCACCGGCAACTCCGACCAGGGCATCCGGCTGTGGAACGTGGCCGACCCGGCGTCACCGCAGCCGATGGGCGTCTCCATGGTGCCGACCAACCTGTACGGCTTCGGCGTGGCCTTCGTGCCGGGCACGGACTTCCTGGCCTACACCACGTCCGCGGACAACGTGGTCCGCACCCTGGACATGGACGTGGAGCACTCGGCCCAGCGGATCTGCGCCGACACCCGCAACATCCTGACCCCGGCGGTGTGGAACCTGCACCTCTCGCAGCTCCCCTACTCCCCGCCCTGCCCGAACTGACCCCTCGAAACGCCAGGAACGGCCCTTTCACTGCGCCAGTATCGGGCCTTTCCTGGCATCAGAAGAGGGCGGTGGCGCGGAGGGCGGCCAAGCGCTGCCTGACCATCAGCACGGACTCGTCCCCCAGCGACCGCCACGAGCCCGCGCCGGTGGTCTGGGTGTCGTGCAGGCGGTGCAGCCAGGTGACCTCCGGCGTGATGTAGCCGGGGGTCAGCTCGGCGACGGCGACCATCATGGCGGTGTCCTCGGAGCGGGGGTTGGCCGCCCAGCCGCCGACCGCCCGCACGATGCCCGGCCGCAGCGTCAAACCGGCGCAGTGCACCGGAAGTTCGCCGCGTTCCTCGACGTACAGGCCGAACGCGCCGGGCTCGACCAGCCCGGCCGGCCACTCCAGGGCGAAGGACTTGCGGGTGCCGTCGGACAACAGGTCGTCGGCCTGCGCGGCCACCCAGTGCACCCGAGGATGGCTCGCAAACGCCGCGATAGCCACGCTCAGGGCGCCGGGCAGCAACAGGTCGTCCGAGTCGAGCACGTGCACCAGCGAGCCGTCGATCCGCGACAGGGCAACGTTTCTGGTCATGGCGATGCCGAGCTGTTCCAGGTTGGCCGCGTGCCGGGCGAACGGGAACTGCTTGACCACCCGCTCCAGCTCCGGCGCGACGCCATCCTCCTGAACCACCCACTCCAGCTCCCAGCCGGGCGGAAGCTGTTGCGCGGCAACACTGTTCCCAGCCTCGGCCAACAGCTCGGCCCGGCCGGCGTGGGCCGCGGTGAGCACCGACAGCAGCGGCATCAGACTCGCTCCCTGATCGCGGCGATCCGGTTGTGCACCATCAGGTACGAGGTGCCGACGAGGTTGGAGCCCCAGGCCGGGTCGTGCACGGTCTGCCCGTCGTGCATGCGGTAGATCCAGCTCTCCTCGGGCTCCAGATAGCCGGGCGTGAGCTCGGACAGCGCGGCCAGTAGCTCGATGTCCTCGGTGCGGGGATTGGCCGCCCAGCCGCCCAGCGCCCGCACGCTGGCGGTCCGCATGGTCAGGCCGGCGCAGTGCAGCGGGCACATCCGATGCTGCATGAGGTAGTCCCCCACCAGCCTCGGCCGCACGATTCCCGTTGGCAGCAGGAGGAAGTACGTGAACCAGGCGCCGTCGCGGTCCAGGTATCTGGGCCGGGCCGCCACCCAGTGCAGCTCCGGGTGCTCGGCGAAGCGCTCGATCGGGCCGGCCAGCGCTCCGGGCAGCAGCAGGTCATCGGAGTCCAGCGTGCGGACCAGGTCGCCGCGCGCCCGGGACAGGGCCAGGTTGCGGGTGTCCGCGATGCCCCGCTGCTGGCCGTTGGCGTGGTAGCGAACCTGCGGCACGGCCTCGACGATCTCGGCCAGGTGCGGGTCGTCGCCGTCCTCCTGCACCAGCCACTCCAGCTCCCAGCCAGGCGGAAGCTGTTGGGCGGCAACGGATTCCCCGGTCGACGGCAGGAAGTCGGCCCGGCCGGCGTGGGCGGCGGTGACGATGGACAGCAGCGGCATCAGAATCCCTTGCCCCACCTTCGCATCGACTCGATACGCTGCCGGATCGCCTGCCAGCACGCGGGATCCAGGTCCGGCCAGTCGTCGGCCTTGGTCATCTGCCCGGGGTGCTGCCGGTACAGCCACGTGACCTCGGGCGTGTGGTAGCCGGCGGCGAGCTCGGCCACCGCCACCACCAGGGCCATGTCCTCGGCCCGGGGCAGCGCGGCCCAGCCGCCGACGGCCCGGGCCAGGTCGGTGCGCACGGTCAGGCCGGCCGGGTGGAAGGGGCCGCGGCCGTGTTCGAGCACGTAGTCGTTGACCGCGCCGGCCTCGATCCGGCCGGTCGGGGAGATCGGCGCGAACGCGACCCGGCTGCCGTCGGGCATGAGGTTGTCGGCCTGGCCGGCGACCCAGCCGATGTCGGGCTCCCGGGCGAAGGCGTCGATCACGGTGGCCAGCCCGCCGGGGGCCAGCAGGTCGTCCGAGTCGAGCACGTGCACGAGGTCGCCGCGGGCCCGGGACAGGGCCAGGTTGCGGGTGCCGGCCACGCCCATCCGGGCGCCCAGCCCGCGGTGCGAGGCCTGCGGAAAGGCCGCCGCGAGCGGAGCGAGGACCGGCTCCGGGCCGTCCTCCTCGATGATCCACTCCAGCTCCCAGCCGGCCGGCAGGGCCTGCGCGGCCAGGCTGTCGCCGGTGGCCGGCAGCAGCGGGGCGCGGTCGGCGTGCGCGGCGGTCAGCACGGACACCAGGGGCATGACCGTGAACGTACTGGACGGTCCCGGCCAATCCCGCCCAGAGTGACGAACGGCCCACGTAGAGTCCGCGACATGCGTTTTCTCAACAGACTCGGCGGCCCGAAGGTCGTCGTGGGGGTGCTCGCCGCCATCAGCGCGCTCCAGCTCGCGCTGATCACCATCGGCAACATCACCGACTACAACACCAACTACGCCTTCGTGCAGCACGTGTTCGCGATGGACACCACGTTCAAGTCGCCGAACCTGATGTGGCGGGCCATCACCAGCCCCGGCCTGGTGACCGCGGCCTACGTCCTGATCATCATCTGGGAGGGGCTGTCGGCCGTCGCCCTGATCGCCGCGGTGGTGGCCTGGATCCGGGGCAGCCGGCTGGCCCAGCGGCTGACCTCGCTGGGCTGGCTGATGGAGGCGATGCTGTTCGGCGGCGGCTTCATCGCCATCGGCGGCGAGTACTTCCAGATGTGGCAGTCGTCGAAGTGGAACGGGCTGACCGCGGCCCTGCAGAACGTGATCATCGCGTCGGTGGGCCTGATCCTGACCCACCTGCTCACCTCAGGCCGGCGTGAGGGCGCAGGGGACCTCCAGGAAGACGACGGTCGGCCCGCCTAGCGGGCTGGTCACCAGCAGGGTCCCGTCGAACGCGGCCAGCCGGCGCTCCAGCCCGTGCAGGCCGCCGCCCGGCTCGACACTGGCGCCGCCACGCCCGTCGTCGCCGACCACGGCCACCAGCTTTCCGTCCGTATAGGACAGCCGCAGCCACACGTTGTCGGCCCCGCTGTACTTGGCCACGTTGGTCAGCGCCTCGGCGATCGCGAAGTACACGGCCGACTCCACCGGCTCCGGCGGCCGCCCCGGCACGTCGATGGCCACCGTCACCTTGGCCGGACTGGCCAGCGCCAGCGCCTGGAGCGCGCCCTCCAGGCCCCGGTCGGCCAGCACCGGCGGGTGGATGCCCCGCACCAGGTTGCGCAGCTCGGCCAGCGCGCTGGTGGTCGACTCCCGGGCCTCGGCCAGCAGCTGCTTGGCCGCCTCCGGGTTGTCGTCCACCGTCTCCTCGGCCATGCCCAGGCTCATGCCCAGGGCCACCAGCCGGGCCTGCGCCCCGTCGTGCAGGTCCCGCTCGATGCGCCGCAGCTCGGCGGCGTGGGTGTCCACCGACACCGCCCGCGACTCCGACAGCTGGGTCACGCGGGTGGTCAGCTGGGCGTTGGCCACCTCGATCTCGGTCGGCCCGAGCAGGCCGGCCGTGACGATGGCGTTGAGCCACATCAGCCGGGGTGTGACCCAGATCCAGAAGATCCAGATGCCCAGCCCGAGCAGGGCCAGCCACAGGGTGTCGGCCTCGGTCTGGGCCCGGAACGCGCCCACGCTGCCGACGTCCGAGCCGGGCGGTAGCCAGCGCCACCACACCGGCAGCGTCACGTAGAACAGGCCGGCCAGCAGCAGCGACACCACCAGCAGGTTGGTGACCAGGCCGACGACCAGGTTGGCCACCAGCCAGCACAGGTCCCGCCAGGTGGCCGGGTCGGCGCCGGCGATGCGGAAGCGGGCCAGCCAGTTGTCCTCGCGGCGGATCGGCCGGTAGGGCCGCGCCACCTCGCGGCCGAGCAGGCTGCCGGCCACGCCGCGGTGCAGGTCGGCGAACCACCGGCACATCGCGATCGAGCCGATCACCGCCGGCACGCCGACGCCCAGCGGGATCAGCGAGGCCGACACGATGACCAGGACCAGGGGAACCAGGCCGAGCTGGCTGCCCAGGGCCAGGCCGAGCGCCAGCGGCACGATGCGCAGACGGGTCATCATGCCGGCGCCCACGTGGGTGATCTGAGGTGCCACAAGAGTCATTCTCCTCACGCCCGGGGCGTCGACAGCCGCTTTGCGGCAAGTCGCGCCGGATCCGGCCACCGAACGTCGGTGACCCAGCCCAGCCGCTCGAAGATCCAGATGACCCGGGCGCTGGGATCGATCTGCCCCTTCAGCGCGCCGTGCCGGGCGCAGGTGGGGTCGCTGTGGTGCAGGTTGTGCCAGGACTCGCCCATGCTCAGGATGGCCAGCCACCACACGTTGCGGGACTTGTCCCGCACCTCGAACTCCTCGTCGCCGAAGGTGTGGCAGATCGAGTTGATCGACCAGGTCACGTGGTGCAGCAGGGCGATGCGGACCAGCGAGCCCCAGAAGAACGCGGTCAGCGCGCCGTGCCAGGACATGCTCCACAGGCCGCCGATCAGCGCCGGGGCGAACAGCGACACCGCCATCAGCAGCTCGAAGCGCTTGTGCACGGCCTTGATCGCCGGATCGGCGGCCAGGTCCGGGCAGAACTTGTCGATCGAGGTCCGGTCCCGGTCGAACAGCCAGCCGACGTGGGCGTAGGCCAGGCCCTTGGTCAGCGCCTTCCAGTCCGAGCCGAAGCGCCACGGCGAATGCGGATCGCCGGCCCGGTCGGAGTACTTGTGGTGGCGGCGATGCGTGGCCACCCAGTCCAGCACGCCCATTTCCAGCGACAGGCTGCCGGCGATGGCCAGGGCCACCCGCAATGCCGGCTTGGCCTTGAACGAGCCGTGCGTGAACAGGCGGTGGAATCCGACCGTGACCCCGAAACCGGACAGGAAGTAGAACACGACCGTGATCACGATGTCGTGCCAGCCCAGGCCCCAGCCCCAGGCCAGCGGCACGGCGGCGAGCAGGGCGAGGAACGGGACCACGACGAACACGCCCAACAGGACCTGTTCCACCCGGCCCTTCGGCTCAGGGTCGATATCGGGCTTGGCCAGCGTCGCGGTCACGAGCACCTCCGTCATGGGGCCGAACGTGAGACAAACACTGCCGGGTGGGGAAGCCCAGGTCAGGATGCCTGGACACCGAAAGCATGGTGGGCTTAGACCTACTGTCGACTGCCGCCCGCCACGATGATTGGACCGCTCCCGCGATGACCGCTGAATCCCCCTTGCCCGTCCAGGTCGTGGACACCATGGAGCACCTCGACGGTCGCCACCCCGGCTACCGGCGGGCCCACGCCCGCGGCGCCTGCTTCACGGGCACGTTCACGCCCACCGGCGAGGCCGCCAAGTACACGACGGCCGCTCACCTGACCGGCGGGCCGGTCTCGGCCACCGTGCGGTACTCCAACGGCAGCGGCAATCCCGCCGTGCCCGACACCCAGCCCGGCGGCCGCGGCATGGCCACCAAGTTCCACCTGGCCGACGGCACCGCCACCGACCTGATCGGCGTGAACCTTCCTCGGTTCCTGGTCGCCACCCCCGAGCAGTTCCTGGACCTGGTGCGGGCGCTGGCCGCCGACAAGGACGCCGGCACCGACGACAAGGCCAACCTCCAGGCCTTCCTGGCCCGCAACCCCGGCTCCGTGCCGGCGTTCCAGGCGGCGGCCGACCTCGGCGTGCCGGCCAGCTTCGGCACCACGTACTACAAGGCGCTGCACGCGTTCGTGTGGGTGAACGCCGACGGCGACCGGCAGGCCGTGCGCTACCGCTGGGAGCCGGCGCTGGGCGTGCAGAAGCTCGACGCCGACCAGATCGCCAACGAGGACGAGCAGTTCCTGCTCGGCGAGTTCGCCGACCGCCTCAAGGGCGGGCCGATCTCCTTCACGTTGTTCGTGACCCTGGCCGACCCCAGCGACCCCACCAACGACGCCACCAAGGTGTGGCCGGAGGACCGCCCGGAGATCGAGGTCGGCACGCTGACCATCACCGGCGAGGTCTCCGACCAGGCCCACTGGGCCGCCCAGATCTTCGACCCCACCAACCTCACTCCGGGCATCGAGCTGTCCGACGACCCGCTGCCGAACCTGCGGCACTCGGCCTACTCGGTCTCCTACGACCGCCGCAGCCACGGCGAGTAATCCCCATTTCTGTCATGAAGGGTCCCATCCTGACGGTGAACGTCAGGATGGGACCCTTCATGACATTCGGCGCTAGGCTGTGATCACGGAGGGTCACCCAACGAGGGGGAGCGCCACATGACGGATCTGCCACTTGTCTCCGGCCCCGACTTCCCGATCGGGATCTACTGGCCCCCGCCGCCGGAGGAGACCACGGCCCAGCGCTACCAGGAGATCGCCGCCGCCGGCTTCACCTTCGTGATCACCGGCAACTACCTGGACGACGGCCCGATCATCGACTGGACGCTCAAGCAGGCCGACTCGGCCGGCCTCAAGGTGATCGTCTTCGAGGACACCCAGCTGCTCAACCTGACCCGCTGGTTCACCATCAGCGACGACCGCTCCGTGCCGATGTCGATCACCATGGCCGACGGCGGCGAGCTGATCCGGCGGGTGGAGAGCGTCTACGGCGTGCACGCCTCGCTGGCCGGCTACAGCCTCTACGACGAGCCGGACTACAACAAGTTCGACACCGTGGGCAAGGCCTTCCAGCTCGTCCGGCAGCGCGCCCCGGGCCGGCTGCCCTACGCCAACCTGCTGCCCGACCTGGGCCGCCCGGCCGGCGACTACCCCAACTACGTCGAGCAGTTCTGCCAGGTGGTGCAGCCGGCGCTGATCTCGTTCGACCGCTACCCGCTGCTGCCCGACCCGGGCTCGTTCGACGTCAACTACTTCGCCAACTGGCTGGACATCCGCGACGCCGGCCTGCGGCACAACCTGCCGACGTGGACCTACATCCAGTCGGTGGGCACCAACTGGTACCGCGTGCCGACCGTGACCGAGATGCGGTGGCTGATCAACGTCAGCCTGGCCTACGGCTGCAAGGGGATCCAGTACTTCACCTACTGGCAGCCGGATCCGGCCCGCGGCGAGGGATTCCAGCCGGCGCTGATGGACCTGGCCGGCCGGCCCACCGCGCTGTACCAGGGCGCGACGACGATCAACAACGGCTGGCTGCGGCCGGTCGGCCGGGAGCTCAAGCCGTTGGTGTCGGAGCGGACCGTGCACTACGACGACCCGGCCGACCCGCCTCGGGTCATCCCGTTCACGCCGGACGCCTACGTCGCCGGCATCAGCGGCGACCCGGTGATCCTCGGGCAGTTCACCGGCGGCGGGCCCGGGCGCTGGCTGCTGGTGACCAACCGCTCGTTCGCCGAGCCCGCCCTCAGCTCGGTGACGTTCGGCCCGGCGGTGTCGGCGGTGACCCAGTTCGACCCGGCCACCCAGACCTACCGTCCGGTGCGCAACTCCTCGTCCGTCTCAGTCATGCTGCCCGCCGGCGGCGCCACCCTGTTCCGCGTGCAGTAGCCAGGCCTCGCCCTCTCGGTAGAGCCGGGTCGTGGCCTCGTCGGCCAGACCCGGCAGCCCCAGCCGCACCTGGTGGCCGACGGCCTCCTGGAGATAGGCCAGATGCCGGTAGCCGACCGGGAAACGCTGTAGCCGCCCCGGATCCAGGCTCAGCACGGCCGCCGGATCGACCGGGTTCATCCGGTCGGTCTCGTAGATAGGCTGCCGGTGCACGATGCGCCATTCGCCTTCGTGGCGCGCGAAGAAGTCGTAGAACCGGCCCGTGCACACCACATCCACCTCCACGTCGTGCACGGTCCCGCGCTGGGTGATGGTCATCTTGGTCTGGGCGACGGCCCGGTCCCCGGCCACGTCGGCCGCGGTGCCGCCGAGGAAGTGCAGTATCCGCACCCCGTCGGCGAAAGCCTTGCGGCTGGCCCGGATGAACTCCTGGTACGGGCCCTGGAACCAGGTCGCGCTCATCCAGCCGTCGGGGTGCCAGAGTCCGGCGAACCGGGTCCAGTCGCCGGCGTCGCGATAGAGGGCCCAACGCTGCACCACCGCGGCGATCCGCTGTTCGTCCATGCCTCGACGCTAGGAGCGACCGCCGAGTACGGTCGACACCGGACTTCCACCCAGTGAAAGGACCGTCGACGATGGCGGACGAGCCCCGGCGCAGCGTGGTGCGCAGGCTGCTCAGCGTCCTGGCCACCTTCGACGCCGCCACCCCGACCCAGTCGCTGACCGAGATCGCCGCCCGGACCGAGCTGCCCCTGCCCACCGCGCACCGCTTCCTGGCCGAGCTGACCACCGGCGGCTGGCTGGAGCGGCTGCCCGACGGGCGCTATCGGGTCGGGCTGCGGCTGTGGAAGCTCGGCGCCCTCGCCCCGAGCTACCGCAACCTGCGCGAGCTGGCCCTGCCGTACATGCAGGACCTCTACACCGCCACCCGGGAGAACATCCAGCTGGCCGTGCTCGACGGCGGGACCGCCCTGTGCGTGGAGAACATCAACAGCGTCCGCTCGGTGCCGACCAAGACCCGCATCGGCGGCCGTCTTCCCCTGCACGCCACCGGGGTCGGCAAGGTGCTGCTGGCCGCCGCCGGCGCCGAGCTGCTCACCTCGTTGGCCGAGAAAGGACTTCGCCGCTTCACCCGCTACACGATCATCGAGCCGGGGCGGCTGTCCCGCACCCTGGACACCGTGCGGGACGAGCAGGTCGCCTTCTCCCGCGAGGAGATGACGCTCGGGGCCTGCTCGGTCGCCTCGCCCGTGACCACCGAGGCCGGTGCCGTGGTCGCCGCCGTGTCCATCGTCGCCCACTCCTCGGTCGACATCGACCGCCTGGCCTTCGCCGTGCGCACCGCCGCCAGCGGCATCTCCCGGCAGACCCGCCTGCTGTGAGGCATTGACCACGGGCGGTGAGATTGCGAGGATGACGCCTGCCTCCGCCAGAGTGACGCTTCCGGAGGTGTACCCATGATCCGGTTCCCAGCGCTGCTGGGCTCGGTGGCACTGGCCGTGACCTGCCTCGCCGCGCCCGCGGCCCAGGCGGCGGCCGGGCCGGCGGTGACGGTCGGTCCGGCCACGAGCAGTCGTGTCGGCCCGGAGTTCGCCGGCTTCAGCTACGAGAAGGACCGCGTCGGCGCGGGCATGTTCGACGCCAAGGACACCGACCTGGTGCGGCTGTTCCGGCTGTTGGGCCCGAGCTCGCTGCGCATCGGCGGCAACCTGGTCGACATGACGCCCTGGAACCCCGACGGGGCCGGCGGCTCGGCCACCGAGGTGGCCCCGGCCGACGTGACCAAGCTGGCCGCCTTCGCCAAGGCCACCGGCTGGAAGGTGATCTACGGGATCAACCTCAAGACCAACACCGCGGCCAGCGCGGCCAACGAGGCGGTGTTCGCGGCCAAGGCGCTGGGCAGCAGCCTGGAGGCGTTCGAGATCGGCAACGAGCCGAACTTCTTCCGCACCGAGCAGACCTACGAGGCCTCCTACGAGGAGTACGTCGCGGCCATCCGGGCCCAGCTGCCCAACGCCGTGTTCGACGGACCGGGCGTGACCAACGGGCAGAACGCGTGGCTGCCGCCGTTCACGGCCAAGGAGAAGGCCAACGGCCTGAACATCGTCACCATGCACAGCTACATCGGCGACCAGACCACCGGCACCATCGCCGGCATGCTGGCCTCCAACGGCAAGGGCTACGAGGAGAAGGACGAGACCGCGCTGCAAACCGCCAAGGCGGCCAACCAGATCCCGCAGTGGCGGATGAGCGAGGCCAACTCCTACTACCACGGCGGCACCGCCGGCGTCAGCAACGTGCAGGCCGCTTCCCTGTGGTCGCTGGACTTCATGTACGGCATCGCCGCGCACAACGGTGACGGCGTGAACTTCCACGGCGGCACCTCCACCCAGTGGCCGCTGAACTACTCGCCGATCGCCTTCAACGGCCTGGTCCCGGTCGGCGTGCAGGGCGTGTTCTACGGCGAGCTGCTGTGGTCCCTGGCCGGTTCCGGCGCGCTGCACCCGGCCACCGTCACCGGCGCCACCGACGTGACGGCGTGGGGCATCGGCAACAACGTCATCGTCAACAACAAGGGCACCACGGCGCAGACCTTCACCGTCACCCTCAGCTCGGCGGCCCTCATGGGCACCGAGTACGTGCTCACCGCCCCCACGATCGACTCAACGGCGATCACCCTCGCCGGCTCGGGCGTGGACGCGCACGGCGCCTTCCACCCGGCGCCGAAGCTGGTCCGGGTGCACGGCAAGCAGGCCACCATCACCGTACCGGCCGGCAGCGCCGCCCTGCTCAAAACGCTCTGACTTACGCCACATGCGCTTCCTATATGGGCCCAGACGCCACATGGGAAGCGCATGTGGCATCCCCACCGCCTAATGCCACATGCGCTTCCCATGTGGGTTCAGATGCCAAATGGGAAGCGCATGTGGCAAAAGGAGGGGGGTTACGCCAGGGCTGCTTGTATGGTGGAGCGGAGCCAGCGTTGGGCGGGGTCGGCGTCGAGGCGGGCGTGCCAGCACATGGCGACCTCCACCTCCGGCAGGCCGCCGGGGATGGGAACCGCCCGCACGCCAAGGGTTTCCCCGTACAGCTCGACCAGCCGCGCCGGCACGAGGCCGATGTAGTCGCTGGAGGCCACCAGGTGCATGGCGATGACCGAGGTGGGCACGACGGCGGCCACGTGCCGGCGCAGCCCGGCGGATTCCAGCATGTCGTCGAGGGGTCCACGGGCGCGGCCCCGGCGCGAGGCCGAGACGTGGGGGTACCGGCACAGCTGGGCCAGCGTCGGCCGCTGGGGTAGCGGAACGTCGGTGCGGACGACGCCGATCAGGCGCTCGCGGTAGAGCGGGGCGCTGCGCAGGTCGGGCCCGAGGTCGTCGGTGACGCCGATGTCGAGGTCGATGGCGCCGCTGCGCAGCGCCTCGGAGCTCTCGGCGCCCTCAGCGACGAAGCGCAGCACGACCCCGGGCGCGACGGCGGCGACGGCCTCGACCACCGCCTTGATCAGGGTGATGGCCACGCCGTCGTTGATGCGGATGGCGAAGGTGCGCCGCAGGTCGGCGACGGAGAGCTCACGGTCGGCGCTGATCAGCGCGGCCGCCTCGTCCAGCAGTGATCGCACCCGGGGTGCGGTGCGCAGCGCGAACGGCGTGGGGGTCATGCCCCGGCCGGCCCGCACCAGGATCGGGTCGTCCATGGCCCGCCGCAGCCGGCCCAGCGCCCGGCTGGTGGCCGGGATCGACAGGTGCAGCCGCTCGGCCGCGGCCGTGACGCTGCCGTCCTGGAGCAGGGCGTCGAACACCCGGAGCAGGTTCAGGTCGAGCTGATCCGCCATAGTTGCATCGTACGCAACTCTGCCTTGTCGAAGTTGCGTGGCGCGACCGTCCTGAGCATCCCTAGCGTTGGCGGCACACCAACTCAGGGAGCAGACGCCATGCATGTGTTCGTCACGGGAGCGACCGGCTGGATCGGCTCGGCGGTCGTGGACCAGCTGATCGACGGCGGCCACGAGGTCACCGGACTGGCCCGCTCCGACTCGTCGGCCGCGATCCTGGCCGGCAGGGGCGCGAAGGTCCAGCGCGGGGACCTCGACGATCTGGACAGCCTGCGGGCCGGCGCGGACGCGGCCGAGGCCGTGGTCCACCTGGCCAACAAGCACGATTTCTCCGACCACGCGGGGACCAACGCCGCCGAGCGGGCGGCGGTGCAGGCCCTCGGCGAGACGCTGGCCGGCTCGCACCGGCGGTTCGTCGTCGCCTCCGGCCTGGCTTTCATCGCGCCCGGCCGGGTCGCCACCGAGCTGGACAAGTCCCCGTTCCACGGCGTCGACTCGATGCGCGGCGGCAGCGAGAACCTGGCGCTGGACTTCACCGCTCAAGGCGTGGACTCGATCATCACGCGGTTCGCGCCGACCGTGCACGGGACGGGCGACCGCTGGTTCCTGGCCGAACTGGTGTCGATTGCCCGGCGCACCGGCGTTTCGGCGTACGTGGACGAGGGGGCCAACCGCTGGTCGGCGGTGCACGTCGCGGACGCGGCCGGGGCCGTGCGGCTGGCCCTGGAGAAGCCGGTTCCGGCCGGCACGATCCTGCACGCCGTGGCCGAGACCGAGATCTCGACCCGGGCGATCGCCGAGGCCATCGGGCGCGGCCTCGGTCTGCCGGTCGAGTCGGCCCCGGAGGAGCACTTCGGCTGGGTGGGCCGGTTCTTCGGCGCCGAGATGTCGGCCGCCAACCACGCCACCCGCACGCTGCTGGACTGGACGCCGACCGGCCTCGGCCTGTTCGAGGATCTCGTTTCCTATTTCTGACAAGGAGTTCTCGCCATGATTCGCACCGGTGACCAACTCGCGGTGGTCAGCCAGAGCGGCCCGACCGTGACGCTGTTCGACGCCGTCAGCCACGAGGCGCGGACGGTGCTGACGCTGCCGGCCGAGCCGCATGAGCTGCTGTTCGACCCCGAGCACCGAAAGCTGTACTGCACCAGCACTTATCACGCCGGCTACTACGACGAGAACGACGGCCGCAACCATCTGCTGACGGTGATCGACCCCGACGCCGGGGAGATCGTCGAGGTGCTGGACCTCTCGCCGGAGCACGGCCCGCACGGGCTCGCGCTCGACCCGGTTCGACGGCTGCTGTACGTCAGCGTCGAGGCCGGGCCGGCCGGCCCGGGCGGCGTTGTCGTGCTGGACACCGAAACCCGCCGTGTGGTGCGGCGGATCGACACGCTGGCTCCGGGCCCGCACTGGTTCGCCATCGGCGCCGACGGCATTCTCGGTTACGCCACCAACAAGGAAGCCCCGTACGTGACCGTGGTCGAGCTGGCCACCGGCGTGCTGGTGGACAAGATCGCGGTGCCGGGCAGCGAGGGCATCTCGCTCAGCCCGGACGGCTCGACGCTGGCGGTGGCCGCGCCGAAGGCCGCCCACAACGGCGAACCCGGCAAGGAGCCGGGGGTGCGGCTCATCGACACCCGGACCGGCACGATCGTTCGGACCCTGCCGACCGAGCGGGCCCTGCTCGCGGTGCACTGGACGGCCACCGGGTTGCTGCTGGCCGGCGAGCTCGGACCGGGCGGCGTGGTGTTCGACCAGGCCGACCGGCGCGACGCCCGATTGCTGGTGTGGGCCGGGCCGTCGCCGACCGGCGTCGAGCTCGTCGGCTCGCTGCCGGTGGGCGCGGGCCCGCTCACCCTCACGTCCTCACCGGACGGCGAAAGGGCCTACCAGGCCAGCATTTTCAGCTCCACGGTGGGAGTGGTCGACGTGACCGTGCCGACCACTCCCACCCTCGTGGAGACGCTGTCCATCCCGCGTGCCAGTCAGGCCGGCGCGCACGGGCTCGCCTACATCCCGGCCGTGGCGTGAACCCGCCTGCCATTGCGCAGTTCTAGCTCGGCCCCGGCCCACCGGCGGCGGAACAGGCGGTCGTGGGAGACCACGACCACCGCCCCGGCGTAGTTGTCCAGGGCGACCTCCAGTTCCTCCACCAGGGTCAGCGACAGGTGGTTGGTCGGCTCGTCCAGCAGCAGGGCGTCCACTTCGGACACCAGCAGCCGGGCCAGCGACAACCGCCGTTGCTGCCCAACGGAAAGCGCACCGACCGGGGTCTTCAGGTCGGACTCGGCGAACAGGCCCAGCGACAGCAGTCGCTCGGCGTGCTCATCGAACGTGCCGACCCGGCCACGGGCGAAGGTGGCCAGCACGGTCCGATCGGGCATGCGCACCACGGATTCCTGAGCCAGGAAGCCGATGCGTCCATTTCGGACAGTGGTGCCGGCGTCCGGCCGCAGCTGCCCGGCCAGCACCGCCAGCAGGGTGGACTTGCCGGCGCCGTTGGGGCCGCAGACCAGCAGCCGGGAGCCGGCCTCGATGGTCAGTTCATCGAGAGAAAGCCTTCCCTTCACGGAAACATCGCTGGCAGCGAGCACAACGCCATCAGCAGCGCCGCCCGCGATGGGGGCGTCGAGCCGGAGCGGATCGGGCGGCCGGGGCACGGGATCCGCCCACAGCCGGTCGATCCGCTCGGCGGCGGAGCGCACCCGAGTGGTGATGCTGGCCTGCACCCGCTGCCCGTCCCCGTTGTACTTGCACTTGTTGTGGTCCTTGATCGGCCGGCCCGGGGCGACGTCGTAGGCGGTGGTCGCGCCGAACCGGGTCCAGTGCTCGATCTCGGCGACCCAGTCCAGGTACCGCTGCTCCCACCGCCGGCGGGCCGCCCACTTCTCGGCCAGGAACCCGGCGTATCCGTTGCCGTAGCGGGTGATCGCCCGCCGGTCCCCGTCGACCTCGATGATCGCGGTGGCCACCCGGTCCAGCAGCAGCCGGTCGTGGGTGACCACCACCAGCGTGCCCCGGTGCGCCAGCAGCCGTTCCTCCAGCCACTCCAGCGCCTGGGCGTCGAGGTGGTTGGTGGGCTCGTCGAGCAGCAGCAGCTCCGGCTCGGCCGACAGCACGCAGGCCAGGGCCAGCCGGGCCCGCTGCCCGCCGGACAGCCGGCCCAGCTGCCGATCGCGGGGCAGATGTCCGATGCGCAGCAAGGACATCGCCGCTTCGACCTTCGCGTCGGCCCGGTAGCCGTCGCGAAGTTCCAGCGCGGCCAACAGTTCCGCGAAGGTGTCGACGTCCTCCGGGCCGACCTCGCCGATTCTCCGTTCCAGGTCACGGATCTCGGCCAGCGCGGCGTCGATCGCGTCCTGCACCGTGGCGGTCTCGGGCAGGTCGAGAACCTGCCCGAGATGCCCGACACCGCCGGGAGCCCGCACGATGACCTCGCCGTCGTCGGGCCGCTCCTGTCCGGAGATCAGCCGCAGCAGCGTGGACTTGCCCGACCCGTTCTCGCCGACCACGCCGACCCGTTCCCCGGGCCGGACCGTGGCCGACACGGCGTCGAGCACCCGCCGGTGCGCGAACCGTTTACTCACAGCGCGAAGGGTGAGTTGAGCTGCCGAAGACACATTTGACATGAGACACCTGCCGCGAGAAGGAGAGAATGCGGGAGTGCCCGCCGGGCGGTCGCGCCTCGGTCGCGGGCTCTGGGTGCTCTCAGATCATGAACATAGTGGGACGAGAATGCCATCGCCCGGCGATGGCGTCAACCAGTTAGCCGAGATCGTCGATCCGGCGAAGAAGATGCTGGGCCGTCGGCTCGTTGAGGCCGAGCGCCACCGCCCGCTCATAGGCGACGCGGGCGGAGTCCTTGTCCCCCAGGCGATTCAGCAGCTCAGCCCGACTGGCGTGCCACCACGGGTAGCCGTCGAGGCCGGCGATTGCCTCCACCAGCGCCAAACCGGCGACGGGCCCGTCCCGCTCCCCGACGGCGACGGCCCGGTTCAGGCGCGCCACCGGCGTGTCGTGGATGGTCACCAGCACGTCGTACCAGGAGACGACGGCGTTCCAGTTGGTGTCCTCGTAGGTCAGCGAAAGCGTGTGGCAGGCGGCGATCGCGGCCTGCACGGCGTAGCGGTCCGGCCGGTCGGCGCTGCGCCGCAGGGCCACGCCGACCAGCTCCACGCCCTCCTTGATCGCCGGGCCGTCCCAGCGTGACCGGTCCTGCTGGGCCAGCAGCACCGGCGTGCCGTCGGCCGCGAACCGGGCGGCCCGGCGCGACTCCTGCAACAGCATCAGCGCCAGCAGGCCCAGCACGGTCGGCTCGTCGGGCATCAGCCCGGCGAGCACGCGGCCCAGCCGGATCGCCTCCAGCGCCAGCTCCCGCCGGCCCTCGTAGCCCTCGTTGAAGATCAGGTAGACCACGGTGGCCACGCCGTCGAGCCGGTCCGGCAGCTCCTCGGCCGCCGGCACCCGGTACGGGATGCCGGCCTGGGCGATCTTCTGCTTGGCCCGGGTCAGCCGCTTGGCCATGGTCGCCTCCGGCACCAGCAGCGCGCGGGCCACCTCGGCCGTGGACAGGCCGCCCAGCGTGCGCAGGGCCAGCGCCACCTGGGCGTCGACCGACAGGAACGGGTGGCAGCAGGTGAACACCAGTCGCAGCAGGTCGTCGCGGACCGTCTCCGGCGGCTCGTCCGCTGGGTGCTCCATCGCGGCGGCCTCCAGTTCGTCCCGTCGACCTTCGCGGCGGATGTGGTCGATGGCCCGGCGCTTGGCCGTGACCAGCAGCCACGCGCGTGGCTGGTCGGGCACGCCGTCGCGCGGCCACGTCTCCAGGGCACGCACCACTGCGTCCTGGGCCGCGTCCTCGGCCAGGGTGACGCTGCCGGTGACGCGGATCAGCGTGGCCAGGACGCGCGCGTACTCCTCGCGCACCAGCCGCGCGACCGCGTCACCGGCGGAGCTCATGCGAACGTGACCACCGGGCGGATCTCGATGACCCCGCCGCTCCAGGCCGCCGGGATCATCGCCGCGGTCTTCACGGCCTCCTCCAGGTCGGCGCATTCCAGCAGGTAGTAGCCGGTCAGCGCCTCCTTGGTCTCCGCGTACGGGCCGTCGGTGGTCAGCACGTCGCCGCCCTTGCCGCCCTGGACCCGGACCGTGGTGGCGGTGGCCGTGGAGTGCAGGGCGTTGCCGCCGCGCAGGACCGCCGCCGCGGCCTGGCCGAACTCGGCGTAGTCGCCGCTCATGTCGGCCGGACGGGACTCGTCCCAGTCCATGTCCTTGCTGTAGATCAAGGCCAGATACGTAGTCATGGCTGCTCCCGAGTGCTGCGGGTCGGCTCCGTTCGCCGACCGTCACCCTAGGGACGAACGGCCCTCCCCGCCGCAGGACACCTCGCCCCAATTTTTTTTCTACGTGAGTGGCTCATTTCGCATCTGGGGCCACCTGAGCCACTCAGGTGGCCCGAAACGACGAAATGAGCCACTCACGTGGAGAAGGGGGGAGGTGGGGGAGTCAGGCGCGGCGGCGGGGGCGGAGGCGGACGCCGGGCAGGGCCGGGGCTGGGATCCGAGCGCCGTCATGGCCCTTGACCAGGCCGAACCGGTCGCCGGTCTCCCACTCCTCGCGGGCCCGGGCGATCTCGTCGTGGTCGCGGCCGACAAAGTTCCACCACATCACCAGGTCGTCCTCGTACGGTGTGCCGCCGATCAGCACCGCCCGCGCGCCGACCTCGCTGGTCACGGTGACGTGGTCGCGGTTGGCGCCGAGATACAGCATCGGCCCGGACGGCAGGTCGTGGCCGAGGGCGGACAGCGAGCCGTCGACCACCACCAGGGCGTGCTCGAAGTCCCGGCGCAGCGGCACGGTGGCGGCCTCGCCCGGGGCCAGGGAGAAGTCGGCCCCGACCAGGGGGCTGTAGGTGGTGGCCGGCGACACCACGTCCCCGATGGCGCCGATGAACACCGTGGCCCGAAGGCCGTGATCGGAGAAGACCGGCAGGTCGGTGTGCTGTTCGAAGGACGGGGCGACGCTGTCGGAGGCGGCGGGCAGGGCCAGCCAGAGCTGGAGGCCGTCGAGCAGCGGCCGGTCGCCCAGGGAGAACTCGGAGTGCGAGATGCCGCGGCCGGCGGTCATCAGGTTGAGCTGGCCGGGCTTGATCACGACGTCGCTGCCGAGGCTGTCCCGGTGCCGGATCTCGCCGGCCAGCGGCCAGGTGACGGTCTGCAGGCCGGTGTGCGGATGCGGCAGCACGGTCATGTCGTCGCGCTGCGGGCCGAACCGGTCCAGAAAGCACCAGGCCCCGACCGTCGGCAGCGTCCGGTGCGGCAGCAGCCGGTCCACCTTGATCGCCCGCACGCCGCCGAGCGGCACGGCCCGGGCGGCCAGCAGCTGGACGTCGCCGGCGGCCGCGCCGTCCTCGTCGAGGGAAGGATTCGTGCACATGTTGCTCATGACCGGGCCCCTGTCAGAAGTACGCTGATCCCCACTATGACAGGGCCCGTCTGGATCCCGAGCCAGGCTGTCGTCGACGGCTCGACCGTCGAGCGCTACCGGCGCTGGCTGAGCACGCACGGAGGGCCGGACCTGCCCGACTACACGGCGCTGCACGCGTGGTCGGTGGCGGAGCCGGCGCGGTTCTGGGGCTCCCTCTGGGAGTACTTCGACATCCTGGCCACGCCGTACGACGAGGTGCTGGCCTCGGCCGAGATGCCCGGCGCGCGGTGGTTCACCGGGGCCGAACTGAACTACGTCGACCAGGTGTTCCGGCACGTCCGCGAGGGCACGGCGGTGGTCGACGAGCCGGAGCCGGGCGGCGTGGGCCGGCGGCTGAGCTGGGCGGAGCTGCGCCGGCAGGTGGCGGCGGTGGCGAACACCCTGCGGGGGCTGGGGGTCGAGCGCGGCGACCGCGTGGTCGGCTACCTGCCCAACATCGCCGAGGCGGTGGTGGCGTTGCTGGCCACGGCCAGCCTCGGCGCGATCTGGTCCTCGTGCGGCCAGGACTACTCGGCCCCGGCCGCGGTGTCGCGGCTCGGGCAGCTGACGCCGAAGGTGCTCATCACCGCGGACGGCTACCGCTACAACGGGAAGCCGCAGGATCGCCGCGAGGCGATCACCTTGCTGCGTAATGAGATTCCCTCACTCGAAGCCACGATCATGGTGTCCCGGCTGGGTTTGGAGCTGCCCGGGGTGACGCCGTGGTCGGTGGACGGCGATCATCCGCTGACCGTCGAGGCGGTGCCGTTCGACCACCCGCTGTGGGTGCTGTTCTCCTCCGGCACCACCGGAAAGCCCAAGGGCATCGTGCACGGCCACGGCGGCGTGGTGCTGGAGCACGTCAAGCAGCTGTCGCTGCACCTGGACCTGCGGCCGGAGGACACCTTCCTCTGGTACACGTCGCCGAGCTGGATGATGTGGAACTTCCAGGTCGCCGGCCTGCTGGTCGGGGCCACGATCGTCTGCCACGACGGCAATCCCGGCTTTCCGACGCCGGGCGCGCTGTGGGATCTGGCCCGGCGGCTGGAAGTCACGGTGCTCGGCACCAGCCCGGCCTATCTCCAGGCGTCGGAGAAGGCGGGCGTGCACCCGTCGCTGCCGACGCTACGTACGTTGGGGGCCACCGGATCCGTGGTGCCACCGGCCGCATACCGTTGGGTGGCGACGGAACTGGGCTCGGAGGTGGCGCTGGCCTCGACCAGCGGCGGCACCGACGTGGTCACCGCCTTCGCCGGCGCGGTGCCGACGGAGCCGATCTGGGCCGGCGAGATCTCCGTGCCCTGCCTGGGCGTCGCCTTGGAGGCGTGGGATGCCAATGGCCGGAGCGTCATCGACGAGGTCGGCGAACTTGTTGTCACCCAACCGATGCCGTCGATGCCACTGTCCTTCTGGGACGATCCCGACGGCCTCCGCTACCATGAAGCCTACTTCGCCCACTACCCCGGCGTGTGGCGGCACGGGGACTGGATCACCATCACGGGCCGTGGCACCGTGGTCGTGCACGGACGGTCCGACTCCACGTTGAACCGCAACGGGGTCCGCATGGGCAGCGCCGACATCTACGCCGTGGTCGAGAAGCTGCCGGAGGTCGCCGAGTCGCTGGTGATCGGGGCCGAGCAGCCGGACGGCGGTTACTGGATGCCGCTGTTCGTGGTGCTGGCCAACGACATCGAGCTCACCGAGGAGCTGACCGACAAGATCAAGGCGGCGATCCGCCGGGACGCCTCGCCCCGGCACGTGCCCGACGAGATCATCGCCGTGCGCGGCATTCCGCACACCCGGACCGGCAAGAAGCTGGAGGTGCCGGTGAAACGGCTGCTCCAGGGGGCAGCCGTGGCCGACGTCGTGGACCCGCAGTCGGTGGACGACGCCAGCCTGCTGGACGTGTTCGCGGGGCTCAGTTCACGCAGGTGACGCCGGACGCCGTGATCGACTGGCTGGTGTCGGCCGGGGTCGAGCCGGTCAGGACCGGCGAGCGGTCGGTGCTGGCGCCGGCGGCCTTGCCGGTCGGCGTGGCCGGCGTGGTCGTGGTGGGGGTGGTGGTCGAGGTGGTCGCGGTGGCGCTGAACCTGGCCGCCACGAACTGCTTGACCTGGGCCGGATCCACCTCGACGGCGTCGCCGTCGGCCGGCGTCCAGTAGGTGATGTTGACGATCGGAATGGTGTCGAAGGTGATGTTGCCGCCGGAGATGCCCTGCACCTGCTGGGCGAACTGCAACAGGTTCCAGTCCTGGTCCAGCACGACGGAGTTCTGCACGGCGGCGATGATCGCGTCCAGCTTGCTGGGGCTGGTCAGCGTGCCGACCGAGAGCAGCTGGTGCACGGCCGAGGCCAGGAAGGCCTGCTGGCGGCGCTCGCGGTCGATGTCGCCGTTGTCCAGGCCGTGCCGCTGCCGCACGAACTGCAGCGCCTGCACGCCGGACAGGCTCTGCTCGCCGGCCGGGAAGACCGCGCCGGAGTACTGCCGGTCGTCGACCGCGTGGTTGAGGCACACCGGCACGCCGCCCAGCGCCTGGCTGATCAGGTCGAAGCCGTAGAGGTTGATCTCGGCGTAGTGGTCGATGTGCACGCCGGTGAAGTTCTGCACGGTCTGGATCAGCGCCTTGCGGCCCTCGGTCTGCGAGCCACCGTGGTTGTTCATGCCGATGGAGTAGGCCGAGTTGATCTTGTGCTTGCCGAAGCTCTCGCCCTCGCCGTCGACGATGCTCACGTACGAGTCACGCGGGATGGAGATGGCCGATGCCTTGCCGCCGTCGCCGGGCACGTGCACCACGATCAGCGTGTCGGTGTTGAGGAAGCCGTCGTCCGGGCCGGCGTGCAGCGAGGCCAGCACGTCCGGGGGCAGCGGGTTGCCGTGCACGTCGGTGCGGCTGTCGATGCCGACCAGCAGGAAGTTGGTGTCCTGGCCGTCCTGGTGCGGCACGGTGGCCGCGGCCGCCGGCGGTGTGTGGTGCTCGATCACGTTGTCCGTGGTCAGGTGGGTCTGCGCCTGCTGGAGCAGGCTCCAGCCGTAGCCCGACAGGCCGATGACCGCGACCGAGGCCAGCGCGACCACGGTTCTGCCTGTGATCAACGCGGATCTGCCTGCACGCACGGTTCCTCCCCGGACTCGTGGACTACCCCCACTTCGGCAGACGCCGAAGCGCCCGATCCGGTTGCATGTGTTCTGTGACGCAACCTGGGGCGGGCACGGGACGTCACTACCCTGAACGGGACGACGTGAAGAGGGAGCATGGAAAACGAGACGACGACCGCGCGCCGCCCGTGGGGACTGCCCTGGTGGGCCGCCATCCTGCTGCCGCTGGTGACCACCGCGGCCGGCGCTTACGCGGACCTGACCTTCGAGCACAGCCTCGGCGTGCCCTTCCAGGCCGCCTACGCGGGCGGATGCGTGCTCGCGGTGCTGCTTGTCCGCCGCCGCAACCTGTTCGGGCCGATGGTGCAGCCGCCGCTGATCATGCTGTTCGCCGCCGCCCCGGCCGTCCTGGTGGCCAACGGCAACGCGCTGAGCGGCGGCCTGGCCGGCCAGGCCCTGACCGTGGCCACGCCCCTGGTGGACAACTTCATGACCCAGGTCGGTGTGACGATTGCCACGCTCGTGCTCGGCCTGATCCGCCTGATCCTCACCCGCCGCCCGGCCGCCCCGACCCCCGAGCCGGAGCCGATCGCCGCCTGAACCCGCCGCCGGATTGTTGAACAAAGGAAGGGGGCCTTCCTCCACTCGGAGTGAAGGAAGGCCCCCTTCCTGGCATCGACGGCGGGGTGGGCGGGGCTCAGCAGGTGAGGTTGCTGCCCGGGGAGACGCCCAGCAGGGCCGCGTACTGCTGGTAGAGGTTGACCCGGTCCTGCATCTGCGCGGTGTTGTGGCCGTCGCACTCCAGGCCGCCGTTGATGGCCCGGATGGTCGCCCCGAAGCCCTGGCCGTTGACCATGGCGGTGTGCGAGGCGGTGTTGGTCGCGCCGGTGCCGGTGAACCAGTACCAGAGGCCGGTCTGCCAGGCCACGGACGGGTCCTGCTCGACCAGGTACGGGTTGCCCAGCAGGTTGAGGCTCAGGTAGTTGCCGGCGGCGTAGTAGTTGAAGTTCCAGCTCAGCTGGAGCGGGCCGCGGCCGTAGTAGGCGTAGGTGCCGGCGGGGCAGCCGTAGGACTGGCTGGTGTCGCAGTAGTTGCCGGACTTGTCGATCTCGGTGATGTAGACCAGGCCGCCGGTCTCGTGCGAGACGTTGGCCAGGAACGCGGCGGCTTCCTGCTTCTTCACGGTGTCGCTGCCGGTGGTGGCGAAGGCCGGGAACTTGGCGATGGCCGCGGTCAGGCCGGCGTAGGTGTAGAAGCTGTTGCGGCTGGGGAACATCTGATTGAACTGGGCCTCGCTCACGACGAATCCGGTGGTGCCGCCACCACCGCCGCCGCCCCCGGAGCCGCCGGTACAGGCGCCCTGGTCGGCCCAGACCCCGGAGCCGCCGGTGCTCGGCGCCTCACCCTGGGTCCACCACTTGGCCAGCCAGTTGTCGCCGTTGTAGGAGGCGGTCATGCCGCCGGTGTAGACCTGGGTGGCGCTGTAGGCGGCGGCGCACGTGGCCGCGTTCGCGGTGGCAGGGGCCACGACCGCGACGGTGGCGGCCATGGCGAGGGTCGCCAGTCCCGCCAGGAAACGTCGTAACGACAAGGTGATCACTCCTCGACGCGCAGGGGTGCGTAGGCCCGGGGAACCAGCAAGCGCGGCGGGAGTGGCGGCTGCGCCGACGCTCTTCTCCTTCGGGCAACCCCACTAGACCGGATTGGTCTATACCAGTCAAGAGTGTGAATACGCGATTACGCCGTCCGGCCGCGAGTGTTACGCCGATCGGCCGCGCAGCAGCGAGGCCAGCGCCGCGACGGCGGCCATGACGGCCGCCGCGCCGAACACGGTGATCAGTCCATCGTGGAACGGACCGGACACAAGCGACGGAAAGAAGGTGTTGCCGGTCAACGCGGTCACGTGATCGGGCGGCAGGGTCTTGAGCACCCCACTGGGTTCCAGCAGGTGCGCAATCGGACTGTCCCCCAGAAACGCCGCGAACAGGGTGCTCACTGGCGGCAGCGAGGCCACCGACTGCGCGGTGGCGGCCGGCACGCCCTGGGCCTGGAGGCCGGCGCTGAGCGTGCTCGGCAGCGAGCCGGCAAGACCGACGATCATCAGCGAGAAGAAGACGCCGATGGACAGCGAGGTTCCGGAGTTCTGGAACGTGGACCGCATGCCCGAGGCCACGCCCCGGTCGGCCGCCGGCACCGCGCCCATGATCGCCGAGGTGTTGGGGGCGGAGAACATGCCCTGCCCGACACCGCTGACGAACAGCAGCAGGGCGAACAGCGGGTAGGAGAAGTTCACCGGCAGGGCCAGCAGGCCGAGGAAGGCGATCACCACCAGCACCAGGCCGCCGGTGGCGAACAGGCGCGCCCCGAACCGATCGGACAGGAAGCCGGAAATCGGGCCGGCTATGAGGAATCCGAACGTCAGCGGCAGCAGGTAGATGCCGGCCCACAGCGGCGTGTCCTCGAAGTCGTAGCCGTGCAGGGGAAGCCAGATCCCCTGTAACCAGATGATCAGCATGAACTGCATGCCGCCCCGGGCGATGGCGGTCAGCAGCGCGGCGATGTTGCCGGCGGCGAAGGCCCGGATCCGGAACAGCCCCAACCGGAACATCGGCTCGGCGATCTTCGTCTCGGCGACGCAGAACACCGCCAGCAGCGCCAGCCCGAGCCCCAGTCCACCCAGGACGATCGGACTGGTCCAGCCGGTGGAATGTCCGCCGTAGGGCTGGATTCCGTACGTGATCGCGGCCAGCAGCGCCCCGGTGCCGGCGGTGAAGGTCACCGTGCCGACCCAGTCGATGCGGGCCGGCCGGGGCGTGCCGATCTCGCGCAGGCTGCGGTAGGACCAGATCGCCCCGCCGACGCCGACCGGCACGCTCACCCAGAACACCGCGTGCCAGTCGATCACGGCCAGCAGACCGCCGGCCAGCAGACCGATGAACTGCCCGGCCAGCGCGGTGATCTGGTTGACGCCCAAGGCGGTTCCGCGCTGGCTGGCCGGGAAGGCGTCGGTGATGATCGCCGCCGAGTTGCCGGTCAGCATCGCCCCGCCGAACGCCTGCACGACGCGCCAGCCGATCAACCACAGCGCGCCCGCGCCGCCCAGGAACGGATCCAGCGACAGCGCGACCGAAGCGGCGGCGAAGATCGCGAAGCCGGCGTTGTACATGCGGACCCGGCCGAACATGTCGCCGAGCCGCCCCAGCGCCACCACCAGCACCGCCGACACCAGCAGGTAGCCCATGATCATCCAGAGCAGGTAGCTGATGTTGCCCGGGGCCAACGGATCCAGCCCGATGCCGCGGAAGATGGCCGGCAGCGAGATGATCACGATCGAGCCGTCCACGGTGGCGATGAACACGCCGAGAGTGGTGTTGGACAGCGCGATCCACTTGTAGCGCCCGCCGACCGCGGAGGCGTGCTCGACCGCCGTCACAGCCGCTGCGCCAACCGGTCCAGCAACGGCAGCACGGCCAGCAGCTTGCGCCGCTCGGCCGCGGTGAACTCCTCGGCCATGGCCCGGCCGAGCCGTTCGGCGCTGGCGGATCGCCGCTGCGACAGCATGTTCCGGCCGGCGTCGGTGATGGAGGTCAGCAGCTTGCGCCCGTCGGCGGCGTCGGCCTCGCGCCGGACGAGGCCACGACTGTCCAGATCGGACAGTGTCACGCCCATCGCCTGGGGCCGGATCCGCTCCAGCTCGGCCAGGGCGCCCGAGGTGGCGGGACCGTCCCGGTCCAGCCGGGCCAGCACCGACACCTCGGACAGGGTCACGTCGCCCACCGCGTGGGCCTGTCGCAACCGGCGCGCGATCCGGCCGACGGCGACCCGCAGGTCGGCGCCGGCCCGGACCAGGTCCGGGGACATGCCCTCGGTTGATGTGTCTGTCAGCTCCGCCACGACTAGCAACAGTAGGTTTATCAGTCCAGCCTGACAAGATGGCGCACGAGTGACCGACTAGTGACGCTAAGTATCCGAAAATAGTTCACGGATTCGCTGGGCCGAATAGCCGCCGAGAAATGACGGCAACGATTCCCGACACGCCCCGAACCGCCCAACCTCATTCGCGAGGCGAATCGGTCACCACCACCCCCGACGCTCACTGTGAGTAGCATTACTACTCTGTTCGTGTGCATCACTGAAACGCTCTTGAACCCGTGCGGGGGGCGGGCTAGCTTCCGAACAGCGCCAAAAACCGGCGGAAACTGGGGGCCGAAGATGAACGCATCGCTGCCCGAAGAGGCAGAGCTGGGCTGAGAAATCCTCTCCGTCGCTTACCGTCAATAAAGTCTCGCGAACACTGACAACGTTGTCGCAGCATTTCCCGGTGCTGCGCGGATTGGTGGACGCATGCGCTCGGGGACCGCATGAGCAGGCTGCCACCCTGCTTCCGCTGGTACTGGTTCAGCCAGACCGCCAGCTTCGTGGGGGACCGCCTCACCGGCTTCACCGCACCCAGCATCGCCATCCTGGTCCTGCACGCCTCCAGCGCCGAGGTGGGCGTGCTGTCGGCCACCGGCTGGCTGGCCTACCCCGCCTTCGGCATGCTGGCCGGCGGCCTGCTGGCCCACGTCCGCAAGCGCCCGGTGCTGGTGGCCGGCGAGCTCACCCGGCTGGCCGCCTTCGTGATCGTGGGTGTGCTGGCGATGCTCGGCCACATCAGCGTGGCCGGCCTGATCGTCGCCGTCGCGATCGCCGGCGTGGCCACGGTGTTCGGCGACGTGGCCAGCCAGACCTACCTGCCGACGCTGGTCGAGTCCCGCTCGCTGTTCGCCGCCAACTCCCGGTTGCAGAGCTCCGACAGCCTGTCCAAGCTGATCGGGCCGGCGCTGGCCGGCACGGTGATCGGCCTGGTCGGCCCGCTGGCCGCGCTGGCCGTCAACGGGCTGCCGTTCGCGTTGTCGGCCTTCGGCCAGTCCCGGGTGCGCACGCTGGAGCCGGCGCCCGTGCCGCCGCGGCGCGATCCGGTGCTGGTGCGGATCCGAGACGGGCTCACCCAGGTCGGACGGACGCCGATGCTGCGTCAGATCGTGCAGGGTTCGGCCATCCGCAGTTTCGGCATCGGCATCGTGGATACCGTGTTGCTGCTGTTCGCCTACCGCGCGCTGGGACTGTCCAGTGTGGGCGGTGGCCTGCTGCTGGCCGCGGGCTCGCTGGGCGGGCTGACCGGGGCCTTCCTGGCCGCGCGGCTGGCCGCCCGGTTCGGCGTGCGGCGGATGATGCTGCTGTCCGGCCTGGAGGGGGCTTCCTGGGTGGCGCTGCCGTTGTGCCTGCTGTTCGCGCCGGTCGCGGTGCTGGTGGCGATCCGCGTGTTCTCCTCGGTGTGGCTGCCGGTGTGGGCCGTGCTGACCACGGGCCTGCGGCAGTCGCTGGCCCCGGCCGGCCACGAGAGCACGGTGCACGCCACCGCCCGCACGCTGGTCTCCTCGGCCACGCCGGCCGGTTCGCTGGTCGGCGGCGTCGCCGCCGGGCTGGCCACCAGCTGGTTCGGCGTCACGCACGGGCTGGTGCTCGTGCTCACGGCGGGCGGCCTGCTCGCCAGTTGCAGTGTGCTGGCGGTTCGCCGCGTCAGCCTCGGTCTCACCCAGCCCGAACTGGTTCCGGCCTGATTGGGGAAGAAGCTATGCATCCGTTGACAACCAGAAGGATCAACGCCAAGGAATTCGCCGACATCAAGCACACGGTGGCGATCCGCTCCCGCGCCCGGCACGCCCTGCGGGCCGACCCGGGCTACGCCGCGCCGGTGCCGCAGGAGGTCAGCCTCCAGCTCACCTACCGCTGCAACCTGCGCTGCACCCACTGCTACCAGTGGAACGAGCAGGGCTTCTTCCGCGACTTCAGCCCCCAGCGCCAGAAGACCGAACTCGACATCGAGATCGTCGACAACGTGCTGCGCACCACCGCGGCCACCCGCTCCAAGCTCTTCCTCTGGGGCGGCGAACCCTTGATGCACACCAAGTTCGGCCAGGTCGCCGAGCTCCTCGAGCGCTACCCCCGCACGGTCAACATGTGCACCAACGGACTGCTGTTCAAACGCAAACTCGACGACCTGCTCCGCATCGGCGAGAACCTCAACCTCCTGGTCAGCCTCGACGGCCTCGGCGAAGACCACGAAGCCCTGCGCGGCAAGGGCACCTTCACACGCACCATGGACAACATCCAGATGATGCTCGACCTCAAACGCGAAGGCCGCTTCCACGGCGAGCTCTCCCTGTCCTGCATGGTCTCCCACGTCACCGCAGGCAAGATGTACGAGTTCATGGAATGGGCCGAACAACTCGGCGTCAACACCGTCTACTTCCAGTTCCCCTGGTACATCAGCCCCGAAGTCGCCAGCCAGATGGACGCCGTCTACGAACAGTCCTTCGCCTGGCTCAAACCCGACACCGGCACCAAACAACCCACCTGGCACTCCTACACCTACCAACTCCCCGAGGAACAACTCCCGGTCCTGCGCGAGTCCATGGCCCGCCTGGCCTCCCGCGCCTGGAGCGTGCGGGTGCGGTACCAGCCGCAACTGGAAGCCGACGAGGTCGAGGACTTCATCCGCGGCACCTCCCGCCCCGCCCAGAACCGCTCCAAATGCCTGGCGGTGTCCAACCGCATGGAGGTCCACGCCGACGGCAACGTCAGCTCCTGCAAGTTCTTCCCCGAGTTCGTGGTCGGCAACCTCTACGACACCGAGATGACCGAGCTGTGGCAGAGCGAAGCCTTCCGCAAGGTCCGCTCCATCCTCTCGGCCAACGGCATGATGCCGGTCTGCTCCAAGTGCATTCTCCTTTACCTGAACGGGGTGTGAGCGTGATGGACGAGGTCGAGGACAAGGTGCGCGGTGTCCTGGTGGAGGTGCTGGCCAACGGGATGAGCATCGAGGAGGTGGGCCGGGACGCCGATCTGGTCGAGGAGTACGGCCTGGACTCGCTCCAGATGATCTCCTTCCTGCTCGGCATCGAGGACACCTTCGACCTGGAGCTGGACTACGAGAACCTGGAGCTGGACCACCTCCGCTCGGTGGCACAGTTCGCCTCCTACGTGCGACAGCTGGCTCCGGCGGCGTGAGCGCGGTCGTCCTGGGGACCTTCGACGCGGAACGCTGGTGGCGGCCGGAGGATCTGGCCACCCTGCCGGCGGTCGGCTCCACCGAGGGGGTGGCCGATTCGATGGACGAGTTGCTGGCCGGCTTCTGCGCGCCCGGGGACCTGCTGGTCACCCGGCGTCCGGTCGCGCCGGCGGTCGCCGAGGGGTTGGCCGCCTGTGGGATCACGTTCACGGGGCACTCCCTCGATGCCGACGGAACCGTGGAAAGCGCTATCCTGGCCGACCCCTCGACCCAGGCTCTGCTGCGCGACCACGACGAACTCCGCCCGTACGCGGTGCTTCCGGACACCGTCCGTCTCGATTGGACGGACGGTGTGCCAGCTCTCGACGCGGTCGTGGCGGTGAACTCCAAGACATGGTCCAACGAACTGGCCGTGGCCCTGGGCCTGCCCGGCACCGCAACGGTGGTCCGGTCGGTCGAGGAGCTGACCGCCGCGGTGGACGGGACCGTGGTGGTCAAGGACCCGTTCGGCGTGTCCGGGCGGTCGATGCTGGAGGTCGCCACGCCCGGCGTCCTGCGGGCCGTCACCCGCACGCTGGCCAAGCAGGACAAGCGAATCGAGCTGGTGGTGCAGCCCAAGATGGACAAGCGGCTGGACTTCTCCGGGCACCTGGAGGTGTTCCGGGACGGCCGCTGGGAGTTCCTGGGCGTGCAGGGCATGAACAACCGGGGTTTCCGCCACATCGGCTCCGCGCCGGCCTCGGCCGAACTGCTGGGCCTGGTCGAGCGCAGCGGCTACGTCGAGGTGCTGGGCTCGGTGGCCAAGGCGGTGTCGGCGGCCGGCTACTGGGGCCCGGTGGGCGTGGATTCCATGGTGCTGGCCGACGGGACCGTCGTGCCGATCCTGGAGATCAACGCCCGCCGGTCGCTGGGCCTGCTGTCGCTGCGGCTGGAGCAGCGGCTGCCCGGGTTCCGGCTGTGGCAGCTGGAGCTGCGCGTGCCCGACGGCCAGGGCGTCGAGGACGTGATTGGCGCGGTGCAAGGGCTGGATGTGGTGGTGTTGAGCGGCAGCGGGCTGGCCGCGCCGGGCGGACGGGTGTACTTGGGGTTGGTGTGCCCGTCCGCCGAGGTCGGCCGGTTGCAGGACGCGGTGGTGGCCGCGCTGGCCGCCGCCGGGCTGACGCCGAAGGGAGTCGTGGATGCCGCTTGACATCGGGCTGGTCGGCGCCACCGGGATCGCGGAGAAGGCGGTGCTGCGGCCCAGCGCCGCCTTCGACGACGTGACCGTGCGGGCGGTGGCGGCGAGCGATCCGGTGCGGGCCAAGGAGTTCGCGCTGCGCAACGGGATCGACCGGGTGCACGGCTCGTACGCCGAGCTGGTGGCCGATCCCGGGATCAACACCGTCTACGTGTCGCTGCACAACTCCGCACACCGGGAGTGGGTGGTCGCCGCCGCCGAGGCCGGCAAGCACGTGATCGTGGAGAAGCCGCTGTGCCTGTCGGCGGCGGAGTGCGCGGAGATCTCCGCCGCCGCGGTCGGCGTGCGGGTGATCGAGGCGGTGCCGACGATCGGCCATCCCTGGGCGGCGGCGGTCCGGGAGATGATCGTCGACGGCCGCTACGGGCCGCTGACCGCGATGCACACCGAGATCCGCTTCGGCGTGCCGGCGGCGGGCAGCTACCGGGAGCGGCCGGAGCTGGGCGGCGGGATCTTCCTGGACAGCGCCAGCTACTGGCTGCAAGCCGTGCAGGCGACGGTCGGGCTCGACGGGGCCGTCGGGTCCGGCCGGTCCGCCTTCGACGGGCCCAACGGCGTGGACCGGTCCTTCGACGCCACGCTGACCTGGCCGAACATGATCGCCGAGCTGCACTGCGAGGTCGGCGACAAGCACATGGCCAACCACGAGTTCGTCTTCGCCGAGGCCTCGGTGCGCATCCGCAACTTCCTGCTGCCGGCGGCCGGCACGCTGCCGCTGAACCTGGTCATCCGGCGGGCCAACGGGACCAAGACCGTGGAAGCGTTCCCAGCGGTGGGCTACTACGACCTCCAGCTGGCCCGTGCCCGTGCCATTGTGACCGGTGGCGGCGGCGAACTCGCCGACGCCGTCGACCGCATCACGCTGATGGCCGCCATCCATCGGCAGGCCAGGGAGTCCTCATGACCAGCATCAACAGCTACCAGCGGCACGTCGACGACGGGCAACTGGCCGGTGTGCTCGCGGCGGCGGGCATCGAGCCGACCCGGCTGGCCGGCCGGGTGCAGTTGAGCGAGGCCAGCTACAACACGGCCTACCGACTCAAGCTCACCGACGGCTCCGGACTGGTGCTGAAGATCGCCCCGGACCCGTCGATGCCCGGCCTGTCCTACGAGCGCGACCTGATGCGGACCGAGACCCTGTTCTACCGCACGGCGACCGCGCTGCCGGTGCCCGAAGTGGTGCACGCCGACTTCTCACGATCGGTGCTGGACACCGACTTCCTGCTGATGACCGAGCTGCCCGGCGGCAACTGGTACGGCCTGCGGGAGTCGGTCGCCGACGACGACCGCGTGCGGCTGCGGCGGGATCTCGGCGGTCTGGTCGCCGGCCTGCACCGGATCACCGGCGACGTTTTCGGCTACCCGCAAGGGGAAACCTCGACCAGCTGGCGCACGGCCTTCCTCGGCATGCTGGACGCGCTGCTGGCCGACGCGCTGCGCTGGGAGACGCCGCTGCCGCGCTCGGTGACCCAGATCCGCCAGCTGATCGGCGCGAACGCCTACGTGCTCGACGACGTCAGCACGCCGTCGCTGGTGCACTTCGACCTGTGGCCCGGCAACATCCTGTTGCAGGACGGGCAGATCACCGGCATCGTCGACGGCGAGCGGGCCTTCTGGGGCGACCCGCTGGCCGAGATGGTGTCGCTGGCCCTGTTCGGCGACATCGCCGACGACGCCGCGTTCCTGGAGGGTTACGGCGGCATCGAGTTCGACGACTCGGCGCGGCGGCGGATCGCGCTGTACCAGAGCTACCTGTACCTGATCATGCTCATCGAGGGCGATCC
Source organism: Kutzneria sp. NPDC052558 (assembly GCF_044547355.1). Taxonomy (NCBI): domain Bacteria; kingdom Bacillati; phylum Actinomycetota; class Actinomycetes; order Pseudonocardiales; family Pseudonocardiaceae; genus Kutzneria; species Kutzneria sp. NPDC052558. Next base: position 572,353 of record NZ_JBIUAG010000002.1, read on the forward strand.
GCGCGGCTACTCGGGGCCCGACCGGGAGGGCCTGGTCAAGATCACCTCGTTGTGCCTGCGCAAGGCGCTGGGGGTGTTGCAGTGATCGAGATCCTGACCTCCGGCGTGGCGCTTGGCGTGCACGTGCCCGGCCTGCTGCTGGCCGACCGGCTGCGGGAACGGGGTGTGCCGGTCGGCGTGAGCGTGCTGGAACGCCTGCTGCCGGCCAGCAAGCTGGCCACCACGGCCACCATGAAGTTCGCCTTCCACCGGAACTTCCGCGTCGCGCTGGCCGGGCAGCGGGTAGCCGGCTCACCGGCCGACTCGGTGGACCCGGCCGCGGTGGAGGCGCTGTTCGCCGACTGGCGGGCCCGCGGCGTCGACCGGGTCGTGGTGTTCTCCGGCTTCTGGCTGCCCATTCTCGCCGGCTACGACTGCGAGATCGACGTGTGCCACGTGGATTCCGTGGAGTCGCCGTCCTTCACCAAGACAGTCACGGATCTCAGCGTTCGCCACGTGCGGCTGGCCGACGCCGAGGCCGGCACGATCCCGTGCAGCATCCCGGTCAGCGGCGAACCGCCGGTGCCGTGGGCCGATCGCGAGCAGCGGGTGTTCCTGCACGGCGGCGGCTGGGGCATGGGCACCTACCGCGAGCGGGTCGGCGAGCTGCTGGAACACGGGCTGCGGCTGGACGTCATCGCCTACGAGGGCCGGGACGTGACGGCCGAGGGCGTGCGCTACTTCATGGTCGACCCGGAGTGGCATCCCTGGCTGGACAACGGATATCCGCCGTTCGGCGAAGTCGGCGCCCCGTTCGCCCGCGGCGTCGGCCACCACGGCTCGTTCGACCTGACCCGGGCCGCGATGGCCACGGTCAGCAAGCCGGGCGGCGGCACCCTGCTGGACTCGCTCTGGTCGGCCACCCCGGCCGTGTTGCTCGAACCCTTTGGCGCGCATGAACAACGCAACGCCGACCTGTGGTGCGCGCTGGGTTTCGGCATCCCGTTCGACACCTGGCGCGAGTCCGGCTTCGACCCGGAGTTGTTGCGGCCCTTGCACGAGGCGCTGCTGAAGGCCGAGGTTCCCAACTACGCCGAGGAGTTGGCCCGCCGATGACGACCGTGCAGACCACCTGGCCGCTGTCCATCTGGCAGCGCCAGTGCATGACCGACGAGCAGGTGCGGCCGGGGGTGTTCACCGATCCGCACTTCACCATCAACGCGGTCGTCGAGCTCGACCTGCCGCTGGATCTCGTTGTGCTGCAACGGGCCCTGGACGAGCTGCTGGGCCGGCACGAGCTGCTGCGCACCCGGTTCACCGAGGACGCCCAGGTGGTCTCCCCTCAGGTCGACGGTGTCATCGAGCAGGTCGATGAGGTCGCCCTGCACTTCCCGGTGCCGGCCGACGCCCCGTCGCCGCTGGTCCTCACCGTGGCCGGGAACATGCTTTCCCTGCACCTGCACCACCTTGCCTGCGATCCGCCCACGGTCTGGGCCGCCCTGACCGAGCTCGCCGCCCTCTACACCGCCGAGCTCGGCGGCCCGGCCGTGCCGCCGCCGTCGGCCCAGTTCGGCGAGTACGTGGCGCACGAGCTGGAACAGGAGCGGCTCGGCGTGGACGCGGCCCGGGCCTGGTGGGAGAGTTCCCTGGGCGGCAAGCGTTTCGCCCGCGTGCGCCCGGACGCCGGTGCGAACGGGTTCGAGTACCGGGACGAACTGCTGTCCGCCGACGACTACGCTTCGTTGGAACGCTTGGCCCGCAACCACCGTGGCGCCACCTTCACCACCATGTTCGCCGCCCTGGCCTGCGCCATGGGGCCGCGCATGGACAGCGGCGACCTCATCTTCTCCACCGTGTTCCGCAAGCGCGACCGTCCACAGTGGCAACGAATGCTCGGCCCCTGCTTCGCCCCCACCTTCGTGGCCATCCCCGAGCCGCCGGCCCACCTCACCGCCGACTACTCCCGCGCGGTTCGCGACGTGCTGCTGAAGTCCCAGCGGCACAACCGGTTCGACCTCATCGAGCTGCGTGGCCTCAGCCCCGACATGGCCGAGGCCACCACGCTGCGCACCTTCTTCGAGCTCATCCCGGCCGAACGCCCGGTCGGCCTGGCCTTCGGGCCGGCGACCGGCCGCGTGGTCAACGCCGCCGGGCCGATCATGCAGATGAAGACCCGGATGAGCGTGCGGGCCCGCAACACCGAGGACGGCTCCGTCGTCGGGCACGTCAGCGGCGGCCCCGACGGCTGGCAGGAGTCGACCGCCCGCCAGATCTGGCGTGACGTGGGCGAAATCGTCAGGCGTGGATGAACGGCGTCGTGGTGGCCAGCTGCACGAAGCCGAGCCGTCGCAGGATCGGGCTGCTGTCGTCGGAGGCGTCGACCTGGAGGTAGCGGAATCCCCGCGCCGCGGCCAGCCGTGCCCGGTGCGCCACCAGGGCCTTGAACAGTCCTCGTCCGCGCCAGGACGGCAGCGTGCCGCCGCCCCACAGGCTGGCGAACTCCGTGCCACGGTTGAACTCCACCCGCGCCGCCGACACCGGCTGCCCGTCGGCCAGCACCACGAAGCCGAGCTGGTTGTCGGGGTCGGCCAGCAGCCGCCAGGCTACCTTCGAGTAGTCGCCGTCGAAAACCTCGTTGTGCACCTGGACGAACAGCTCGGCGGTGGCCACATCGGTCACCGGGACGATCTCCGTTCCGGCCGGCAGCGGCGCGTCGGTCGGCAGCTCGTCGATCACCGCCACCAGCAGCGCCTCGGCCGGCTCGGCGACAAAACCGGCCCGGCGCAAGCGATCCTGGAGATCGGCCGGCTTGTCGTAGGAGTAGTGCTTCCACTCCCATGGCAGCCCCAGCTCGGTGAACGTCCGGACGTGCTCGGCGATCGCCGCGTCCGCCGTCGACTCGTCCAGGTCGGTGCTGACCACCCCGGCCCAGTCGTCCTCGATCAGCACGTCTCCGTGCGCGCGGCGGATCTGGCGGTCGAACTCCCCCAGCACAAATTCTCGGTCCACCGCCGTAGTATGCCGCCACGGCCGACCTGAAGCCCCCCGCGTTTCGCCCCGGCGACCGCACCGGCCGCTGACCGAACGTCATGAAGGGGCCCTTCCTGGCGTTGAACGAGAGGATCGGTCCCTTGATCTTGGGGTGGAGGGACGGCGTCAGTCCTTGGGGCGCTCGTCGATGACCCGCTTGAGCTTGCCGACCGAGCGCTCCAGCGTCTCCGGGTCCACGATCTCGACCCCGACCGTCACGCCGACGCCGTCCTTGACCCGGCCGACGATCTCGGCGGCCGCGGTGACCCGCAGCTCGGCGGCGGCGTCCGGGCGGGCCTCCACGACCACGGTCAGGTGGTCCATCCGCTCACGGCGGCTCAGCCGCAGCTGGAAGTGCGGGGACAGGCCCTCGGTGCCGAGCACGATCTCCTCGATCTGGGTGGGGAACACGTTCACCCCGCGCAGGATGATCATGTCGTCGCTGCGGCCGGTGACCTTGTCCATGCGCCGGAACGCCGGCCGGGCCGTGCCGGGGCGCAGCGCGGTCAGGTCCCGGGTGCGGTAGCGGATGATCGGCAGGGCCTGCTTGGTCAGCGAGGTGAACAGCAGCTCGCCGGTCTCGCCGTCGGGCAGCACGGCGCCGTAGACGGGGTCGATCACCTCGGGCAGGAAGTGGTCCTCCCAGATGTGCAGGCCGTCCTTGGTCTCCACGCACTCCTGGGCCACGCCCGGGCCCATCACCTCGGACAGGCCGTAGATGTCCACCGCGTGCAGGCCGGCCCGTTGCTCGATCTCGGTCCGCATCTTCTCGGTCCACGGCTCGGCGCCGAAGATGCCGACCCGCAGCGAGCTGCTGGCCGGGTCGATGCCCTGCCGCTCGAACTCGTCGAGCAGGGTCAGCATGTACGTCGGCGTGACCATGATGATCTCGGGCCGGAAGTCGGTGATGATCTGCACCTGGCGCGCGGTCATGCCGCCGGAGGCGGGAATGGCCGTGCAGCCCAGCTTCTCCACGCCGTAGTGCGCGCCGAGGCCGCCGGTGAACAGGCCGTAGCCGTAGGCCACGTGCACCTTGTGGCCGGGGCGGCCGCCGGCGGCGAAGATCGAGCGGGCCATCACCGTGGCCCAGGTGTCGATGTCCTCGGCCGTGTAGCCGACCACCGTCGGCTTGCCGGTGGTGCCGCTGGAGGCGTGGATGCGCCGGACCTGCTCCTGCGGCACCGCGAACATGCCGAACGGGTAGTTGTCGCGCAGGTCGTGCTTGGTCGTGACCGGGAAGTCAGCCAAATCGGCCAGCTCCCGGCAGTCCTGCGGCCGCACCCCGGCCTCGTCGAACTTCTTGCGGTAGAAGGGCACGTTCTCGTAGGCGTGCCTGAGTGTCCACTGTAGACGCTCGAGCTGGAGCGCCCGCAGCTCGTCGACGGACAGCCGCTCGGCGGCCGTCAGCTCCTCGGCGGCCGGCGCCGCGCCCCATCCTGCGGTCATCGTCGACTCCATGGTTAACCGACCGAACGGACGGTTAAGAATGTGCCGTGGAGCCGGCCTTGTCAAGGATGCGGCGCACGGCCGCCGGCTGTCCTAAACTGGGTGTGAGGGGGTGGCCACAGGGCGAGAGGAAGCAATGCCGCGAGCAACGATTCGCGACGTCGCACGGGCGGCGGGCGTGTCGGTCTCCACGGTGTCCAGGGTGTTCACCCGACCCGAGCTGTTCCGCGACGAGACCCGGCTGAAGGTGCACGCCGCCGCCGAGCAGCTGAACTACTCCCCCAACCGGAACGCGGCCTCGCTGACCACCGGCCGGACCGCCAACATCGGGCTGGTCGTGCCCAACCTGGCCAATCCGCTGTTCCCCGAGATGATCAAGGCCGCCCAGCACGGCGCCCGGGAGCACGGGCTGGCCGCGCTGCTGGCCGACAGCGACGACAGCGCCGCTGACGAGGAGAAACTCGTGCACGCCCTGGCCAAGGACGTGGACGGGCTGATCCTGTTCTCCTCACTGCTGTCCGACGAGCAGATCGCCTCAGTCGACTCGCTCCGGCCGCTCGTCTTCGTCAACCGGCACGTGCCCGGGCACCGCAGCGTGCTCGTCGACGCAACTCACGCCATGTCGCTGCTCACCCAGTACCTGGTCAACCTCGGGCACACCGCCGCCACCTACCACCCCGGGCCCGAGAACTCCCGGGTCGCCCACGAGCGGCTGTCCGCCCTGCGCAAGGCCGGCTCCGCCGCCGGCATCGAGCTCACCGTGATGCCCATGGGCCCGGCCACCTTCGAGTCCGGCAGCGAGGCCGCCGACGCGATGGTCCGCCAGCCGTTGCCGACCGCCGTGCTGTGCTTCAACGACCAGATGGCCATGGGCGTGGTCGCCCGCCTGCTCCAGCTCGGCGTGCGCATCCCCGAGCAGACCAGCGTCACCGGCTGGGGCGGCACCAAGATGGCCGCCTACTCCACCCCCGCCCTCACCACCCTGGCCGCTCCCCTGGCCGACCTGGGCTCCGCCGCTGTCGCCGAGCTCCTGCTGGCCCAGAACGACGACCCCGACACCGACCCGGCCCCGGTCACCCTGGAGGCCACCCTGCTGGCCCGCGCCACCACCGGCCGCGCCCGCGACTGAGTCCTATTCGGACAGTTGGGCCGACTTCGGCGGGGCGCCGGCGTACACCAGGCGGGCCACCAGCGGCGGCACCAGCAACAGCAGCAGGCTGTAGTAGTTGGTCGCGGGCACGATCACGACCAGCACGAAGGCGACGACCAGCGCGAGCGTGGTGCCGAAGGTGTTGAACAGCCAGCGGCGGTCGATCTCCGCGTTGTCCCGCAGCAGCGCGGGGTCGGCCCGCACGATCAGCGTCATCACCGACACGCAGGCGCTGTTGGCCAGGATCGTGCCGATGTAGAGCAGGCTGGTGAACAGGTTGATGCTGAAGCCGCCGACCATCTGGGTGGCGAACGGCATCACGATGACCGTCAGCAGCCACAGCATGTTGGTCACGGCCAGCGGGGTGTTGTAGGCGCGCACCTGCTCGAACAGCCGGTGGTGGGCGAACCACTGCCGGCCGATCACCACGAAGCTGAGCAGGAAGCTCCAGATCGTGGCCTGGTTCTCGGTGATCGCCTCGACCGGGTCGCCATGCGCGGCCACCACCTCCGGCACCACCTCGGTGAGCGGCAGGATCAGCAGGGTCAGTGCGATCGCGACGACGGCGTCGGTGAAGAACACCAGACGCTCGGGCGACTTCTCGGTCATCGGTTCCCTCGGACGGATCGGAGCGCGGGCGGGCCAGCCTAACCGGCCGCGGAGGATACCGCGCGAACCCGTGTCCATTCGGGATAGGACGACGTCCCCTCGGGGGCAGGCGTCACTGCCCGTCCGACTCGAACCGGCCCGCCGCCATTGTCGCCAGCTCGGTGCGATTGCCTATGCCCAGCTTGGCGAAGATGTGCGACAGGTGGGTCTTCACCGTGCCCCGGCTCATGAACAGCTCGGCCGCGATCTCGGGATTGTTCAGGCCCGCCGCCGCCAGCTTGGCCACCCCGAGCTCGGTCGGCGTGAGGCTGGCCCAGCCCGCGTTCGGCCGGGAACGGGGACCGCGGGTGCGGCGGACGTACTCGATGGCCGCGTCCAGGGACATCGCCGTGTGGTCGAGGCCGGTGAGGCCGGCGATGGCCTCGACGCTGTCGACGCAGCCGAGGCGTAGACCGTGCTCGACCCGGATGGCGAGCGCGCGGTGGTGCAGGTCGAGATCGCTGCGAAGGCGGCCTTGCTGGTCGTAGGCGTCAGCGAGGACGCGAGGCATGCGGAGCTCGCCGGCCATCGCGACGGCCCGGTCGAGCAGCGCGGCGGCCTCCTCGCGGCGGTCCAGGCCGATGAGGGCCGCAGCGAGGGGCGGGATTGATTGCACGGCGATGCAGGTGACGTGCAGAGCCGGCGCGGCGGCTTGGCGTAGCCAGTGCTCGGCCTCGTCGAACTCGGCGCGGGCGAGGTAGAGGCTGCCCAGCGCGGGGGCCAGGCCGGGCACGACGACCGGCATCTCGGCGTTGTGCACGAGCTTGAGGACCGGCTCCAGCACCCGCAGGCCGGCTTCGGTGTCGCCGGCGGCGGCGTGCACGAGGGCCAGGACGCTGCGCGTGGTGCCGACCCGGTTGAAGTCCGCGAGCGGCGCGGCGATCTCGACCGCTTCCCCGGCCAGCTCGCGCGCCAGGCCGATGTCGCCCGTCACCAGGGCACTGACCGCCCGGAACCCCAGCGCCGTCGCCGCGACCCCGCGGTCGCCCCGACGCAACAGCTCCGCCGACGCGGTGGCCAACAGCGGCACCGCCTGCTCGTGATCGTCCCGCAGGTGCAGCACAATTCCTTGCAGCGCAAGGGAAGCATCGCGTACGAACTCGTCCCCCGAGATCTCGGCCGAGCGCAGCGCCGTCATCCCCTGCCGCCACGCGCCGTCCAGATCGGCGAACAGCCGGCTCACCGCTTGAAGCACCAGCGGCAGGCCCCGATCCCGCTCCTCCGCCGCCAGTTCCAGCGCCCGCTCCAACGCTTCCGCGCCCACCTCCACCGGACCCGCCACATCCGCGACGAGCGCGATCCCCGTGAACAGCCTGGCCTGCAACGGCGAACTGTCCTCCGGCGCCCGGTCGATCGCCCGACGCAGGAAGTCGATTCCCTCATGCCCCGGGCCGTGCAGATGCCACAACCACGCCAACCCCGCCGCCAGCCGCCGCCCCTTACCCGGGTCCTCCGCCGCCAGGCCGTGCTCCAGCGCCGCCCGCAGATTCCCGTGCTCCGTCTGCATCCGGACCCGCCAGACATCTTTGTCCGGCGGTCCGTCCGCACGCCGCGGGTTGTTGTCCGGGCCCTCGGCATAGGCCAGGAAGTGGTCCAGATGCCGGTCCCTTGCCTGGTGCTCCTCGCCGGCCTCGCGGAGGCGGGCGGCGGCGTAGTCGCGGATGGTCTCCAGGAGTCGGTAGCGGCCGTCCTCCGCGACGACGAGGGACTTGTCCACCAGGGCGGCCAGCGGGCCCAGGACATCCCCGTCGCAGACGGCGCGGGCGGCGGGGAGCGTGAAGCCGCCGTGGAACACCGCGAGGCGGCGGAAGACCGTCCGCTCGGTGTCGTCGAGCAGGTCATGGCTCCACCGCACCGAGGCCGCAAGCGTTTGCTGTCGGACGGACACGCCGCGTGGACCCCGCGTGAGCAGGGAAAACCGGTCGTCGAGGCCCGCTTCGATCTGCTGCGGGGTGAGGGTCCGCAGCCAGGCCGCCGCCAACTCCAGGGCCAGCGGCATGCCGTCCAGGCGCTCGCACATCGAGGTCACCGCCTCGCGGCCGGCGTCGTCCAGCTCGAACCCCGGCACCACCTGCCGCGCCCGCTCCACGAACAGAGCCAGTGCCTCGTCGGTGACAATCGGCGGCACCCGCCACACCACCTCGCCCGGCAGGCCCAGCGGCTCGCGGCTGGTCACCAGCACCGTCACCTCCGGGCACGTGCGCAGCAGCTCCCCCGCCAGGTCCGCCACCCCGCCCAGCACCTGCTCGCAGTTGTCCAGGCACAGCAGCAGCCGACTCCCCCGCAACTGCGGCGCCAACTGTCCCGAGCCGGACAGCAGCCGGCCGGCCTGCGGCTGAGCGCCCGCCCCCACCGGCGTTTGCCGATCCCGGCCCACCACCGCCCCGGCACCCTCCGACCCCGCGTTGACCAGCGCCCTCGCGGCCTCCGGCGCGACGTTGACCAGCGCGCCGACTGTCTCCGTCACCGCGTGCACGACCAGCGCGGGGTCGGTGATCTCGGCCAGTTCGACCCACCACGCGCCCTGCGGCCAGTACTCGGAGTGGTTGGCGGCGAGCTGCGCGGCGAGGCGGGTCTTGCCGCTGCCGCCGGGGCCGGCCAGGGTGACCAGCCGCTCGCCCAGCAGGAGGGTGCGCAGCGCCGCGAGCTCGGCGTGCCGGCCGACGAAGGTGGTGAACTGCACCGGCAGGTTGTTCGGCACCCGGTCCAGCGACCGCGGCGGCCGGTCGTCGCCGATGGCGTACAGGCGGATCGGGGACATGAGGTCCCGCAGGCGGTGCACGCCCAGGTCGTGCGGCGGCACGGGCAGCTCGGCGGCCGTGGTGGCCGACAGCAGCGTCTGGCCGCCGTTGGCGATCTCGCACAGATGCCGCGCTCGGCGGGCCGTCGGCTCGCTGTCCTCCCCGGTGTGCAGGGCGATCCGCAAACGCTTGGCGTGTGGGTCGTCGGCGAAGGCCCGCCGCAGGTTCTCCGCCGCCGCGACCGCCTCCTCGACCGAAACGAAGGCGGCCTTCGTGGCGTCCAGCAGCCCGTCCAGGCGCTGCCGCGACTGTCTCGTTGGATCGTTCGGCCCGGCCGCGCCCAGCGGGTCGAGACCGGCGGCCAGGTGCGTCACGGACATGCCTGGGCATCCTGCCAGGCGCCGCCGCCCCCGCCACCGCGATCGCTCACACCGGCCCGTCGCGCCGGCCACCACCACCGCCGTCGACCACCGCAAGAGCCCCCACCCCGGGCCACCGAGTCAGCCACCTCGGCCCGGCATCTCGGCCACGTGGCAGATCTATCGGCCACCCGGTGCGGCGAAGCTTTGACCAGCAACGGAACACGAACCCAAGGAGCACGAGATGTCCCAGGTCATCGCCAACATGTCCATGTCGCTCGACGGCTTCGTCGCCGACCCGAACGACGGCATCGAGCAGGTCTTCGGCTGGTACGGCAGCGGTGACGTGGCCGTGCCGACCGCGGTCGAGTGGGCCACCTTCCGCACCTCCGAGGCCAGCGCCGGGGTGCTGCGGCACGGGCTGGCGACCATCGGCGCGCTGATCGGCGGCCGGCGGCTGTTCGACCTGACCAGCGGCTGGAACGGCATGCACCCGATGGGCGTGCCGGTGTTCATCGTGACCCACTCCGTGCCGTCCGAGTGGCCCCACCCCGAGGCCCCGTTCACCTTCGTCACGGACGGCATCGAGAGCGCCGTCGCCCAGGCCAAGGCGGCGGCCGGCGGCAAGGATGTGGCGGTGGCCAGCCCGACGATCGTCCGCCAGTGCCTCGACGCCGGCCTGCTCGACGCCGTGCAGGTCGACCTGGTGCCGGTCCTGCTGGGCAAGGGCATCCCGTTCTTCGGCGAGCTGGCCACCGGCCCGGTCCAGCTGGACGGCCCGACGGTGGTGGAGGGCCAGGGCGTCACCCACCTCACCTACCGCGTCCGCCGCTGACCGCCCCACCCCCACCCACGTCGCCACCCAATCCCGACTTTCCGCCACATGTGGACCACATTCGACTTTGTGAGTCGAATGTGGTCCACATGTGGCAAAAGCGGATGGGTGGGGGTGGCCGGGGTGGGCTGCCCCGGGCTTGCATTCGGTCTGTTGCTGAGCGCGGGGGTCAGGGGCAGTAGGCCTTGTTGGTGAGGGATTGCAGGGCGGTGGCGGCGGTGGCGTTGTAGTTCAGGGGCGTTGCGTAGATCTCGAGGCGGTGGGCGCCGTCGAGGGTGCTGGTGAGGTCGGCGGTGAAACCCTGGATGTAGCCGCCGTGGCCCCAGTTGGTGAGGCCGCAGGAGGTGGTGGTGGCGTTGAGCCCGAGGCCGTAGTTGTTGGTGAACGGCAGGGCATGGGTCATCTCGGTCAGCTGGGCGGGCTTGAGCAGGCGGCCGTCGAACAGGGCGGTGATGAACGTGTCGAGGTCGGCGGGGGTGGAGACGAGGGCCCCGGAGGCGCCGGCGATGGTGGAGTTGAGCTCGGTGACGTCGACGGGACGGCCGTCGACGACCAGGTAGCTGTGCGCGTGCGGACCGCCGCCGAGCCAGGGGTAGTCGCCGGGCGCGAAGGTGTCGTGCAGGCCGAGGGGTTGGAAGATGCGGCGAGACTCCTCGACGCCCCAACTGTGCCCGGTGACGGTGCAATCCCGACTGACGGCCGCTGACACAGGAGAGTGCGAGGCCCCGCCGGTGCTTCGCACGGTTGCTGGATTTCGGCCGCCGCCACCCGACGCAACCACCCGCCCGAGCCGGATGCGGCGGGCTAAATCCAGCAAGGGCGAGGCGCCGGCTACCCGGGGGCCGAGCCCCGCGCGGAACGCGCGGCATGAGCACAGCCGTCCGGCAGCACGCCGGGCAGGTACCGGTCGACGGGGGCGTCGAGGTCGACCTCGCCCTCGCCAACGAGCTGGAGCACGACGGTGGCCAGGAAGGCCTTGCTGATGCTGCCCACGCGGAACCGGCCGTCCACCGGCATCGGCGTCGACGTGCCGACCACCGCCGTCCCGGCCCGTACGGTGCGGACGCGGCCATGGTCGGTGATGCGGACCAGCACACCGGCGACGCCGTTGCGCACCGCGGTGTCGGCCAGCTGCTGGATCGGGTCGGGAGCCGGCGCGGCCAGGGCGACACCCGGCGCCAGCGCGACCAGGCCGGCGGCGATTGTCATGGTGGCTAAGAGTTTTCTCACCCGACCGAGTCTGCCGACCCGTGAGCCCGGGGCACGTCCACCCACGGATTGAGTTGTCCCCTAAGGGTTTATCGCATCACCGCCTCGGGGACGGCCAGGTCCTCGGCGGTGTAGACCGCCCGAACGGCGGCAGGGTCGTCGCGCCCGCAGGCCTCGGCGATCCGGTCCATGAGCTGGTCGAAGTCCTCGCCGGTGGCGCCCTTGAACGACTCGTCCATACGCCCCCATTCGTCCCAGGGGAGGGTCTCGACCTTCAGCACGGATGCGAGGTCCCGGATCAGGTTGGCGCGGATTTCCCCCACGCCCCAGGCGAAGTCGACGCCGTACACGCCGAACAGGGCGCCGTCGACCTCGCCGGTCCGGTACCACTGCCAGGCCTCGCCACCGGTCAAGAACTCGCCGGGGGCCAGGTCGTCGGGCCGCGGCACGAACGTGCGGCCCAGATGCTCCACGTCGACCCGCCGCCACCGGGCGCCCTCCCGGTACTCGACGACCCAGTGGTCGACGTTCTTGCCGGCGACGAAATACGTGCCGAAGCCGCACCGGGCCCGGGCCGCGATCCCCCGCTGCCGCAGCAGCGCCGTGGCCAGGGTCGCCCAGTGCCGACAGGTTCCGACCACCCGCCGGTCCGGCGGCCTCGGCACGTGCAGGGGCGCCGGGTCGATCGCGATCAGGGCATCGATCAGCCCGCTGGCCGGGCGGATGTTGCGCTCCCCCCACCGTTGCTCCGGCACACCGGCCGCCGCGGCGTCGGTGGGCTGGACGAACAGGGGCGTCACCGCCGCGCAGATGCCGACCGGGTCCTCGGGCAGGCCCGTGGTCAGCGGGACCTGCGCCGGGGACACGGCGGTGAACACACCCGGCGCGGCGTAGTCGATGTCCATGTCGCCGATGCTAGGGGCGGGGTCTGACAATCCCCGAAAACTAGGCCACCGGATTGCGGTGCCGGTCGATGACCGCCCGCGCCCGGGCGGTTTTCACCGCTGCGGACAGGGTTTCGATGTCGAACGAGCCGTAGTGGCGCTGCCCGTTGATGAAGAACGTGGGCGTGCCGGAGACGCCGGACAGGTCGGCCGACTGGACGTCCTGCGCGATGCGGGCCTCGAACTGGTGCCGTTTGAGGTCGTCGTGGAAGCGCTCGCGGTCCAGCCCGAGCTCCTCGGCGTACGAGAGCAGGTCGATGATGCGCAGGTTCTCCTGGCGCCGCATCAACAGATCGTGCATGGCCCAGAACGCCCCCTGGGCCGCCGCCGCCTCGGCGGCCTCGGCGGCGATCTGGGCCTGGGGGTGCACGTCGGTCAGCGGCAGATGCCGCCACACGTAACGGAGATCGGTGTCGGCCAGCAGGTCCCGCACCGCCGGCTCGGCCAGACCGCAGTAGGGGCACTGGAAATCCCCGTACTCGACGACGGTGACCGAGGCGCCGGCCGGCCCGCGGATGTGGTCGCGCTCGGGGTCGACCTCGTCGATCAGGTCGATCAGCTGCTCGGAGGTCCCGAGCAGGGCCAGGGCCTTCTTCTTGGGCGACATGAACCGGGTCGTCCGGTACACCGCCCACGTCACCGCCGAGGACAGCAGCACCGCGGTCAGCACGCCGACCTTGGCCTGGTCCAGCTGCGGCCCCTCGAAGGCCAGGGTGGCGATCAGCAGCGACACCGTGAACCCGATGCCGGCGATGGTGCCGCTGCCGGCGACGGCGAGCCAGCCGACCGGCGGCCGGATCCGGCCGCGGCTGAGCCGGGTGATCAGCCAGGTGGAGCCGAACACGGCCACCGGCTTGCCGACGACGTAGCCGAGCACGATGCCCAGCGTCACCGGCGAGGTGTAGGCGCGGGCCAGGAAGCCGCCGTCGATGGCCACGCCGGCGTTGGCCAGGCCGAACAGCGGCACGATCACGTAGCTGGTCCACGGGTGGAACATGTTCTGCAACCGGGAGTTCGGGGACAGGCTGCGGTTGAGCCCGACCGTCGCCTCCCGGGCCAGCTGCGCGGTCGGCTGCTCACGGAACAGCCGGAACAGGCCGGTGGCGCGCTCCAGGTCGTCCCGGGCCGGGGTGTACGCCGAGGTGGCCAGGCCGACGCCGAGCCCGACGACCACCGGGTCGACGCCGCTGTCCAGCAACGCCAGCCACGACACGAAACCCAGCACGGTGAGCACGACGCCGCTGCGCACGCCCACCACCCGCAGCACGATCAGCACCGTGAACACCAGCACCGCGACGACCAGTGGCAGCACCCGGATCTGCGAGCTGTAGGCGATGGCGATCACCAGCAGCGACACCAGGTCGTCGACGACAAAAACCGTGAGCAGGAACACCCGCACCCGGTCCGGCACGCCCCGGCCGAGCAGCGTGAGCAGCCCCAGGGCCAGCGCCGTGTCGGTGGACATGGCCACGCCCCAGCCGTGCGCGCCGGGGCCGCCGAGGTTGACCGCCGTGTAGATCAACGCCGGCAGCACCAGCCCGACCAGGCCGGCGGTGAACGGCAGCAGGAACCGCCGCCGGTCCCGGAAGTCGCCCAGGTCGAACTCGCGCCGCGCCTCCAGGCCGACGACCAGGAAGAACAGCGTCATCAGCCCGCTGTTCACCCATTCCCGCAGGTCGGCGGCGACCTCAAGGCCGCCGAGGCGCACCGACAGGTCGGTGCGCCACAGCGCCTCGTAGGACCCGGTGTCCACGTTGGACCACAGCAGGGCGGCCACGATCGCCGCCACGAGCACCCCGGCGCTGGCCGACTCGGTCCGCAGGAAGGCCCGGATCGGGGCGGCGATGCCGCGCTGCCACAGCGTCCGCTGCCGGGTGGGCTCGCTCACGAACCGGGAGTTTACCCAGCTCAGCTGAAGTCGAGCTCGGCGTCGCGGCTGCGCTTGAGCTCGAAGAAGTGCGGAAAACCGGCCAGCACCCTGGCCGCGTCGAACAGCTCCGCGGCGCGTTCCCCGCGCGGGATGGAGGCCAGCACCGGGCCGAAGTAGGCGACGTCGTCGATGTGGATGGTCGGGGTGCCGACCTCGTCGCCGACCGGGTCCATGCCGCGGTGGTGGCTCTTGCGCAGCTCCTCGTCGTACTCGGTGCTGGCCGCGGCGGCGGCCAGCTCGGCCGGCAGCCCGACCTCGGCCAGCGCCTCGGCGATCACGGCGTCGTAGTCCTTGTTGCCGCCGTTGTGGATCCGGGTGCCCAGGGCCGTGTAGAGCTCGCGCAGCACGTCGTCGCCACGCAGTTGGGCGGCGGCGATACAGACCCGCACGGGACCCCAGGCCCGGTCGCAGAACTCGCGGTACCAGGCGTCGATCTCGCGGTGCTCGTTGAGCACGGACAGGCTCATCACCCGGAAGTGCAAGTCGATGTCGCGGTGCTGCTCGACCTCCAGGATCCAGCGCGAGGTGATCCAGGCGAACGGGCAGGCCGGGTCGAAGTAGAAGTCCACACGGGTCACGGTGTTCCCCCTCGTCAAACGGGTTTGGCGCACCCTACCCGGCTGCGATACTCGGCGGATGTCGATCGTGACCACCGGCGTGGACGTCGCCGAGGAGACCATCGCCTTCAACAAGGGCCTGGCCGAGAAGATGGCCTCGGTGCCGCCGGTGTACGAGGTGACGGACATCGGCCGGCTGCGGTCCGGCTTCGGCTTGTTCCCGCCGCCGACGATCCTGCCCGAGGGTGTGGACCGGACCGTGCCCGGTCGTGACGGCGCGGTTGGCGTCCGTGTCTTCACGCCGGACGACGTCCGGGGCGTCTACCTGCACATGCATCCCGGCGGCCGGGTGCTCGGCTCGGCCCGCAACCAGGACGTGCGGCTGTGGGCGCTGGCCCGGGAGACATCGCTGGCCGTGGTGTCGGTCGAGTACCGCCTGGCCCCGGAGCATCCGCATCCCGCCGCCGTGCACGACTGCGAGGACGCGGCGCGGTGGCTGGTCTCCCAGTCGGCCAAGGAGTTCGGCGCCGACCGGCTGCTGATCGGCGGCGAGTCCGCCGGCGCGGAACTGGCCGTGCAGGTGCTGCTGAGGCTACGGGAATCGGGGCAGCACAAGGCTTTCCGGGCCGCGTACCTGGCCTACGGCGTGTACGACATGGCGTTGACGCCCAGCTCGCGGGCCTTCGGCGAGCAGCACCTGGTGACCGGGACGCCGGCCGAGCGGTGGTTCCGGGCGCAGGCATACCCGGGGCTGTCGGAGGCGGAGCTGCACGCCCCCGACATCTCCCCGCTGTACGCCGACCTGCGGGACCTGCCGCCGGCCCGGTTCGTCGTCGGCGCAAGGGATCCGCTGCTCGACGACAGCCTGTTCATGTCCGCCCGGTGGCGGGCCGCCGGCAGTCCGTGCGAGCTGGAGGTGGTCGCCGAGGCCGTGCACGGCTTCACCGCATTCCCCATCACCGTCGCGACCCGCGAAGTGGCGGCCCAGCACGCCTTTCTAGCCGCCCACTAGCCCGGTCCGGGACGCCACGAAGGCGAAGATGTCGGCCATGAGGGCGTTGCGCTGCTCTCGGGTCGATCCGATGCCGTGGCCGCCGTGCTCCTCCACGCGCAACAGCACGGGACGGCCGGAGGCGGTGGCCGCCTGGAGGCGCGCAGCCATCTTGGCCGGCTCCCAGGCCGCCACTCGCGGGTCGTTGAGGCCGACGGTGATCAGCGCCGCCGGATAGTCGACGCCGTCGACCACCCGCAGGTAGCTGTCGGTGATGAGCAGCGCGCGCAGGCCGTCCTCGGTGGTCTGGCTGCCGAACTCGGGCGCGTTGACCGGGCCGTTCTCGCTGAACTCCATGCGGGTCGTGTTGAACACGCCCACCTGCATGATCATCGCCGCGAACAGGTCCGGCCGCCGCACCAGCGCGCCACCGCTGGGGATGCCGCCGGCGCTGGTGCCGTCGCCGGCCAGCCGCTCCGGCCGCGTGTAGCCGGCGGCGACCAGGTGCGCGGCGCAGTCGATGAAGTCGGTGATGGTGTTTTCCTTGTTCAGCAACAATCCGGCCTCATGCCACTCGCGGCCGTACTCCCCGCCGCCGCGCAGGCCGGCCAGCGCGTACACGCCGCCGCGCTCCAGCCACGGCAGCAGCCGGGGGTTGAACGACCGTCGCAGCAGGAAGCCGTACGAGCCGTAGCCGGTCATCAGGGTGGGATTGCCACCGTCGAGCGGAAGTCCCTTGCGGTGCAACACGGTCAGCGGGATCAGCGCGCCGTCGCGGGCCGGCGCCCGCAGCTGGGTGATCTCGATGTCGCCGAAGTCCACGCAGGACGGTGCGATCCAACCGGTGTCACTCAGCTCGCCGTCGTAGCGGTACGCGGTCGGGGACTGCGTCCAGGAGCTGAACACGATCAGGGCCGACTTGCCGTCCGGATGGGCCGACCATTGCAGCACGGTGCCGCCAACCGGCAATGGCACCTCCTCGATCTCGCCGCCGGCCAACGGGATTCGGCGCATACGGGCGGTGCCGGCATCGATGTCGCGCACCAGCAGGTGATCCCCGACGACCTTGGCGCCCATCACCACCCGGTCGCTCTCGGGCACCACCGTGCGGCGCGTGCCGTCGGTGAGCGACCAAGCCTGCACTTGGTGGCGCGGGGCGTCCTTGTGCGTGACGACGTAGAGGGTGTCGCCGTGCACGGTGTGGGCGACGACGCCGTCGGACGGGTCGATGACCTTGCGCCACTGGCACGTCGCCAGGTCGGCCAGGCCGGAGCGGGGCGCGGCGTACAGGCTGAACCTGGACATCTCCTCGGTGATCGACTGGCCGGCGGCCTCGTGCGAGATGAGCGCGAACATCAGCTCGCCACTCTCGGGCAGCAGCATGTACGGCCGGTCGATCGGGTCCATCGGCAGCGTGAGGTTGTGGCCGCGACGCAGCGCGAGGACGGGTTCGTCCTGGCCGATCCGGTGCAGCCAGGTGGCGCTGTCCTCGCGGCGACGGTCGGCCGGCAGGGCCGGGTCGGGGTTCGGGTAGCGGTGGCAGAAGAAGCCGGAGCCGTCCGGCAGCCAGCTCGGAAAGCCGTGCGAGGACCGCTCCAGCCGGGTCGGCGTGAGCTCGCCGGTGGCCACGTCCAGCACGTGCACCACGCCCATCTCGCTGCCGCCCCGCGAGATGCCGCAGGCCACGAGGCGGCCGTCGGGGCTCGGCTCGTACCAGTCGATGCTGCTGTGCTCGTCGCCCTCGATCGCGCTCGGGTCGAGCACCGTTCGCTCCTGGTCGCCCTCGCGGACCAGCAGCACCGGCACGTCGGCGTCCTGCCGCAGGAAGAAGACGCGGTCCCCGGCCATGGCGAAGCCGGTGATCTCGACGCCGTCCCTGGTGACCTCGTCCAGCCGGGCCAGCAGGCCGGCCCGCAGCGGCAGGCCGGTCAGGTGCGCCTCGGCCGCCCGTCCCTGCGGCAGCGCCCACTCCCGCAGCTCAGGATCGTTCTCCAGCCACCGGTAGGGATCGGCCAGCTGGTGGCCGAACACCGTGTCCACGACGGTCTCCACCCGAGCAGTCGTCACCTGCGCCCCCCGTTGTTTGACAGCCCTGGTTCGGAGCGTACAGTCTTCCTGGTAAATGAACTGTACCGTCCAGTTCAGGAGGACATCATGCGCATCGACGTGCACGCGCACCTGTGGAGCGAGGACTACCTGGCTCGACTGGCCGCGATCGGCGTGCCGACCCAGGCCCAGCGGGGGATGGGGGCCGGTTCGGCCGAGGAGGAGCTGGCCGCCCGCTTCGCCCAGATGGACGCGGCGGGGGTCGATCTCCAGATCCTGTCGGTCACCCCGGTCTCGCCGCATGTGCCCGACGAGGCCGCCGCCGTCGCCGCGGCCCGGTTCGCCAACGACGAGTACGCCGAGATCGTGGCCAGGTATCCCGACCGGTTCCGGGCCTTCGCCGCGCTGCCGCTGCCGCACATCGACGCCTCGGTCAAGGAGCTCACCCGGGCCCTGGACGACCTGGGCATGGTCGGCGCGGCCGTCACCACCTCCGTGCTCGGGCGCGGCCTCGACGACCCCGCGTTCGAGCCGGTGTACGAGGAGCTCAACCGACGCGGCAGCGTGCTGTACGTGCACCCGGCCGGGGCCGGGGCCGAGTCGGAGCTGATCGCCGGCCACAACCTGACCTGGTCGATCGGCGCCCCCATCGAGGACACGGTGGCGATCACGCACCTGATCGCGGCCGGCATCCCCAGCCGCCACCCGGACATGAAGATCATCGCCTCACACCTGGGCGGCGCGCTGCCGATGGTGCTCAACCGCGCCGACCACCAGATCCCGTGGGAGGTCCCGAGCGCGCCCGAGCTGCCCAGCGTGGCCGCCCAGCGGATGTGGTTCGACACCGTCGGGCACGACCACGCCCCGGCGCTGCGGGCCGCCGTCGACACCTTCGGCGCGGAACGGCTGGTGCTGGGCACCGACTTCCCGTACCAGGCCGAGGCCGAGTACCAGGCGGCGATCGACTACATCGGCCGGACCGTGCGCCCCGAGCAGGCGGCCGCCATCCTGGACCACAACGCGGCGAAGATCTTCGGGCTCTAGAAGGGGGAACCGTCGAAGCGGTCGACGACGGTGAAGTCCTCGACCGCGGCCCGGCGCAGCTTGGTGATCACCTTGCGCGGGTGGCCGATCGCGATCAGGGCGGCTACCCCGAACCCGTCGGGAATGCCCAGCAGCCGCTTGACCGCCGGCTCCTGGCGGATCAGCACGCTGGTGATCACCCCGCCAAGCCCCTCGTTGCGGGCGGCCAGCAACAGGTTGTGGCAGAACGGATAGATCGAGCCGCCGCCGACGATCGACTGCCGGTCCAGGCCGTTGTCCACGGTGGCCAGCGCGCCGAACTCGGCTAGCACCAGCAGCAGCGCCGGCACGTGTTCCAGGTTGTCCCCGAACGCGTCCGGCGCCGGGGTCTCGCGGGCCTGCGCCAGATCGACCGCCGGCCCGGTCCAGCGGCCGTTGTCCTTGGCCGCGAAGGGAACAAGGCCCTCCCGAACGTGGGCCACGTACTCACGCCAGCCCAACTGGTAGAGCTCGCGGATCTTCAGGCGCGCAGCCGGGTCCTTGAGCACCAGCACCCGCCAGCCCTGCCGGTTGCCGCCGTTGGGCGCGAACCGGGCGTTGTCCAGCATCCGCCGCAGCACCTCGTCGGACACCGGCTCCTCGGTGAACTCACGGGTCGCCGGCGTGGTGCGCATCGCTTCGTAGAGCTCCATGAGAGCAGACTAGGGAAGGACCGTGCGATGGGTCTTATTGACGTTCATCACCACGCCGTTCCGCCGCGCTACGCCCTCGCGCTGCGCGGCAGCACCCCGATCCCCGGTGTCGACTACCCGACCTGGGAGCCGGAGCTGAGCCGGAAAGTCATGGACGACAACGGAATCGACGCAGCGGTGCTGTCGATCACGGCGCCCGGCGTGCATTTCACCGGCGATCCGGCGTCGACCCGGCGGCTGGCCCGCGAGGTGAACGAGTACTTCGCCTCGCTGCTGTCCGACCGATTCGGGGCGTTCGCCATCCTGCCGTTGCCCGATGTGTCGGCCGCGCGCGAGGAACTGGCCTACGCCATCGACGAGTTGGGCCTGGACGGCGTCGGCGTGCTGACCGCGTACGACAACCGATACCTTGGCGCGCCGGAATTCGAGCCACTGCTGGCCGAGATCGCCGAGCGGGGACTGGCCGTGCACGTCCACCCGGCCACGCCGGCGATGGCCGACCTGGCCACCTTCGGGCTGCCGCCGTCGCTGTACGAGTTCACCTTCGAGACCACCCGGGCGGCGGCGAGCCTGCTGTTCAACGGGGTGCTGGAGCGGTTGCCGGACCTGAGGCTGATCCTGTCGCACGCCGGCGGGAACGTGCCGTTCCTGGCCAACCGCCTCACCTACGGGCCGACGATCGGCTCGTACCTGCCCGAGCGGGACGTGCTAGGAGCGTTGCGGCGACTGCACTTCGACATCGCCATGTCGGCCAATCCGTTCACGCTGCCGTCGCTGGCCGCGTTCGCGGATCCGGCGAACGTGTTGTTCGGCAGCGACTTCCCGTTCATGCCGGCGTCCACCGCCGCGGAGACGGTGGCCGGGCTGGCCGACAGTCCGGTGTGGACGGACGCGGAGAAGGCGGCCGTCGGCCGGGACAACGCGCTGCGGCTGCTGCCCCGGCTGGCCGCCCGCCTCACTTCTTCGCGTAGTAGCTGAGGAACATGTCCACGCCGGAGACGATCAGGCGGTCCGCCAGCTTCTTGCCCGGGCTGCGGCCGTACACGCCGTAGACCAGGTTGGGCGAGAGCACCAGGCCCGAGAGCTGGAGGACCGCCAGCTCCACGTCGGCGATGTCCAGCAGGCCGCGCTGGCACAGGCGGCTCAGCGCCGCCGCGAACACCGCGTGCAGGCGGCTCGGGCCGTGCTCCAGCCAGGTCTCCCCCAGGTCCGGGAACCGCTTCGACTCGGCCGCGACCAGCGAGCGCAGGGCCAGCAGGCCCGGCGTGGCCAGCGCCGCCACCCACACCCGGCAGGCCTTGACCAGCTCGGTCCGCACGTCGTCGGACTCGCCGAGCCGGGCCGACACCAGCTGCTCCACCACCTCCAGCGCGCCGTGCAGCTGGCCGGAGACGACCGCCCGGAACAGGTTCTCCTTGCTGTCGAAGTGGTTGTACACCGTGACCTTGGAGACGCCGGCGGCCGCGGCGACGCGGTCCATGCTGACGTCGAAACCCTCGTCCAGGAACTCCTGGAGCGCGGCCTGCACGATCGCCTTGCGCTTGCCGTCGGCCCTCGCCCCCGACGGCGCCGTCCGCCCCGAATCGCCCATTCCCGTACTGTACCAGCCAGTTCAGTTGACGCCGGCCGGTAAACACTGGTGGCGGCTTCGGCCTCTCTCCTGACATGACGACAACGATGCAGGATCCCTTGCTGCTGACGGCGGTAATCGGTGCGGTCCGGCTGGCATGCTGGGGGATGATGTTGCACGCCGAGCGGGCGCGGCTGCGCGCGCTGGCTCGGCTGTCGCGGGCCGCCGGGCCGGGGTCGACGGTGGCGCGCCGGGACAGATCGGGCTGGCTGGTGATCGTCCGCGGGGAGGGCGAATGAGCTTCGAGGAGTTCTTCCGGGAGGCCTACCCCCGCATGATGGCCCGGGCCGTGCTGCTGTGCGGCGACCGGGCCGACGCCGAGGACGCGGTGGCCCAGGCGTTCGCCGAGGTGTTCCGCCGGTGGGACACCGCCAGTCGCTACGACGCCCCCGAGGCGTATCTGCACGTGACCATGACCCGCAAGGCGCTCCGGCTGGTGAAACGGCGCCGGCTGGAGGAGATGAGGGCCTTGGAACTCCCGGTTTCCCCGTACGCGACGCCGCACGAGGCGTTGGCGGCCAAGGAGGTGCTGGCCGCCGTCGCCGGACTGCCGCCGATGCAACGGGCCGTGCTGGTGCACTGCTGCCTCGACGGCATGAAGCAGGCCGAGGTGGCCAAGCTGCTGCGCATCCAGCGCGGCACCGTGGCGGCGCACCTGTTCAAGGCCCGCGAGGCGCTGTCGGCCAAGCTGGGGCTCGGCGCCAGAACCCCGGACGACGGTCTGGTCGGGGTGGTGCGGCGCGACCAGATCGCGGATTCGTTGCAAGTCGCGCAGCGGTGGCTGGCCGAGGGCTTCGCCGCGGACGAACGGGCCCGGGCCCGGGTGCGCACGGCCGTGGACCAGGTCAAGCCGCCCCGACGCCGGTGGGGGCGCGGATGATCACCCTGCGCGCGGTCCTGGCGATCCTGCTGCTGGTCGGCGTCTACCTGACCGCGCTGGTCGCGGTGGCCGTCGCCGGTGCGTTCGTGCTGCTCACCGCGTTGGTGGTACAGGGCTACGTCCAGGGCGAGACCAGCACGTTCAATGCCGCCATCGTGATCACCATGCTCGGTTCGGTGGCCGCGATCGCCGCCCTGGTCGGCGCGATCTTCACCGTCAACCGGGCGGCGGACGCCGACGGGGCGCCGGTCTCGGAGTCGGACGCGCCGGAGCTGTGGGCGTTCGTGCGGGAGGTGGCGGCCGAGGCCGGCGTCCGGCCGCCGGACGAACTGCGGCTGGACGGCGAGGTCAACGCCTCCGTCAGCGAGGACTCGCGGCTGCTCGGGCTGCTGCCCGGACGGCGGCGGCTGAACCTCGGGCTGCCGCTGCTGGCCGAGCTGACGGCGAACGAGCTCCGCGCGCTGCTCGGCCACGAGTTCGGGCACTACCTCGGCTGGCACACCCGCGTCGGCTCGGTGGTGCACCGGGGATACCTGGCGCTGGACCGCATCCGGGGCAACCTTGACTACGCCGACATGCATCCGCAGAGCCCGGTGTGGTTGTTCCGGCTGCTCATCCGGGTCTACACCAGCCTGTACGCGCACGTTTCCTTCGCTGTGCGGCGGCAGCAGGAGTTCGAGGCCGACGCCGTCGCCGCCCGCGTCGCCGGGCCGGAGGCCGCCGCCCGGGCGCTGCGGTCGCTGGCCGCCATCGACGCCCACTGGCAGGACTTCGTGCAGAACTACCTGGTGCTGACCGCCGCGACCGGGTTCGCGCCCGAGGATCCGCAGGCGATGTTCGTGGCGATGCTGGCCGAGCGCCGCCCCGCGCTCGACCGGCTCAAGGCCGCCGATCCCGAACCCGAGAAGCGCGACGCGTACGCCAGCCACCCCAGCATGGCCGACCGCTTGGCCCGGCTGGCCGACCTGCGCACCGAGACGCCGGCCCGGCTACACGAACCCGATCCGTCGACCTGGGCCTATCCCAAACCCGCCCTGCTGCGGCATTTGCTGCCCGACCACAAGGTCAAGTCGCTGCCGTCCGCCCAGTGGCTCGACAAGGCCGCCCGCACGGCCGCGCCGACCTCCGGATCCCGCCTCCTGCTCGGCGCGGACGGCACCCTCGCCACCGTGCTCGACCAGTTGGAGACCGGCTCCGCCGAGCTCGCCGCCCGCTTCGACGCCGAGGACCCGCATCGGGGTCTGGCCCGGCTGTGCGAGGCCCTGCACGGGCTCGTCGGCCATTACCTCGTCGAGGCCGGCAGCGCCCACTGGCGGCTGTCGTGGACCGGGCCCAGCGAGCTCGTCGTCAGCGAACTGCGCTCCGACGGCGTGCACGTGCTTCCCTTCGCCGAGCTCAATTCCCTCGTCTTCGACGCCGTCGACCACCACTCCGGCGTCGACCGCCTGCGCCTGCACCTCGCCTCCCTCCGCGTCGATCCCAGCCGTCACTACGGCCCCGTCGACACCACCACGCTGGTTGCCGTCGACACCACGCCCATCCGCCGCGAACGGGAACGCACCCGCCGAGTCCTAGCCTTCGGCGGCGTCGCGCTGGCCCTCATCGTCGGCATCTTCGTGTTCGCCGAGGTCACCCCCAAGCCCCTGCCCCGGGCCCTGACCACCGTGCAGCCCACCCTCGTCGTGCCGCCCACCACCGCTTTCCGCTACCCCACCAGCGACCTGTTACCCAGCTACCTGCCCACCTACTTCCCCACCCCCTCCTTCGACCTGCTCGCCCCCGCCCCCATCACCGTCCGCCCCGGCGACACCCTCGACCGCCTCGCCGCCTGCTACCTCACCACCGTCGCCGAACTCCAGCGCCTCAACGACCTCGGCGACTCCACCGCCCTCAAGGCCGGCCAGACCTTGTTGGTGCCCAACGCCATCCTGGCCTGCCGCTGACCGTGGCCGGACGAGCACGAAATCGGCTGGAAAAGCACTGCCACGGTGGCATATGCGCATGGGTCGTCCTAGCGTCGGGCGCAGCAGTCGTCCCGTTGGAAGGGAATCCTCCGTTGACGATCGAACTGCCGGAGACCATGCGCGCGGTCCGGTTCCACGCCGAGGGCCGGTCGCTGAGCCTGGAGACGGTGCCGACGCCGCGGCCCGGGCCGGGCGAGGTGGTGGTGAAGGTGGCGGCGTGCGGGATCTGCCACTCCGACCTGAGCCAGTTCGACGGGCACATCCCGGCCCGGTTCCCGGCGATCACCCCGGGGCACGAGGCCTCGGGCACGGTGGCGGCGGTGGGCGAGGGCGTGCGGCACTGGAACGTCGGCGACCGGGTGGTGATCGCGGCCGGCCGGGCCTGCGGCAACTGCGGGTCGTGCCGGCTCGCGGGCAGCGTCGACGACTGCGAGGCGCTGGAGATCATGGCCTTCGCCTACGACGGGGCGTGGGCGGAGTACGTGGCGACGCCGGCGGTGTCGTTGCTCGCGGTGCCCGAGGGCGTGCCGATCGAGCAGGCGGCGGTGCTGGCGGACGCCGTCTCGACCCCGTACAGCGCGCTGGAGACGGCCAATCTGCGCATCGCGGAGTCGGTGGGCGTGTGGGGCATGGGCGGCATCGGCACGCACCTGGTGCAGCTGGCCCGGGTGGCGGGGGCGTCGCCGATCATCGGTCTGGACCCGGTGCCGGGCGTGCGGGAGCGGGCCCTGAAGCTGGGCGCGGACTTCGTCCTCGACCCGCTGGCCGAGGACACCCCCGCGCGGATCATGGAGATCACCGGCGGCCGCGGCCTGCGGGTGGCGTTCGACTGCGTCGGCCGGACGTCCACGATGACGCAGGCCAACAACGCGTTGGGGTTGCGCGGCCGGCTGCTGCTGGTCGGCATCAGCGCCGACCAGGTCGAGCTCGGATGGGAGGGCGCGTTCGTGGGGCGCCGGCACACCGTGACCGGGCACCTCGGCTACACCATGAAGCACCTGAGCGAGCTGGTGGAGCTGGTGTCACGAGGACGGCTGGACCTGACCGCGTCGGTCAGCGCGGTGCTGCCGCTGGAGGAGTTCGAGGAGGGCATCCGCCGGCTGCGTGAGCACGACGGCCACCCGATCCGGGTGCTGCTGCGGCCCTGACGGTGGAGAGGCGGTCCACCCCGATCTCCACCGGCGGGAGGTCCTGCTCGGCGGGGGTGTCTCCGTAGCGTCCCGGCCATGGACAATTCCCTGATGGACATCGCCGGGTACATGGCGGTCCGCTTCGCCTTCATCGGCGGGGCAGTGGTGTTGGCGGTGCTCGGCCTGTTCGCGGTCGCCATGGTGTTGCGGCGGCTGGGCAGGCTGGACCGGGCGCGGGATCTGGTCGAGCCGGTGCTGCGCGAGCAGGCCCGGCGCCGAGGCGGCCTCACGAACATGGTCGTCGAGCGCGTGACCAAGCAGCGCCGCTGATGGGCGCGGTGGTGCAGTTCATGTTCCTCCGGTTCCTGATGATCGGCGGCGGCGTGCTCGCGCTGGTGCTGCTGCTGTTCGTGTTGGCCCTGATCTGGCGGCGGACGGGCCGCTGACGTGGCAGCCTGATGTCCGTGCGACTGCTCGATCGGATGCCGCCCGCGTGGCTGGTCATCAGCCTGCTCGGGACCTGCGTGTTCGTCGTCACGCTGGCCACCGTGCAGCGGGCGACCCCGGTCTGGCTGTGGGCGCTGTACGGCGTGAGCCTGGCTTGCTGGCTCGGTTTCGCGCTGTTGGAGCGGCGGGCGCCGCGCGCGGCCGGGGTGTCGCTGCTGGCCTGCCTGCTGGTGTCGGTGGCGTTGATCGGACCGGCTCCCGACGGCACGCCGGTGCTGCTGACCTGCGTCGCGCTGGCCGTCGTCTGCGCGCAGCCGCGGCTGTCGTCGCGGGCGCTGATCGGCCTGCTCGTCGGCACGTTCGTGCTGGCCGAGATCGGTGTCCTGGCGTGGGGACAGGACACCGCCTCGGCGCTCGGCGACCCGGCGGCGCTGCTGATCATGGCGTTGACCGGCCTGAGCTGGCGGCAACACCTGGTGCAGGCCCGTCTGCACGCCGAGTACGCCGCGTTGGACGAGCGGGCCCGCATCGCCCGCGAGCTGCACGACGTGCTGGCCCATTCCCTCGGCGCGCTCGGCGTGCAGCTCGAGGTGGCCGAGGGGCTGCTGGCCGAACGCGGCGATCTGGCCGGCGGCCTGCTCCGCGTGCAACGGGCCCGGCGGCTGGCCAACGAGGGACTCGACGAAGCCCGCCGGGCCGTCGCCGCCCTGCGGGCCGATGTGCCGCCGCTGCCCGAGTCGCTGGGGCAGCTCGTGGCCGACGGCCGGCGGGATCGGGGCCTGGACGTGGAATTCTCCGTCACCGGGGCGGAGCGGCCGCTGTCCGCCGGCACCACCGTGTCAATGCTGAGGATCGCTCGGGAGGCGCTGACCAACGCCGCCAAGCACGCCCCCGGCGCGTCGGTGTCGGTGGTGCTGGACTACGGCTCCGCCGTGTCGCTACGGGTGTACAACATCGCCGCGCCGGGGGAAGCCGCCCCCGGGCACGGTCTCACCGGGATGCGTGAGCGGATCGCGCTGGCCGGTGGCACCCTGACCGCGGGACGATCGGGAGAGGGTTGGCTGGTGACCGCCGAGGTGCCGGAATGATCCGGGTTGTCGTCGTCGACGACCAGCTCGTCATGCGGGAGGGCCTGGTCGCCCTGCTCGATCTCGTCGACGACGTCGAGGTCGTCGGCGACGCCGGCACCGGGGCGGAAGCGTTGGCGCTGCTGGCATCCCGGGCCGTCGACGTCGTGCTGATGGACCTGCGCATGCCGGTCATGGACGGCGTCGAGGCCACCAGCCGCATCACCGCCGAGTTCCCTGAGGTGGCCGTGGTCGTGCTGACCACCTACGCCGACGACGAGTCGATCACCACCGCCCTGCACGCCGGGGCCCGCGGCTACCTCACCAAGGACGCCGGCCGCGCCGAGATCACCGCCGCCCTCCGCGCCGTCGCCGCCGGGCAGGCCACCTTCGACGCCGCCGTCTCCCAACGCATCGTCGCCGCCCTCGCCGCCCCCGGTCGTCCCGCCGCCGGCCTCACCACTCGGGAGGCGGAGGTGCTCACCCTCATCGCCAAGGGCCTGGGCAACGCCGAGATCGCCGGGGCGCTGTTCATCGGCGAGACCACCGTCAAGACGCACATCAACAACCTCTTCGGGAAGATCAACGTGCGGACCCGGGCCGAGGCCATCCGCTACGCCTACCGCCATGGCATCGTGACGCCATGACGCTGTTGGAGCTGGCCCGGGCCGAGCGGACCGAGCTCGCCGGGTTACTGGCGACCCTGAGTCCGCGGGAGTGGGAGACGCCGAGCCTGTGCGCCGGGTGGCGGGTGCGGGACGTGGTGGCCCACATGATCAGCTACGACCAGCTCGACACCCGCACCCTGGTCGACCGGTTCACCCGCTCGGCCTTCGGGCTGCACCGGGCCAACGCCATCGGCGTCGACGAGCTGCGTGACGTGGACGTCTCGGAGCTGCTGGCCCTGTTCCGCCGGCACCTCGCCCCGCACGGCCTGACCTCGTGGTTCGGCGGCGTGCTGGGGCTGGAGGACGCCCTCGTGCACCACCAGGACATCCGCCGCGTCCTCGGCCGGCCCCGGCAGATCCCGGCCGAACGACTCCGGCCGGTCCTTCGCACCGTCGCGCTGAACCCGGCGGTCGGCGGGCCGTGGCGGGTCCGGGGATTGCGGGTGATCGCCACCGATCTGGGCTGGGCGGCCGGCTTCGGGCCGGTGGTCGCCGGCCCGGCCGAGCCGCTGCTGATGGCCATCGCCGGCCGCCGGGGCATCACGGCGGAGTTGACCGGCCCCGGCCTGCCGACGTTGACAGCACGGATCGAGCGCTGACCCGCTTCACCAGGCGGCGAGTTGGAGCCCGGCCTCGCTCTTCGTGCCAGCGCGCTCGAAGTCGAGCAGATACTGCTTGCGGGCCAGGCCGCCACCGTAGCCGGTGAGGCCCCCGCCGCTGCCGACGACGCGGTGGCACGGCACGATGATGCTGATCGGGTTCTTGCCGTTGGCCAGCCCCACGGCCCTCGCCGCGCTGGGCCTGCCGATCTGCTCGGCCAGTTCGCCGTAGGAAATGGTTTCGCCGTAAGGGATCTCGCACAGGGCGGTCCACACCCTGCGCTGGAACGGGGTGCCGCGCGGG
This sequence comes from Kutzneria sp. NPDC052558, assembly GCF_044547355.1. Taxonomy (NCBI): domain Bacteria; kingdom Bacillati; phylum Actinomycetota; class Actinomycetes; order Pseudonocardiales; family Pseudonocardiaceae; genus Kutzneria; species Kutzneria sp. NPDC052558. The sequence continues at coordinate 600,622 of NZ_JBIUAG010000002.1, forward strand.
GCCAGCGGCAGGTCGAAGGTGTCGAGCGTGCCGTCGAAGTACGCCGCCAACTGCTCGATGACCGCGCCGAAGGGCGAGGCGTCGAGCTCACCGAAGCTCTCCTCGGCCGGACGGTGCCGCTGGTCGGTCATGTAGAGGCCGGTGAGCTCCCGGCCCTCGCCGACCAGCGTCAACGGCCCGACCGGGCTGTCCACAATGGTCTTCACGTTCATGGCACAAGCATGACCCGTCTGGAGACCGCTGGCTGGCGGGAATCGGCCGTCATCGCCGGCGGTCGTCGCGGGGGACGAAGGCGGTCTCCCGGCGGAAGAGTCCCCCGGCTCGTCTTCCCGCCGCAGCTGCTGGAGATCAGGCTGATCGCCAGGGCATGGAGAGAGTCTCGGTTTCCAGGTCGCCGCCGGCGGCGTCGGCGACCAGCGCGGACAGGGTGTTGAGGCAGTGTTGGGCGGTGGGCCGACGGCCCGGCTCGCGGGCGGTCATGGCCCGCAGCAGCCCGGCCAGCGGCCCCGGCAGGTCGGCCGGGATCCGCGGATCCCGGCTGAGCCGGGCCAGGGCGGCCTCCATCTTGTTGGGACCGTCGAACTCCCGGCGGCCGGTGATGCACTCCAGCAGCACCAGGCCGAGGGCGTACACGTCGACCGCGGGCCCGAGCGCGCCGCCGAGGATCTGCTCCGGGGCCAGGTAGGCGGGCGTGCCGATGACCTCGTCGACGGCGGTCACCCGGGACTGCCCGGCCAGCAGCGCGATGCCGAAGTCGCTCAGGTGCGGGAAGCCGTCCTCGTCGAGCAGGATGTTGGACGGCTTCACGTCCCGGTGCACCACGCCCTGGGCGTGCACGTGCGCCAGCCCGTCGGCCAGCAGCGCGATCAGCACCACCGCCTCGGCGGTCAGCAGCGGGCCCTCGCGCAGCCGCCGGCTCAGGCTGATGCCGCGGATCAGCTGCATCACCAGGTACGGCCGGCCGAGGTGGACACCGCCGTCGTACACCGACACCAGCCGCCGGTGGTTGAGCCGGTCCAGCGCCCGGGCCTCGTCGGCGATCCGCCGGCAGGCGGTGTCGTCGAGGTCGGAGGGGAACAGCTTCACCGCGACCTGGAGGTCCAGCAGTTCGTCGTAGGCCTCGTACACCTCCGTGCCGGTGCCCCGACCGACCAGGCCCTCGACCTGGAACCGGGCCGGCAACGGCTGGCTCGGCGGCTCGTAGTCCACGTACGGCCGCTGGCGCATCGACTCACCTCCGCGCGTACCCCCGGTTGGCAGCTTTCCGTAACGATACGGGGCCGGCCGGCCGGGTGACTGCCGGTGTGAGATGTGGATCAGCTCCTGGCCTGTGGCAGCCTCGCTTTCCGGACCCCGCCGCGGGCCGACGGCGGCGGCACCACCGGGCCGATGTCCCCGTCCGGGGCCTGGTCGAGGTCCACGATCACCGGCGCGTGGTCGCTGGGGCCGGCGCCCTTGCGGGCGTGCCGGTCCACCCAGGCCGCCCGCACCCGGCCGGCCACCGGGGCCGAGGCCAGCACCAGGTCGATGCGCATGCCCAGGTCCTGGTGGAACATGCCGGCCCGGTAGTCCCAGTAGGAGAACACCCGCTCGGTCGGCCAGTGCTCGCGGACCACGTCGTGCAGGCCCAGCTCCAGCAGCGAATCGAGGGCGGCGCGCTCGGGACCGGTCACGTGGGTCTGGCCCACGAAGGCGGCCGGGTCGAACACGTCGGCATCCGTTGGCGCGATGTTGATGTCGCCGCACAGCACCGCGTCCGCCGGCCCCGACGCCGCGACCTCGCGCAGCGCCGCCAACCAGGCCAGCTTGTACCGGTAGTGATCGGAATCCGGCTCGCGGCCGTTCGGCACGTACAACGAGTGCACCCGGACGCCGCCGCAGGTGGCGGCCACCGCCCGGGCCTCCTGGTGCGGGAAGCCCGGCGCGCCGGCCAGCCCCACCACCACGTCGTCGAGGCCGACCCGGGACAGCACCGCCACCCCGTTCCACCGCGGCTCACCCACCACCGCGGCCTCGTAGCCGCGCTGGGCCAACTCATCGCCGAGCAGCGCCGTGAACGCGTCCTCGGACAGCTTGGTCTCCTGGAGACACACCACGTCCGGCTGCCGCTCGTCCAGCCACGGCAGCAGCCTCGGCAGCCGCTGCTTCACCGAGTTCACGTTCCACGTCGCCACTCGCACGTCCCCACGGTAGCCACCATTCCTGGCAATCGCCGCGATCACGCCGGCCACTCCCACCGGGCCCCGTAGGCCAGGCCGGGAGTCAGCTGGTGGAACCGCACATGCACCTCCCCGGCGCGGTCCACCGGCTGCTCACGGCCGTCCCGCGGCGGGTCCTCCCGCGGCGCCCCGTGCAGCGCGAACACGGTCGGCGGCCGATCGTCCCGACGGAACCGCAGCCGCAGGTCGAACCGCTCGCACGGCCGCTTCGGCACGCAGACCAGGTACTGCCGCATCGCCTGGCGGGTCGGCAGCCGGAACCGGACGGCAAGGTCGTGCCGCTCCTCCTTGGCCACCGGCGTCGGCAGGGCCAGCGTGAACCCGGCCGGATCGTCGGCCACCAGCGTGCCGCCGTAGAGCACCTGCACGTCGGCGGCCTGCCCGAGCGGGATCGGCGCGACCAGCTCCAGCTCGCGCAGCCCGTCCTGCTCGGCCACGATCCGGCGCTGCTCCAGCACCTCCGGCCGGTCCTGGTCCAGCGCCACGGCCACGCTCAGCTCGGTGGTACGCCAGCCGCCGAACCGCCCGCTCGACCCGGCGGCCAGCTCGGCGACCTGGCTGATGGCCTCGTCGACCCGGCGGCGGACCGTGCGCTCGTCCCGTTCCATCCGGATGGCCACCCACCGCACCCGGTCCTGGTAGAGGCCGGGCCGGACCTCGGGGCCGATGGCGAAGGCCACCAGCGTGGCCAGCCGCAGGTCGGACGGCAGCTGCTCGACCAGCTCGGTCAGCCGGGCGGTCAGCTTGCGCCGCACCGCCACCGGCCCGTCGCCGGCGTCGATGTCGCACGCCGCGCGCACGGCCGGCCCGACCCGCTGCTGGATGCCGCCGGCCAGCACGCCCCGCCCCTTGCGCAGCCGCTTCAACTCACGCACGAGCTCCAGGTGCCCGTTCATCGATCCGCCTCCCCGAAGACGTTCCCGCTCCCGGACAGGTTCTGGCGGACGAGTGGACCAGAAGTGGACACGGCGTGGATGAGCACGCTGGCGCTCAGCGCCGCCCCCATCCGCACGCCGCCGAGGAACACCCGGCCGGCCCCGATCCGGGTGAGGGTGTCCCGGTGGGCCGCGCCCACCGCGAAGGCGATCATCTCGGGTCGGGCCGGCCAGTCCGGGTCGGTGAGCGCGGCCAGCGCGGCCGGCCAGTCGGCCGGGTCGGTGGGCCGTCCGTCAGAAGCGAAGAAAACGATCGGACGGAGATTTCCCTTGAGAGCGTTCACGTCTCGCTCGATGGTGACCCGGAGCAACTCGAACACAGGCCCGAAATTCGTGCCGGCGCAGGGAATTCGGCCGGCCAGGTCGGTCAGCTCGGCCGCCGGGCGCAGCGGCTGCTGCACCCACGGCCTCGGCCCGACGACGATCACGCACACGCGGATCCGCGCGGCGGCGGCCGGATCCGCGTGCAAGGCGCCGCGAAATTCTCGTAACCCGGCGCGCAGATCGGCGATGTAGTCGGTCATGGAAGGGGAAAAGTCGCACACCACATAGCAGGGCAGCACAGGCTCCACCGCGGCAGCGTGCCCGGTGGACGTCGACAGATCGTGGACAGAACGCGGAAACGCGGGCACCCGGACGGGCGCTTGCGCGGCCGCGGCACGGATATCAGGCTCTGACGCCGGGAGGCCGCGTGGAGTTTCGGATGCTGGGGCCACTTCAGGCACGGCACGGCGGCGCGTCGGTGCCGCTCGGTGACCAACAGCAGCGATTCATCCTGGTCGTGTTGTTGTTGCACGCCAACCGGCCCATCTCGCCGGAGCGGCTGACCGAGATAGTGTGGCCGGGCCAGCCGAGTCGCCGATCGCTTGTTCGGGGATACATCAACAAGCTGCGCATAGCCTTTCGCGACACCGATGCGGAGATCGAGACGACGCCCACCGGCTACGTGTTGCACATCAACGAGGATCAGGTGGACCTCGCCCGCTTCGACCGGCTGCGCGAGGAGTCGCTGCGCACCGGCGACCAGCGCCGCCAGATCGAGCTGCTGCGCGAGGCGGTGGATCTGCGGCGTGGACCGTTCCTGGAGGACATCGACATCGACCGGGTCGGCGGGTCCGAGGTGGTGTCGCCGGATCCGGCCTATTCGGACGCGGTGGGGGATCTGGCCGAGCTGGAGCTGGCGGTGGGCGATCACCGGTCGGCGCGGGACCGGCTGCGCCGGGCGGTCCGGCAGGACCCGGCCCGGCAGAAGTACGCCGAGCTGCTCATGCGGGCGCTGCTCGCGGGCGGTGACAACGTGGAAGCTGTCCGCGTTTTCCGGGACGCCTCCGAGGCTTTGGCCGAGTACGGCATGGAGCCGGGCACGGCGCTGCGCAATCTGGCCGCACGGGCCGAGCGGGGCGAGCCGGCCAGCTCGCTGCCGTCACGGCCGGGCATGTTCACCGGGCGGGCCAAGGAACTCGACGTGATCACCGGCGGCGACGGCCGGGCGGTGTGGGTGAGCGGCGCGCCGGGTTCGGGCAAGACCGGGCTGGCGATCGAGGCGGCCTACCGGCTGCGGGACCGCTATCCCGACGGCCAGTTCCTGGTTCGGCTCAACGGTTTCACGCCGAACGTGGCCCCGGTGACCGTCTGCGAGGCGCTGACCCGCCTGCTGCTGGAGCTCGGCGTGCCGGCGGAGCAGATCCCGACCACGGACAGCCGCAAGGCCGCGCTGTACCAGACGAAGCTGTACGGCACGAGGACGTTGGTGGTGCTGGACAACGCCTTCTCGCCCGAGCAGGTCCGGCCGATGCTGCCGGAGGCCGACGGCTGCCTGGCCATCGTCACCAGTCGGCGGATGGGCGACCCGGACACCGGCGAGCCGATCCGGCTTTCCCCGCTGCCGGCCGAGGACGCCGCCGCGTTGTTCCGCGTGCTGACCGGCCCGCACCGCGTTCGCGGCAAGGCGGCGGAGGTGGCCGAAGTCGTCCGGCGGTGCGGGCACCTGCCGGTGGAGATCCAGCTGGCGGCCGCGTTGTTCCGCCGGCACGACCAGTGGCCGTTGGAACATCTGTTGGGACAGCTGGGCGACCTGTCCGGGACGGCCGCCGTGCAGGCCTCCTACCAGCAGCTGGACCTGTTGCAGCAGAAGACGTTCCGACTGTTCGGACATGTTCCCGGCGCGGACCTCCACGTGGCCGGGGCGGCGGCGCTGGTCGACAGCGACGTCGCCTGGGCCCGTACCGTGCTCGACACCCTGCACGAAGTCTGCCTGCTGGAGGAGATCGCCCCGGACCGGTACCAGATGCTCGATCCGCTCAAGGAGTTCGCGGCGTCGCTGCCTCAGCACACCTCGGACGCCTTGTTGCGGTTGCTGGACTTCTACCTGGTGACGCTGGCCGATGCCGCCGGCGTCGGCTATCCGTTCGACAATCTGCCCACCGTGGACCGATCGGCCCCGGCCGCCCCGACCTTCGCCGATCCGGACGCGGCGGTGGCGTGGATCGCCGCCGAGCGCGCCAATCTCGTGGCCGCGATCCGGCACGCCGCCACCAGCGGCGAGCCCGAGCACGCGTGGCGGCTGGCCGTGATGATGTGGCGGCACTTCAACACGACCAACCGGTTGGAGGACTGGGTCGACACCTTGCAGCTGGCCCGGGAGATCGTGCCGGACAACGACTACGCCCAGGCGCACGTGCTGCTTCGCCTGGCCACCGCGCACGACCGGCTCGGCCGGTTGACCGAGGCGCAGGCGTTGGCCGAGCAGGCGTTGCCCAAGTGGGAAAAGCTCGGCGACGCCTGGGGCGAGGCCGCCACGCTGTGCGCCATCGCCATCCCGGCCATGGAGCTCGGCGAGCACGAGTTCGCGATCACCCGGTTCGAGGCGGCGCTGGAGAAGTACCGGCAGTGCGGCGACGTGCGCGGACAGGCCCACGCTCTGAGCATGTTGGGCTACCTCAACGGAATCCGGGGACGTCCCGAGGTCGCGCTGGGGCGCCACCTGGCCTGCGTGCCCATGCTCCGCGAGATCAACCACGTGCCGGGTCTGGCCCACGCCTTGAACAATCTCGGCGCGGTCCAACTGGATCTCGGGCTGCTCGCCGAGTCGATGGCCAGTCATTTGGAGGCGTACGAGCACGCGTGCGAGGTGGACGACCGCTGTGCCGCCGCCTACGCGTTGAACAACATCGGCAACGTGCACCGGGCACGGGGAAAGCTGGCCGAGGCCGAGCACTACCAGCAGCGGGCCAAGGTCATGGCCACCGAGGTGAACGACGCCGACCTGCGCACCCAGCTGTACCACGACCGCGGCGCCACCGCCCTGGCCGGCGGCAAGCTGGCCGAGGCCCGCCGGGCGTTCCTGGCCGCGCTCGACCTGGCCATCGGCACTGGCAACCGCTTCTACCAGGCCCACGCCAACCACGGCGCGGCGCGAACCCTGCATGCACTGGGACATCACGCCGATGCCGCCGCCCACTGGAACGCCGCCGAGACCCAGTTCGCCGAGCTGGACCAGCCCGAGGCCGCCACCATCCGCACCGAACGCGCCACCCTCCACTGCCCCTGCCACGCGCCCCCGACGTCATGAAGGGCCCCTTACTGACGCTCAACGAGAGAAAGAGTCCCATCACCACACCCGACCCCGACACCCCATGTCATGAAGGGCCCCTTACTGACGCTCAACGAGAGAAAGAGTCCCTTCACCACACCCGGTCCCCACGTCCCATGTCATGAAGGGGCCCTTCCTGACGTTGAACGTCAGGAAGGGTCCCTTCACTGCACCGGCATCAACCGGGCCGGGTCGGGGGGCTAGTGGCGGTGCAGGACTCGGCTCAGTGATGGGGAAATCTCGCGCACGGTGCGGTGACCGCGCCACCGGCCCAGGGTTCGGGCCAGGTCACGGAGATCCATTCGCACGGTCGCGGAGTCGACCTGCGCGGCGTCGTCCAAGGTCTCGGCCAGGGTGAGGCAGCTCTGGTCGATCTCGCCGGCCAGGGCGTGGGCCAGCGAGCGCCGAGCGCCGAACCGGGCCCGGTTGCGGCGGGCCGACGGGGCCAGGCGGGTCAGCTCCAGGTCGAGGATCGCGGCGGCCTCGGCCGCGTGCCCGAGATCGCACAGCGCCCATCCCCGGGCCAGCCCGATCGGATCCGGCGCGGTGGAGCCGAGAACCGGGAACATGACACCGTCCGAAGTGGACTGGTCGAGCAGCTCGGCCGCCCGGTCCATGGCCCGCTCGCAGGCGTCGCGATCGCCGGCGATGGCATGTCCTTGCGCCTCACGGCGAAGCGCCATCCCCAGCGTGCGCGCGCTCGGCCGGCCGACGCGTCGTGCTTGCCGGGCAAGGTCGATCGTGCTCTTGGGGTCCTGCCGGTACAGGGCGAGGCCGGCCTCACGCACGAAGGCGTAGCTCTCGATCTCCCGGTCCCCGCCGGCCAGCGCCAGCTCCGAGGCCCGCCGGGTCCACGCCAGCGCCCCCGGCTCGTCGCCGGCCTCCTGGCACATCCAGCCGGTGTACTCGGCGATCCGCCCGCCGAGCAGCAGCAGCCGGGACCGGATCGGCTCCGGGTTCTCCGCGGCCAGCGCCACCACCGTGTTCGCCTGGGCCCGCAGGGATTCCAGCACCACCACCGGGCTGGTCACCATGCCCAGGGCCCGCAGGTTCTCGAACGAGGCGCGCATGCCGTCCAGCACCGACTCGTCCAGCACCGGCCGCGGCCCGCCGGCCAGGGCCAGGCCGACCATCGTGCCGGCGGCCAGCACCTGCCGCCGGTCCAGGGTGCGGGCCGCGCGGGCGGCCTCGATCAGCCGGCCGTCGGCGTCCAGGGCGTGGTCGCAGAGCTTGGCCATGGTCGGATTGGGCGGCTTCAGCTCGTTCTCGATCTTGCTGAGATAGCCTTTGCTGTAGTTGACCCGCCGGGCCAGCTCGCCCATCGAAAGGCCGGCGGCATCGCGGCATTCCCGCAGCAGCGCACCGAACGATTCGGTCATCGGCGCCTCCCCTGACGACGTGCCGCCGATTACACCACGGCCGCCCGGCCGGTCGCGACCATTTCGCGACCGGCGGGGCGAATTCGGTGGTCAGCCGTGCCAGGGGTTGCCGCCGTCGGTGGTGGCGCTGGTCGTGGTGGGCGGCGGGGTCGGGTCGTCGCCGTCCATGTGGTGGATCGCGCCGCTGGCCGGGGCGCCGAAGACGATGCACAGGGCGACCAGCGCGGCGCCGGCGGCCGCCAGCAGGCGGGCAAGCGAAGTGGACATGATGAATCCCCTCACGTGATGTGTCGGGTATTTCCACCGGGATTTCCGGGGCCCACATCAAGGATTCATCGACCAGAAAACGACAACAATATGGTGACCGTTTCCCGTCCCATCGGGAAACGGGAAACGGTCATTCAGCGACTCAGATCCACGGATCGCATTCGGCGGTGGCCGGCAGGTTGGCGTACTTGTCGCCCTCGAGGAAGACCGCGCTGGCGAAGCGGCGGCCGCCGTCCTCCAGGCTGATCAGCACCCAGATGTCGTTGGTGATGCCGTACGCGGTGACGGACTCGCCGTGCTTCCAGCAGTAGCCCGGGGCCGACTCGCCGGCCTTGAGGCTCTTGGCCTTGTCGACCGGGCAGGTCGTGGCCGCGCACCCCAGCCGGGCGTTGACGTCGTGCCAGGCCGTGACCCACGTGGCGGCGGCGGGATTCTTGCCGGTGGCGGCGTTCGCGGTGGCCGTGCCGCCGAGCAGGGTCGCGCCGACCAGTCCGACTCCGACGGCGATCTTGGCGATCGTCATGCATTGCCTCCTTGTCGTTGTCGATCAGGGGGCACGACGCCGGCCGGGCCGGCATGGTTGTCAGGCGGTCACGGTCGGTGCATCCACGGCGCGTCCACTTCCTGTCGACATCCGGCCCGGATCCTGCGCGCACAGCCAGTTCGATCAGGAGGTCAGAAGTGGACTACGACGTCGCCGTGTCGTTCGCCGAGGAGCAGCGGACCGCCGTCGAGGAGGTGGTCGAGGTGTGGCGGCAGCGCGGCCTGACCGTGCTGCACGGGCCCGACCAGACGCACGAATGGTGGTCCCACAAGGAAAGCGGCGACCTGCCGGACGCCCGCGTCCGGTTCCTGCTGCCGTTCGTGTCGTCGGTGGACGACTTCACGGCGGCCATGCTGCGCGCGGTCCGGGCCGGGGACGAGCACGTGCTGCCGGTGCTGGTGGGCGACACCGTTGTGCCGGCGGACCTGCTGCACCCGCACGTGACGTACCTGCGGGACGTCGCCGAGGAGCTCACCGAGGCACTGGCCGCCCGGGTCGAGGCGGCCGAGGCCGCCGGCCGGGATCGGGCCCCGGTCGCCCAGATCGTCAGCAGGGCCAAGGAGTTCGCGCCGGTGACGGCCACCGTGCCGGCCTCGTTCAGTCGCTACGCCGAGCAGGACGCGGCGCTGCGATACCTGGGCGAGCAGTTCGCGGCGGCGGTGCCGGGGCTGGAGCGGCGTGGCTTCGCCGGCACGGTGCACGTCGGCGACACGCGGATCGCCGTGCGGATCGAGCGGGCCGGCGACACCGTGTACGCCCTGGACATCCAGCGCGGCGGCATCGGCGGCGACGAGACCGTGAACTTCGTCGTGGGCCGGCACGACGCCGGCAGCGCGTGCAGCAATGGTTGGGCACGGCCGATCTACGACCTGGACGCCGGGGCGGCCGTGCTGGAGCTGCACGACCACTCGGTTCTGGGACGGGGCGCCGAACCCCGTTCGTACAGCCGGGAGGCGCTGTTCGCCGCGCTGTGGCAGCGCATCAACGCCGTGCTCGCCGCGACCGTCGGCTGAGCGGACGGAAATGGGCTCCCTCGGGGGGAGCCCATTTCCGCTATTCCGGGCGGGCCCGGTCGAGCACCTCCTCCAGGCGCAGCGGGCTCTGCGGGTGGTAGCTCAGGCACAGCGGGGCCCGGATCCGGCGGAAGCCGCCGGCCTCGGTCGTCGCGTAGAACTGCCCGCGCTCCAGCTTCCCGATGTCCGCCACCGCGCTTCCCTTGGCCCGCGCCATTTCCGTGGCCGCGCTGACCTGGGCCGCGGTGTTGAGGCGGCCGTAGAACTGCGTGGTCGCGTTGCCCACCACCTGGTTGTGCACGCCCTTGGGCGCCTGCGTGGCCAGCACCAGGCCCAGGCCGTACTTCCGGGCCTGCGAGGCCAGCAGGATCGTGCTCTGGGTGCTGGCCGTCAGCTTGCCCGAGGGGGCGATGGTCTGGGCCTCGTCCATCACGAGCAGCCCGCCCAGCGGCCGGTCCGCCGCCGGGTTTCGCTTGATCCAGGCGAAGACTTCCAGCTGTAGCTGGCTGACGAAGCCCTGCCGCTGCTCGTCGGCCGCCAGCCCAACGAAGCTGATCACCGACACCCGCGCCCGCTTGCCGTCCGAGGGCGTCAGCAGCAGCGCCGGATCCGTCGGCGCGCCCGCCCCGCCCAGCATCGGGTCGTTCACCATCGCCGCTCGCAGCGTCTCCGCCAGATCCGCCGCCGTGCCCGGGGCCGTGCTCAGTTTGCTCACCCCGTCCGGCAGTTCGGCCAGGACGTCCACGAACCCGGCCAGGTCCCGCTTTCCCTTGCGGGCGTAGTACCTCACCGCCTCCCTCAACACCGCCTGGCCGCGCCTGGCCCCTTTCGACGTGCCCGTCAGGCCCACGTGCGGCACCAGTCTCGCCACCGCCGCCTCCACCGAGGCCGTGAACTCGTCCGGGTCGTCCCCCACCCCGTCGAAGTCCGGCAGGGGCTGGAAACTCAGCGGCCGGCCGCCCGCCCGGCCCGGCGTCCACACCACCACTTCCGTGGTGGCCAGGTATTCCTTCGCGCTGTCCTCGTCGCCCGGCCCCCACCCTTGCGGCGGCTCCGGCCAGGCGTCGCCCAGCCTCGCCAGGTCGTTGTTCGGGTCCAGCACGATCGCCGACACCCCGCGCAGCGCGCACTCCTCCACGATCCGGCGCAGCAGCACCGTCTTCCCGCTCCCGGACCCCGCGAAGATCATCACGTGCTTGCGCAGCGACTCCAGCCCGATCCGTACCTCGTCCAGCCGGAACTCCTCCGGCTCCGCCGGCCACGTCACCGGCGGCGGCCGCGACTCCCGCTCCCGCGCCACCGCCTGCCCCACCCTGGGAGCAGGCAGGATCTCCCGCAGAAACGTCGTCGTGCTCACCGGCTTGCGCTGCGCCATCCACGCCAAGAGCTGCGGCGTGTGATCAGCCAGCATCACCTTGAGCGCACTGAGCGTCCGCAGATCGTCATCGGTGATCCGGACCCTTCCGCCACCAGCCCGTTCGATCTCCGCGACCTCGGCCTGGGTCGCCTTGCCGGTCCAGCTGCGATTCCCCTGGTCTATCAGGATCAGGTGACGATTGCGCACCCCCGGCTGGGCCTGTGCCGCGTCCCGAGCCCCGCGAACACCATGCACCACATGATTTCCGTGACCGCTGGCAATGAACCGGAAACTCCACAGCTCCTGCACATCTCGTTGCTCGTCGAGGGTGCGACGCAGGCCGGCGTGTAGAGCGCCTCCGGCCGGCTCGGCCGTCCACTCCAGCGCGTCGTTGCCAACCTCGCTGATCCACGATTTCAGGCCGGCCAGGAGAAGCCCCGGCATCGTGTCGTCCTCGTGGTGCTCCTTGAGATCACCCGCCAGGAGCTTGGCCTGGCGTCGCAGCTGCTCGAACTTCTCGTCGTAATCCCGGAGATGGTCCGGCGTCGGACCGGTCCGGACCGGGGCCTCCTCGGGCTTCTCGTCGAACGACCTCAGCTCGCGGATCTCCCCGAACATGCAGACCTCGGCGTGCGCGAGGATGGTCTTGAGCAGCTGCCGCGGCGTGTAGGCCGACCACGACTCGCCGAACGCCTCCGGCGCGACCGGCCAGGTCGGGTGCGGCGGCACAAACCCCTCGGCCGCGTACACCACCGACAGCCACTTGGTCACCAGCTTCCGACCGATCTCCGGGTCGCCGATCGTGTTCAGGATCGGGGTCTTGGTGAACCGGTCCTCGAACGAGTCGCTCGCCAGCCCTTCCAGCATCATCCACGTGTTGGGCAGACAGGCCACGATGGACACGGTCCGCCTGGTCACGTCACGCAGGCTCATCAAACCGTCGGCGATAGTCGCGACCTCCAGCTTGAGCTCGGGGCTGACCACCTCCGCGTCGGTCGCCTCCTGTCCGAGCGCGACCAGCGTGTCCAGCTGGTCGACGGCGATGACACACGGGCCGGTGATCGCCAGCACTCGGGAGATGTCCCGCACGAACGTGCGAGGATCCTGTCGCTCGGCCGAGATGCCCCAGGCCCGCTCCTGCTGCGCGGTTGCCGTTCCCCGCAGGAACGCCCGCCCGTCGTCGAAGTGCTCGGAGGCGTAGAGTGCCAGCGCCCGGATGGTGTTCGAGCACTCGCCGACGACCCGCTCGTCGACCTTCAGCAGGTGCCGGACGAGTTCGTCCAGGTCATTCGCGGTCAACCGGGCCCGGTTGAGCAGCGCCCGCCGCACCGACTCCGGCGCGTTGGCCCGCACGCACAACCGCCGCAACAGCGCGGTGATCTGGAGTTCGCCGTCCTCGTTGAGGCGGCGCAGCTCGCTGCGCATGGCGCTCGCGACGTCCGACCAGAAGGCGTCGCTCCTGGTCAACTCGACCAGGAAGAAGTAGCCGTCCCGCTGTTGCACGACACGGCGGGCTGAGCCCAGCAAGTGGGTCTTGCCGATGCCCTTCTGTCCCTGCAGCACCAGTCCGATCGGGCTGGGGCCGGTGCTGTCCGCCGCGTTCGCCACCTCGGTCTTGATGCGGTGCTCGGCCCGCATGTGCAGACCCTCCACATGGGACGGAGAGGTGCGCCACACGTCGTCCGGTGTCTCGGCGAAGTTGAAACGCAGCGCGGCCAGCGCCTTGCGTAGTTCGTCGGTCATGATTCCTCGATCGCCAACAGGTGCTTGTCCTCACTCCCGATCCGGATCGCCGCACGGTGGTCCTCATCGGTGAGCACCTTGCGGTTGGAGTCGGGAGCGAGCGCGGCCCGGTTCGCCTTGTTCATCGTCAGCAACACGTCGTCGACCGTCTTCCGGTCGATTCCCTCGGTCTGCGGCCGGATCTTGGCCAGGCGGACCCAGTCCTGGGACTTGAGGTCCTGATAGGCGTCGCGGATCGCCTTCTCGACACTGCCCCGATCGAGCACGTCCGCGAAGTCGGTGTCGTGCCACTGCAGGAAATCCGGGAGGTTCCTGGCCAGCTCAAAGATCATCTTGGCCAGCGGGCTGCTGCGCAGCGGCGTTTCGATCGCGCCCAATTCGCGGGCGCACCAGTCGATTCCCGCCTCGGTGATCTTGTGCACGTTCCGGATGCCGACCTTGGTCGACTCGATCAGGCCGTCCTTCACCAGCTTGTCGCGGCTGGTGGCGGGAAACTTGATGCCGTACTTCTTCTTGAGGTCGGGGTTCGGCACTCCGTTGCGGTCGAGCAACAGGAGCAGCAAGGTCGCCTGCTCGTGGCTGTCGTACATCTCCGACATGTGACGAGGCCTTTCAGGGGGTGGAGGCGGTGATTCGGCGGTCGATGCGGTCGAGCAGGGCGCGGACCTCGGACAGGAGGTCGTCGGGCAGGTCGAGGCCGGCGCCGTGGGTCTTGCTGAGGAGTTCGAGGTCGACGGACAGGTCGGGCAGGAGGGTGAGGTCGCCGGCGTCGAGGGCGGTGGTCATGCCGCGGACGGTGTCGCGGATGAGGGCCAGGCGGCCGGGGTAGGGGACCTGGGCGGGCAGCCCCCGGAGGGCGGAGGCGGCGTCACGCAGGGCTTCCCGGTCGGGGCTGGCCATGGGGAGGGAACCGTTGGCCATGAGGTCGTAGAGCTCCCGGGCGACGCCGGGACCGAACTTCAGGGGCCGCAGGTTGCGGAGGAAGCCGGGAAGGCTGGCGTTGTCGGCACGGCTGGTGAGCACGCAGAACAGCTGGCGTTGCCCGTCCCCGGGGGCCAGGGTCTGACGCAGGAAGTGCTCGGCCTCGCTGACCTGCCACCGGGTCACCTCCCCGTCCACCACGAGGCAGAGATGCTTGGCCAGCAAGGGAGAACGGTCCAGGAACTCGGGCACGCCGGACAGTGACTGCTCGGCGCGGACGCCGAGGTGGATCAGCTTGTCGATCAGCTCGGCGGCCGGCACGGCGGCGGAGCGGGGACTGGACACCAGCAGGTCCAGGTCGTACTCGTCGACATGGACCCTGGCCTCGGCCACGTAGGCGTCACGGTTGTCGGCCAACAGGTCCGTGCGGTCGAAGTGCTGCGCGATCACCGCGGCGACGGTCTCCAGGGCGTAGGAGAGCTGGTCGGCCGAGGGGGTCAGTTCCTCCAGCACCGGCAGTTGCTCCCCGAAGCTCCAGTACGAGACGTAGGGCAGCGTCAAGTGCCGCACCATCGCCTCGGGGGAGACGTCCTGGGACAACCAGTCGCTGAACAGCGGCTGCACGGCCTCCGCGCACTTGCGTTGCCACGCCTCGGCCCGCTCGTACTCGACCCGGTTGTCGAGGCGGGACAACACCGGCAGCACCATGTTTTTCGGCCGGTCGTAGGGCATGGCGTCGCGGGCCCGGTCGGCCCGGTGGGCGATGTCCACCACGTCGCTGAGGTTCTGGTCGTTGGCGGTGAACACGACCACCAGCCGGTCGGGCAGGTGCGCGGTGCAGATGCCGGCGGTGTCGGCGATGCCGGTGCGACTGTCGATCAGCACGAAGTCGTAGTTCGCGGTCCACTCGGCCCGGCGCTGCTCCAGGTATTCCGCGAACCCGCGCCGGTACAGCTCTTCCCAGTTGACGGCCTGGACGCGCTCCGGGTAGTCGCCGTCGAACCGGCCCGCGGCCAGCAGCGCGAGTGTGCCTTCCGGCAGGTCGAGCCGGATCTCGTACGAGCGTGGCGACACGTCGTCGAGGAAGTCGTGCGCCAGGTCGATGACGCCGCCCGCCGGCTCATCGGGCATGGCCTCCTTGAAGTAGTAGTGCAGGCCAGGGGCTTCGAGGTCCCAGTCGACGGCCAGCACGCGATAGCCCCAGCGCGCCAGCAGCACGGCGACGCTGGCCAGCGTGGAGCTGCGGCCGACCCCGCCCTTGTACGAGTAGAAGGTGACCACGGTTCCGGTCATCGCCGGAACCTCGGTATCGGCGCCGGCGGCATGAGGACCGGGTCCGGCTTCTCGATGAGCGGCCAGTCCGGCTGCCATTCCGGCGCCTGCTTGAGCAGTTCCACCAGGTCACGGGCCAAATCGCGGACCTTCCAGTGGAAGGACACGAACTTCTTCGTCTTCTGGAACGCCATGTCGGGATTGGCGAAATCCTTGAAGTCGACCCACGAGACCTCACGGGCCGCCATCGGGAAATTGTCCGAGTCGGCGTAGAGTATGGAATAGATCAGCCCCTGGGGAACGCCGACGCTGGCCAGCCCGAGCCGCTGCTGCCGTTCGCGCATGCTCAGCCACTCGGCCATGCACCATTTCGACTGGAAGTACGGCGGGTGCAGCACCTGGAGCATGATCTTGCTGTGCAGCAGGGCCCGTTGCAGGCTGGACGGCCAGTGCTCGCCGCGCGGCATCTCGCGGTCGACGTACACCCGTGGCTGCGGCGCGATCTCGTCGGCCAGGCAGTCCACCAGCTTCGAATAGAAGTGGTTCAGCAGCCATTTCTGCGCGCTGCCGTAGCGGCTGTAGCTGATGAATATGTCGTACTCGTAGCCGGACACGCGACCCATGATAAGCACGGATCACGTGGTGAAAAAAGGCAGAAAAGTGGTCAGAATTGAGGTTACCGGGCAGGAAGTTGACAAAAAGTGGGCATTATCGCGGAGCGGCGAGGCCCAGGCCGGCGCAGCGGGCGGGAATGAAGGGCTTGACGCGCTCGCGCGGCCGGCGGCTCCAGCGGCGGCGCGTTCCTGACCGATTTCGACGGCCACACCGGCACGGTCTTCTCAGTGGTCAGCCGGGGCGGGCTCGACACCGACCTGCGCACCCTCAACCTGAGGGGCGACGCGGCCGAGGCGGCCTACCTGGCGGCCTCGGCGCTGTAGCGGCGGGCCAGCACGGCGAAGGCGTCGACGAGCTCGGCGGGGCCGACGACCTCCAGGTCGGCGTCGAAGCGGCCGAAGCCGGCGGCGAGCGCGACCCAGGACCAGCCGCCGAGCACGAGGCGGCAGCGGTCGGGCCCGAGCTCCTCGACGATGCCGTCCCCGGCGTACTGGGCGGCGACGGCGGCGGGCATCGACAAGATCACTTCACCCCGGCACGGCCAGTCGTCGCTGCCGTCGGAGCCCTTGAAGCGGCCGGCGACGAACGCGGCGACGTCGGGCAGGTGCCGGGGCGTGAAGCGGGGGCCGGTGGGAGTGCGAGGCGCGATCCGGTCGACCCGGAAGATCCGCCAGTCGTCGCGGTCGAGGTCCCAGGCGACGAGATACCACCGCCCGCCCCGGGTCACCAAGTGATGGGGCTCGACCCGCCGCAGCGAGCCGGTGTAGTCGAAGCGCAGCACATGGCAGGCCCGGACGGCGGCCTCGATCTCCATCACCACCTGGACATCGACGGCGACGGAGCTGCCGGGAACGGCCGTGACCTGCAAGTCGATACGGTGCCGAAGCCGCGCGGGCATGACCTGCCGAATGGTGGTCAGCGCCCGCGCGGCGGCCTCCCCCACGCCGCTGGTGGTGATCGCGGTCTGGAGGGCGACAGCGATGGCCACGGCCTGCTCGTCGTCGAACAGCAGCGGCGGCAGCTCGGCCCCGGCCCCGAGCCGGTACCCGCCGTCCGGCCCCTTCAGCGTCCGGATCGGATATCCCAGCTCCCGCAACCGGTCCACGTCCCGCCGCACGGTCCGGGTGCTGACGTCGAGGCGCTCGGCCAGCAGCGCGGCCGGCCAGTCCCGGCGGGTTTGCAGCAGCGAGAGCAGCGACAGCAGCCGGCCCGAGGTTTTCGGCATGCCGACACAGTAGCGGCCACATTCTGTCCGCTACCCCTGGCAGAGTGGCCGTCATGACCGAGAACACCGATGTGCTCGCCGAGCTCGCCAAGGCCCGAAACGCCCTGATCCGCGCGACCGAGGGCCTGTCCGACGAGCAGGCGGGCCGGCGCACGACCGTCAGCGAGCTGTGCCTGGGCGGGCTGATCAAGCACGTGTCGACGATCGAGGAGCAGTGGCTGCGGTTCGTCGTGGACGGCCCGTCGGCCATGTCCTACGACCTGCCCGAGGGTGTGACCTGGCAGGACATCTTCTCCGGTCAGGCGGAGCCGCCGCAGTGGATGATCGATCACCGCAACGACTTCCAGCTGCTGCCGGGTGAGACCCTCGAAGGCGTCCTCAAGCGCTACGAGGAGGTCGCGGCCCGCACCACCGAGATCGTCACGACCGTGGATATGGACGCGACCCAGCCGTTGCCGGCGGCCCCGTGGCACGAGCCGGGCGGCGTGCGCAGCGCCCGCCGGGTCCTGATGCACGTGATCGCCGAGACCTCGCAGCACGCCGGCCACGCCGACATCCTGCGCGAGAGCCTGGACGGGCAGAAGTCGAGCTGATGACCGTCCTGTCCGCGAGGGCCCTCAACCGGGCCACCCTCGCCCGCCAACTGCTGCTCGACCGTGTCGATCACCCGGTGCTCGACACGGTCGGGCAGCTCTGCGGCATGCAGGCCCAGGAGCCGCAGGAGCCGTTCGTCGGCCTGTGGTCACGGGTCGAGGGCTTCGATCCGTCCGAGCTGTCGGAGCTGCTGTTGCAACGCCGGGTCGTGCGCACGCATCTGATGCGCCGCACGGTCCATCTGCTCACCGCGGACGACGTGATCGCCTGGCGGTCCCGGCACGATTCCATGCTGCGCCAACGGGTTCTCGGCACCTACCGCCAAGAGCTGGCCGGCGTCGACCTGGAGGCGATGGCCGCCGCCGGGCGCGAAGTGATGTCCGACGGCCAGCCCCGCACGGCGGCCGAGCTCGTGCGGGCGGTGAACCGGCCGGACCTGCCGAACCGACCGCTGGCCGAGTTGCTGATCGCCGCGCTGGTGCCGGTGGTCCAGGCGCCCCCTCGTGGCCTCTGGCGCGGCAAAGGCGGCGTTCGCAACGTGCTGCTCACCCACTGGCTCGGTCGTGAGCTGGCGCCACCGACCGACGGCGAGGAGCTGGTTCTCCGCTACCTGAAGGCCTTCGGCCCGGCGGCGACGGCCGACATCCGGGCCTGGTCCGGCCTGGCCGGCCTGCCCAAGGCGGTGAAAGCGGTCAAACCTGACCTGATCACCTTCAAGGACGAGCGCGGACGGGAACTGCTCGACCTCCCCGACGCCCCGAGGCCCGATCCCGACACGCCGGCCCCGGTGCGCTTCCTGCCGTCCTTCGACAACGCCCTGCTCGGCTACGACGACCGCAGCCGCATCGTCGACGACGAGCACCGGAACCTGTCCGTGGCCGGGGAGCGAGTGGTCCTCGTCGACGGCCGGGTCGCGGCGACCTGGACCGTCGTCGACGAGGCCGTCGCCGTCACGCCGCTGAGGCCCTTCTCCCGCAAGGAAAAGGTTTCCGTGCACGAGGAGGCCGACCGGCTGGCCGACTTCCTCACTCGACCAGGAACTCCAGCGGCAGCCACGGAGCCCGAGCGGTCAGGCTCAGCGCGGACAGGGCCTGCACGACGCCGACGGTGAGCTCCGATGTGGACATCGGCGCCGACAGGGCCACGGGATCGGGATTGTCCTGCCCCAGCGCGGCAAGCAGGTCCGAGCCCGGGGCCGGGCACAGATCGAGGGCCTTGAGCACGGTGGTGTGAAAGGCAGGATCCGAGTCGGCCTCGATGATCCGGCCCAGCCACGTGACGGCCTCGTGCCGCAGCGCCGGCTCGTCCCGGGGGTCGGCGCTGGTCAGCTCGGGCAGCTCGCCCGCCAGCTCGGCGGCGAACTCCACCGAGACGGCGCAGGACAACGCCACCAGGAACCGCCGCAGCACGGCGTCGACGTCCTGGTCGTCCCGGTCGACCATGACGCAGGCCAGCTCGGCCGGGCGGTTGAGCAGCAGCCGGGTGGTCTTGGCCACCTTGGCCGGCCCGGCGGCCAAGGCCACCTCGGCCAGGAAACCCAGGGCCGGCAGCACATCGTCGTCGGCCAGCAGGCCCTCCAGCACCTGGTACAGGTCGTCGATGGCGTCGTCGGCCTCGGCCTCGACGGCCCGCAACGCCGGCAGCAGGGCGTCGCCGACCGCGGCCGGCAACGCCGCCTCCACCGCCTCGACGCCGAGATCCAGCACGGCGTCGGCGTAGAGATGGTGCAGCGGGTCCGAGTCGATGTCGTCGAGGCCGAGCCGGCCGTGCTCGGCTGCGGAAGGGTCCAACAGCGACGGGTGCAGCAGGGCCACCCGCACCAGCAGATGCGCCCGCGCGGCGGCGGCGATCTGGCTGTGCTCGTCCTCGTCGCTGAGCTCCAGCTCCTCGTCGTCCTGCTCGGCCAGCCAGCCCACCACCGGGCTGTCGTCCAGCGTGGCCAGCCACATCCAGGGCGAACGCGCCTCGCCCTGAATGGAGTGGGTCATGGTGGCCAGGGCCCGCAGCCCGGCCCACAGCAGGGCCCGGAACTGCTGGCGGCTGCGCCGCTCGCCGTCGGCGGTGTCCTGCCAGGTCAGCTGGTGCTCGGTCATGAACCGGTCGAGCACGGCGTGCCCGCGCATGTCCTCGTCGCTGTCGTCGTGCTCGGTCGACGGCGTGTCGATCTCCCGCCGGACCGCGTCGACCAGGGCCTGGGCCAGCCCCGGATCGCCCTCGCCGCGGCCGACGATCGAGCCGCGGATGCCCAGCTCGTGCTCGACCCGGCCGGCGGCGATCAGCAGGCCGCCCAGGGCCCCGGCCAGCTCCCGGTCCCACGGGTGCTCGGTGCTGGCGCCGGCCACCACGTCGGCGGCGTCGATGGCCCGCGGCGGCCGCAGCGTGGGATCGATCAGGTGCCGCACGGCCCCGCCGATCAGGTACTGCGCGCACAGTCGTTGCAGGTCCCAGGCCAGGTGCTCGGCCACCGGGAACCGGGGCCGGGGCTCGTCGCGCAGCAGCGGGAACCAGTTGCCCTCGGCGTCCGGGCCGGTGGCCTTGTCCACCCGCAGCGAGTCCACGGTCCAGCCCATCAGGGCCGGGGCCGCGTCCCGCAGGTGCCGCCCGAGGCTCGCGCCCAGCGCCGTGGCCACGTCGATGGAGTCGGTGTCCACGGCCAGTCCGACGAAGACGCCGGCCGGGTAGCCGAGCACCCGCACGTCCAGCAGCTCGGGCCCTTCCTCGTCCTCCTCGTCATCGTCGTCGAGCACGGGAGCGGTCACTTCCCAGCCGCCCTGCACGAGTTCGAGAACCAGTTCGGGCACCTGGGCGCTCGCCAACTCGTCGTCCGCCTGGGTGTCGGGACCCGACAGATCGATCCACACCAGGTAGGGCATCCATTCCCCTTCCGCGCACGGCCGATGGGCATCGTAGCCACGACCACCTGCCCCCATCCGGTGGAATCGGTCACCGCGACGGTGTTCCCCTAGATGTCGACCCGCGTTCCGGCCAGGAACACCGCCGAGACCTTGGTCAGCGCGGTCAGGTCGGCCGTCGGATCTCCCTGCACGGCAAGGAGGTCCGCGTCGAAGCCGGGGGCGATGCGGCCCTTGCGGTGGCCCACGCCACACGACTGCGCGGCCAATCGGGTGATCGAGGTCAGCACGGCAGCATTGGAAAGCTGGGTGAACACCTGGAATTCCGGCAGGCCGTGCGGGAGGCAGTCATGCGGTTTGTCGGAAATGACGCCGGCATCGGACGAACAGACCAGCCGGGCGCCCCGCCACCGGGCGTCGGCCAGGACCGAGCGGGCGGCGACGACCTTCGGCGACAGCGGGACCCCGCCCGGCATGCGCCCGGCGGTGACGCCGACGAAGACGCCGGCGGCGACGATCTCCTCGACGGTGGCCCAGTCGGGGTCGGCTCCGTCGGCAGTGAGGAAGGTGGCGTGCTCGATGCCGTCCACGCCGGCCCGGACGGCGTCGCGGATGCCCGCGCCGCCGTGGGCGTGCGCGGTGACCGGCCGGCCGGCGGCGTGCGCGGTCTCGACGACGGCTCGGATCTGGTCCAGGTCGTACTGGGACTTGTGGGCGGCGCTGCCCGGGGTGATGCCGCCGCCGGTGGCCATGATCTTGATGACGTCCACGCCGCGGTCGATCCGCTCGGCCACCGCGTCGACCAGCGCCGACTGGTCCGGCGGGACTTCGCCGCCGAGGAACCAGCAGTGGCCGCCGGGGCTGGTGATCGGCGGGCCCGCGGCGAGGATCTCCGGCCCCAGCGGGAGGCCGGCGCGGGCCTCGATGGCCAGATAGTCCCGGTCACCGAGATCGCGGACGGTGGTGATGCCGGCGCGCAGGGCCCGCATCGCGTGCACGCGCATCCGCGCGAGCACGACCTCACGCGGCGTCTCGACCATGTCCCGGGGGATGTCGCTGCCGGGCTCGAAGGCCAGGTGGGAGTGCGCGTCCACCAGGCCCGGCAGCAGCGTGACCTCGCCGAGATCGGTCACCGGCACGTCGTCGGACGGCTCGACGATCCGGCCACCGTCGATCACGACGGTGGCCGGGCCGTGGTGGAGCGTGTCGCCGTCGAACAGCCGTGCGCAGCGGAGACCGATCACGAGGCCAGCATGGCACCGTCCGCGAGATAGCTGTCGACGGCCTCGCGCCGGGCGGAGGCGTCCCAGCCCAGCCGGCCGCCGACCAGGTCCGCGACCTGCTCGACCACGGCGCGACCCCGCTCCGGGGCCTCGAAGGCGATCCGGGTCCGCCGGCTGAGCACGTCGTCCAGGTCGAGCGCGCCCTCGTGGGTGACGGCGTGCACGATCTCGGCCGCCAGGTAGCCGTCGGTCACGTGATCGGCCAGGCTCGGGTCCTGCCCGATCAGCTCGAACAGCTCGGTGACGGCCGAGCCGTGCCGGCGCAGCAGACGCTCCACAGTGGACACCGAGAGGCCGTTCTTCGACGCCAGGGCGATCCGGTCGGCCCACAGCTCGCGGAAGCCGACCGCGCCGTGGATCGGCAGCCGAGCGGTCAGCGACGGGGCCACGCCGCCCAAGCCCTTGACCGCCACGTCGACGGCGTCGGCGGCCATGACCCGGTAGGTCGTGTACTTGCCGCCGGCCACCACGAAGTAGCCGGGCTCGGGCGAGGCGACGGAGTGCTCGCGGGACAGCTTGGCCGTCTCGCTGCCCTTCTTGCCGGCCAGCAGCGGCCGCAGGCCGGCGTAGGCGCCGACGATGTCGTCCCGGCTCAGCGGCTGCTTCAGCACCGAGTTCACGTGCTGGAGCAGGTAATCCACATCCTCGTCGGTGACGGTCGGGCGGTCCGGGGCGTCGGAGTAGGGCGTGTCGGTGGTGCCGATGATCCAGTGCCGGTCCCACGGGATCACGAACAGCACGCTCTTCTCCGTGCGCATGATCAGCCCGGTCTCCAGGTCGAGCCGTTCGCGCGGCACGACCAGGTGCACACCCTTGGACATCTGGATCCTGAACGCCGGGTTGTCCGGCGTCCACACCCCGGTCGCGCCGATCACGCGACGAGCCCGGACCCGGATCTCGTTGTCGGACAAGGCATCCCGCACGACCGCGCCGGCGACCCGGCCGCCGTCGCGCAGCAGCTCGGTGACCTCGGCCCGGGTGACCACGGTCGCCCCGTGCTGGGCGGCGGTGCGGGCCACCATCATGGTGAACCGGGCGTCGTCGACCTGGGCGTCGTAGTACCGCACAGCGCCGGTCAACGCGTCGTCCCGCAGGCTCGGCGACATGGCCAACGCCTTGGTGCGGGACAGGTGCTTGTGCATCGGCACCGAGGTCGCGCCGCCGATGGTGTCGTACAGCATCAGGCCGGCGCCCACGTACGGCCGCTCCCATCCCTTGTGGGTCAAGGGGTACAGGAACGGGACCGGCCGCACGAGGTGCGGAGCGAGGCGCTTGAGCAGCAGGCCCCGCTCCCGCAATGCCTCACGTACCAACGAGAACTCCAGCTGCTCCAGGTAGCGCAGCCCGCCGTGCACGAGCTTGCTGGACCGGCTGGAGGTTCCCGATGCCCAGTCCCGCGCCTCGACCAGCGCCACGGACAGGCCGCGCGAGGCGGCGTCCAGCGCCGCGCCGACGCCGACCACGCCGCCGCCTATCACCAGCACGTCGAACTCGGTCTCGGCCAGCGAGCGCAGCGCGGTCTCGCGGTAGCCGGCGTCCAGCCTTGCGGACATCGGGAAACTCCTTCTAGTCGATCAGTCAGCGCACGTCGTCGTCGACCCAGTCGAACGACTTGGTGACGGCCTTCTTCCAGTTGCGGTAGACGCGTTCCCGCTCGTCGGCGGCCAGCTCCGGCGTCCACCGCCTGTCCTCGGCCCAGTTGGCCCGCAGCTCGTCCTCGCCGCCCCAGTAGCCCACGGCCAGGCCGGCGGCGTAGGCCGCGCCCAGGGCCGTGGTCTCGGCGACCTTGGGCCGCACCACGGGAACGTCGAGGATGTCGGCCTGGAACTGCATCAGCAGCTCGTTGGCGACCATGCCGCCGTCCACCTTGAGCTCGGTCAGCGGCACCCCGGAGTCGGCGTTCATGGCGTCGAGCACCTCGCGGGTCTGGAAGGCGGTGGCCTCCAGCACGGCGCGGGCCAGATGTCCCTTGCTGACGAAGCGGGTCAGGCCGACCAGCGCGCCGCGGGCGTCGGATCGCCAGTACGGGGCGAACAGCCCGGAGAAGGCCGGCACGAAGTACGCGCCGCCGTTGTCCTCGACGCTGCGGGCCAGGCCCTCGATCTCGGCGGCCGAGCCGATGATGCCGAGGTTGTCGCGCAGCCACTGCACCAGCGAGCCGGTCACCGCGATGGAGCCCTCCAGCGCGTACACCGGGGCCTGCGAGCCAATCTTGTAGCAGACCGTGGTGAGCAGGCCGTTGTGGCTGGCCACCTTCTCGCGCCCGGTGTTGAGCAGCATGAAGTTGCCGGTGCCGTAGGTGTTCTTGGCCGTGCCGGGCTCGAAGCAGGCCTGGCCGAAGGTGGCGGCCTGCTGGTCGCCGAGGATGCCGGTGATCGGCACGCCGGCCAGCACGCCGCCGGCCCCGTGGCCGTAGTTCTCCGAGGAGGAGCGGATCTCCGGCAGCATGGACAGCGGAATGCCCATCTCGGCGGCGATCTCGGCGTCCCAGCTCAGCGTGTCCAGGTCCATCAGCATGGTCCGGGAGGCGTTGGTGACGTCGGTGACGTGCACGCCGCCGTTCGGGCCGCCGGTGAGGTTCCACAGCGTCCAGGTGTCGGTGTTGCCGAACAGCAGGTCGCCGTTGTCGGCCCGCTGCCGCGCGCCGGGCACGTTGTCCAGGATCCAGCGGACCTTGGGGGCGGAGAAGTAGGTGGCCAGCGGCAGGCCGACCTTGGCCTTGTACCGGTCGGCCCCGCCGCCCAGCGCGCCGAGTTCGTCCACAATGGACTGGGTGCGGGTGTCCTGCCAGACGATGGCGTTGTGGACCGGCTCGCCGGTGTGGCGGTCCCACACCACCGCGGTCTCGCGCTGGTTGGTGATGCCGACCGCGGCCAGGTCGCCGATGTTCAGGTCGGCCTTGGCCAGGGCCTGGCCGATGACGTAGCGGGTGTTGGCGGTGATCTCGGCCGGGTCGTGCTCGACCCAGCCGGCCCGCGGGAAGATCTGCTCGTGTTCCTTCTGCCCCACCGAGACGATCGAACCGGCGTGGTCGAACACGATCGCCCGGGTGCTGGTCGTGCCCTGGTCGATGGCGAGAATGTGCTGAGCCATGGAGGTTTCCTTCCGGTCAGAACGCGAGGTGGGAGAGGACACCGGCGATGACGCCACCGACGATGGGGCCGGCGACCGGCACCCAGGCGTAGCTCCAGTCGGAGTTCTTCGGCTCGGTGGAGGCCGGTTCTCCCTTGTAGCGCAGGGGAAGGATGGCGTGGGCGATGCGCGGCCCGAGGTCGCGGGCCGGGTTGATGGCGTAGCCGGTGGGGCCGCCGAGGGAGGCGCCGATGCCGACCACCAGCATGGACACCGCCAGCGGGCCCAGGCCCGACGGGGTCTTGCCGAACGACAGGATCACGAACACCAGCACGAACGTGCCGAGCACCTCGGTCAGGAAGTTCCAGCCGTAGCTGCGGATCGCCGGGCCGGTGGAGAACACGGCCAGCTTCTTGGCCTCGTCCGGATCCTCGTCGAAGTGCTTCTTGTAGGCCAGGAAGCACAGGCAGGCCCCGAGGAACGCGCCGGCCATCTGCCCGGCCAGGTAGACCAGGGTCGAGCCGAAGCTGACCGCCACGCCCGGGGCATAGGTGCTGGCCCCGCTGCTCAGGATGCCGATGGTGACCGCCGGGTTGAGGTGCGCCCCGGACTTGAACGAGACGTAGACGCCGGCCATCACGGCCAGCCCCCAGCCGAAGTTGATCAGCAGCCAGCCGCCGTCGAAGCCCTTGGACTTGACCAGCAGCACGTTGGCCACCACACCGGCGCCGAGCAAGATCAGCAGTCCGGTGCCGAGCACCTCGCTGAGGAACACCGCTCCGAGTGACACCCACTCCTCCATTCGTCATTGAACGGTCGACTCACCCCCAGTGAGTGAGGGGAACGTAAGCAGCGGGAACGGGCCGCTCAACGGCCACCGGTCGACAATGTCGAACGGTGACGCCGGCCACAGCGTGTCCACCCGGTTACCGTCCGATCGCCGCGCCTCTCCGGGGCGGCGCCGGCCTGGCCGTCCCACCACCGGGCGTTCGACATTGCCGACAACGTGCTCGTTTGATTAGCTGACGCCGTGCCCGGCCCCATCCAGTCCATCGAACGCGCCGCCGCCATGCTGCGGCTGCTGGCGCGCGGCTCCGGGCAGTACGGGCTGGCCGAGATCGCGGCCGCCCTCGGCCTGGCCAAGGGCACCGCGCACGGCATCCTGCGCACCCTGCAACGGGTCGAATTCGTCGAACAGGACCAGGAATCGGGCCGCTACCGGCTCGGCGCGGCCCTGCTGCACCTGGGCTCCAGCTATCTGGACGCCAACGAGCTGCGCTCACGGTCGATCAACTGGGCCGACACGCTGGCCGCCCGCAGCGGCCAGGAGGTGCGCATCGGCGTGCACCACGACGGGGCGGTGCTGGTCGTGCACCACGTGTTCCGGCCAGACGACACCATGCAGACCCTGGGCGTGGGCGCGATGCTTCCGTTGCACGCCACCGCGTTCGGCAAGGTGCTGCTGGCCTACGACGCCACCCTGGCCCGGGATCGCGAGCTCACCTCGCTGACCCGGCGCACCATCGTCTCGCCGCCGGCCCTGGAACGGGTGCTGGCCCAGGTGCGGGCCGACGGCTGGGCCAGCGAGGCCGAGGAGTGCATGCCGGGCGAGGCCGGCATCGCCGCCCCGATCCGCGCCCCCGGCGGCCTCGTGGTCGGGGCGATCGGCGTTTCCGGTGCGGTGGAACGGATCTGCGACTCGGCCAGCCGGCCCAAGCCGGCGCTGGTGGGTCAGGTGCGCAGTGCCGCCGATGCCGTCTCCCGAGCGTTGAGCGACTGAGCGGGGATCATGGCGCAACGGTTTGTGATGGCCATCGACCAGGGCACCACATCGACCCGGTGCATCCTGTTCGACCAGAGCGCCCGGCTGGTCGCGGTGGCCCAGCGGGAACACCGGCAGCACCACCCGCGGCCGGGCTGGGTGGAGCAGGACGCGGTGGAGATCTGGCGCAACGTCGACCGGATCGTGCCGCAGGCGTTGCGGGACGCCGGCGTCTCGGCCGAGCAGGTGGTGGCGCTGGGCATCACCAACCAGCGCGAGACGGCCGTGGTGTGGGACCGGCACACCGGGGTTCCGGTGGGGCGGGCCATCGTCTGGGAGGACATCCGCACCGAGGAGCTGGTGACGGAGCTGGCGGCCCGGCCGGAAAGCTCGGGCATACGCGAGCTCTGCGGCCTGCCGCTGGCCACCTACTTCTCCGCGCCGAAGCTGAGATGGCTGCTGGACAACACACCCGGGCTGCGGGATCGGGCCGAGCGCGGGGACGTGCTGTTCGGCACCATGGACACCTGGCTGATCTGGAACCTGACCGGCGGGGCCAGCGGGGGCCTGCACGTCACCGACGTGACCAACGCCAGCCGCACCATGCTGATGAACCTGACCACGCAGGCGTGGGACGCCGAGCTGCTGTCCTTTTTCGACATCCCGGCCCCGATGCTGCCGGAGATCCGGCCCTCCACCGAGATCCGCGGCGTCACCAGCCGGGTCGTGCCCGGCGTGACCATCGCCGCCGCGCTCGGCGACCAGCACGCGGCCCTGTTCGGGCAGACCTGTTTCGCCAAGGGCGAGACCAAATGCACCTACGGCACCGGCAGCTTCCTGCTGATGAACACCGGCGACACCCTCGTGCGCTCCGAGCACGGCCTGCTGACCACCATCGGCTACCAGCTCGGCGGCGAGCCCGTGACCTACGCCCTTGAGGGCTCGATCGCCGTCACCGGCTCGCTCGTGCAGTGGTTCCGGGACAAGCTGGGCCTGATCCAGAGCGCCCCGGAGATCGAGACGCTGGCCCGGACCGTCAGCGACAACGGCGGCTGCTACATCGTGCCGGCGTTCTCGGGGCTGTTCGCCCCGCACTGGCACAGCGAGGCCCGCGGCCTGATCGTCGGCCTGACTTCCTATATCTCCAAGGGACATCTGGCCCGGGCCGTGCTGGAGGCCACCGCCTGGCAGACCCGCGAGGTCGTGGACGCCATGACCGCCGAGCTCGGGCTGCCGTCCAAGGCGCTGAAGGTCGACGGCGGCATGACCTCCGACCACCTGCTGATGCAGATCATCGCCGACGTGCTCGACGTGCCGGTGATGCGCCCCATGGTGGCCGAGACCGTGTCGCTCGGCGCCGCCTACGCCGCCGGCCTGGCCGTCGGCTACTGGCCGGATCTCGAAGGCCTGCGCCGCAACTGGCATCTCGCCGCCCGCTGGAATCCACAGTGGAACGCCGCCGACCGCGAAGCCGAGTACGCCAACTGGAAGCGTGCGGTGGAACTCACGTTCGGTTGGGCGAAGCCGAAACGCCCGCGTCCGTAAGGGGCATTGCCAGGCCTGGTTGTCCCGATAGGGTGGTTCGCGGGGATTCGGGGGCCTCGGATGCCGACGGCGTCACCCCGGATCAGGTGGGGACAGATGCGCACACGTGTTGTTGTGCTGGCGGCCGCCGTGGCGGCGTCGGCGATCGCGGCGGCTGGTCCGGCTCAGGCCCAGGCGCTCGCCAGCAGATACACCGCCGTGACGCCGCAACGGGTTCTGGACACCCGCGACGGGACGGGCGTCTCGATCGAGGGCGATCATCTTGTGCTCGACCTGTCGCGGGTGACCCCGTCCGGCACGACGGCCGTGGTGGTGAACCTGACCGGGGCCGACGCGAACGTGGACAGCTTCGTCACGGTGTGGCCCGACGGCGACCCGAGGCCGACTGTGTCGAACCTGAACGTGTCCCGCGGGCAGACCGCGGCCAACCTGACCACGGTCGCCGTGCCGACCAGCCGCAAGCTGGACGTCTGGGTGCACGGTGACCTCGGCGTGATCGCCGACCTGTCCGGCTACTACGCGCCGACCGGCGGCTCCGGCTATTCGGGCCACTCGCCGTCACGAGTGCTCGACACCCGCACCGGCGGCGGGCCGGCCGGCCCCGACCGCACCACGGTGCTCGACCTGTCGTCGACGCTGCCGGCGAACACCACCGCGGTGGTGTTCAACCTGACCGGCACCAACACCACGGCCGCCACCTACCTCACGGCGTGGCCGGACGGCACATCCCGACCGGACGTGAGTTCCATGAACCTGGCTCCCGGGCAGACCCGGGCCAATATGGTCACCGTGGCCGTGCCGCCGAGCGGCAAGATCGACCTCTACAACCACGCGGGCAGCGTGGACCTGATCGCCGACGTGTCCGGCTACTACCTCAATGGCAGCGGAAAGTGGTTCTACCCCACGTCGCCACAGCGGCTGATCGACACCCGTGACAGCGCGCCGGTCGGCCCGGACAGCACCGTCACCGTGACGACGGGGCACACCGGCGAGGACGTCGTGGTGAACCTCACCGCGACCGACGCCACCGCCGCGACCTATCTCACCGCCTGGCAGCCCAAGACCGACTCGCACGTCGCCGGCTCCTCGCTGAATCTCGGGCCCGGTGAGACGGTGCCGAACATGGCGATCGTCTCGACCTGGAGCGACGCCTTCGGCGTCTACAACCACGCCGGCACGGTGGACGTGATCGTGGATCTCGCCGGCTACTTCGTGTCCAACATCCCTTAGGGAATCTCCAGCCGCCGCCAGGTGCCGAGGAAGACCAGGGCCGCGAGGCTGGATCCGAAGGACGCCAACAGGTTCGCGGTCAGGTAGAGCAGCCAGGTGAAGTCCTCCTGGTTGGCGCCAAGGCCCCCGTGGGCCAGCACCGACCACAGGAACACCGCGCCCAGCGCCAGGGCGGCCAACGCCAAGGCGCCCATGAACAGCACGAACAAGACGCGCAGGGTGCGCCGCCGACCGTCGTGGCGGCGCACCATGCCGCGCCGGGCCAGCCACCACGAGGCCAGGCAGGCCAGGGACAAGGCGATGGCGTCGGCCGCGAGGGTGTCGGACACCCGGTGCCACTTGGCTGTCACGGTCAACGCCCCGATGCCCAGCGCCCAGGTCATGCCGAAGAACATCGCCACCCCGCGCCACCGGTAGGGCACCACGAGCAGCGCGGCGAACAGCACGGTCATCGCGATCGTGGTGTGCCCGCTGGGCAGGCTGTTGGCGGCGTAGTGGCCGGACACCGGGACCAGCGGCGGCCGCGGCAGCACGAAGCGCTTGAGGCCCTGGGTCACGACCTGGCCGGCGACGATCACCCCGACCGCGGCCAGCGACAACGCCCACCGTCGCCGCAGCAGGCCGATCAGCGCGACCACCGCAACGGCCACCGCCAGCGAGTACACGGAGATGTCGTTCAGGTCCTTGTTGGCGCTGGTCACCTCGCTGGCCGTGACCTGGTCGGCCCCTCTCAGCGCCCCGTTCTCCAGCATCTGCCCCACCGGCGTCAACACCGCGAAGACGTAGACGGCGACCGCGACGAAGGCACTGACCACGGCGACGCGAAGCCACCGGCGAGCGGGATAGTCGGACACCTGAGCGAACCTCTCGTGAGCGGCGGCCCGCATGGTATCCACAGTGGACTAGCTCGGCCGCATCGCCTCCGCCAGCGCCCCGATCCGCCGGTCCAGCGCGGTCTTAGCCGGCTTCGGGCCGGCGCTCAGCGTGGCCAACTCGGCCCGGGCGTCGGCCAGCGCGGCCGTTGCGGGGCCGGTGGCCGGGGCGTGGTCGACGATGGCGTGCACCAGCGGCACGCACCGGCGCAGCGTGGTGATCAGGTCGGCCCAGTGCGGAGTGGCGCGCGGGGTGATCCGCCGGTGGGCCAGCACCGGCGGGCTGACCAGGTCGAGATTGCTCACCGCCGCGTCGAACTTCCTTCGGCGGACGGCAAGGTCTTCGTTGCCCGGCAACGCGGCCAGCAGCTCGTCGAGTGCCGTCAGCACGCTCTTGATCCGGCCCCGGACGATGGTCGTGGTGCGAATCGGCAGGATCAGCCAGGACGCCGCCACACCCAGGAGACCGCCGACCACGATGGCCACGAGCCGGATCGCCAGCAGTTCCGGTCCGCTCTGGCCGAGGGAGGCGTAGAGGAAGGCCAGCGCCGCCGTCACACCGCCGGCCCACCAGGCGTAGTTGACCGGCCGCAGCGCCGTGGCCGCGGTCAGCACCACGAAGATCGCCACGACGTCGAACGCCTGGTGCCGCCCGAAAATCAGCAGCAGCCCGGTGGCCAGCAGCGTTCCGCCCAGCGCCCCGGCCACGCGGAGCAGGCTCTTGTAGACCACGTCCCCACGGCCGCGATTGCCGCTGCACACGATGAACGCCGTCAGCACCACCCAGGCCCAGTGATCGCCGAACACCGTCCGGCCGACCACGAAGGCGACCGCGACCGCGACTCCCATCTGCACGGCCATGCGTTGCGAGATCGTGGGATTCGAGGCGGCCGCCGGCTTGGGCGTCGGCCGTGGCCTCGTGGCGTACACGCAGAGCAGGGCCAGGACCGCCGCCGCGGCGGCCCAGAGGGCGTTGGCGCCGGGCAGGATCAGCGCCGCCACCAGCGGGGCGGTCGCCAGGCGGCCGATCGCCGTCCACCGCGGGCCGAACCGGCGCACCCAGATCGTCGCCGCCACCGCCAGGCAGAACAGCGCGTCCCCGGCCGGCTGCCACAGCACGCCGAGCTGGCTCGTCGCCATGGCGAACGCCGGCAGCAGCAGGAGGTGGCTGAGCCGCTCGCCCCTGGACGTCGTGCGCTCGGTCCGCGACAACGTCAGCGTCAGCACCACGGCCAGCGTGATCACCTGGGCCGGCGCTCGCAGCACCACCAGCGCCGCCGCGCCCAGCAGCGCCGCCGCCATGGTCGGGGCCGCCTCGACCAGCACCGCTTTGCTACGCATCACTTACCATTCCAGCCCCGTCAGCAGGGGTTTCTCGGGCAGATAGTACGCAGTAGCGTAGTATCTGCGGGGCCTGGACGACCACCGAACATCGCCGGGGTCACACCGCCCCGGGGCGCCGCGCCGTCGAATGAAGGTGAACCCGTTTCACCATCACCGTCCGTATGGCGCTAGGGTGTGCCGCCGTGGAGATCACCCACTTGCGCTACGACGTTCCCCCGACCGGGCTTACCGGGCGGTGCCGGCCATGAGCGCCCGCCAGACGCGCATCGTGATCATCACCGCCGTGGTACTGGGACTGTTCTGCCTCGGCATGGTGTTCTGGGCGCTGACCCGGTCGCCCGACCCGGTCGCGGAGCCCGTGCCCCATCCGACGACCTCCGCCGCGCCCACGTCGTCGACGACGGCCGAGTCCACGACCACCGCCGCCACGACGACCACCGCGGAGCCGACGACCACGACCAGCCGGCCGCCCACCAAGGCGCCGTCCGCGCCGCCCAAGACCACGACCCGCCCGCCGGCCCCGCCCGCTCCCCCGGCGACCACGGTCAACGCCCTCTGCCAGGCCGGCCAGTGGCAGCGCGACACCCAGTACAACGGCGGCGCGCTGGTCCTGCACAACGGGGCCGAGTGGTACGCCCGCTCCTGGAACTACAACGCCGAGCCCGGCGTCAGCGCGGACGGCGTCTGGATCCGCGCGTTCAACTGCTGAGCGAATCCGGTCAGCAGGCACCGGCCGACCGTCCGTCCACTATGGATGGACGGCCGGCTGCTCGCGCAGGGCGTTGAGCACCAGGTTCACCGCCGCCCGCAGCGGCGATCCCCGCCGCACGACCGCGGTGATCGTCCGACTGACCGGCGTGGCCAGTTCTCTGGTCACGACCCGAAAACGCGGATCAATCGCCAGCTCCGGCAGCAACGTCACCGACAAGCCGGCCTCGACGTGCTGCAGCGTCATGAGGTAGTTGCTGAACCGACAGGCCACCCGCGGCTCGAAACCGGACTCGCGACACAGCCGCAGGGTCAGATTGGCGATGTAGGACTGGGGAATGTCCATCGCCCACGGCTGCCCGGCGAAGTGCGACAGCACGGCCGGGCCGCGCGGCAGCGGCCGGTCGGGCGAGGCCACCAGCAGGATCGGG
Source organism: Kutzneria sp. NPDC052558 (assembly GCF_044547355.1). Classification (NCBI taxonomy): domain Bacteria; kingdom Bacillati; phylum Actinomycetota; class Actinomycetes; order Pseudonocardiales; family Pseudonocardiaceae; genus Kutzneria; species Kutzneria sp. NPDC052558. Next base: position 633,397 of record NZ_JBIUAG010000002.1, read on the forward strand.
TCGGTGGCCAGCGGCACGATGTCGAGATCGGCCCCCAGCGGCTGGTCGACGAAATCCGGCGTCGTGATGATCACGTCGGCGTCGCCGCCGCGCAGGGCCGGAATGCTGGCGTGCGGCTCCAGCTCCAGCAGCTCCACCTCCAGCTGCGGATGCTCGGCGGCCAGCCGGACCACCGCCGGCAGGGCCAGGGTGCGGATCGCGCTCTGGAACGCCCCCAGCCGAACCAGGCCGGCCGCCTCCTCCCGCAGCCCGCGCAGCTCGGCCTCCACGGTGTCCATGTGGTCGAGGATCGCCCGCGCCCGCCGGGCCAGCATCTGCCCGGCCGGGGTCAGCCGCACCCGCCGGCCGGTCCGTTCCAGCAGGCGGGTGCGGGTCTCCGTCTCCAGCACCGCCAGCTGCTGGGACACGCTGGACGCGCTCAGGTTGGCGTCCTGGGCCACCGCCCGGATCGTGCCCAGGGTGTCCAGCCGGCTCAGCAGCCGCAGCCGCCACGGGTTCAGCATGCCGCCATTGTGGTTCGGAAAAGCCGTGTGGACCCGTCCAGTCGACGATGCCACGGCGGGCCGCCGACCGGCGGCTCCCGCTAGGTGTTCCTCAGCTTGCTCGGCCAGATCTCGTGCTCCGGATCCCACCAAAGCGCGTAGAAGTGATTGCGTCGCATGAACCCGTACAACCTGCCCCTGCCACCAAAGCGGAGTCGGCTGATCCGGGTCTCGTCGTCGTAGCCCAGCTCAGTGAGGCGGTCAACCATCGCCCTGCTCGGGCACCCTGCGATCTCGTAGTGCTTGCCCGGCTCCTCACCCGAGGCGAACACCTCCATCACGGTCATGCTCTCAAGGCCCTTGAGACGCCCCAGCATCTTCGAGTGCTCACCAGGGTCGATCTTCGACAGACACCAAGGGCCGGCCGTGTCGATCCTGCTCATCCGGATGACGATCTGACTGTCCGACTCCTGCGGCTCGAACACGTGCCGCGGCATCTTGGCGGACTGGATGCCTTTCGACGCCGGTGAGTACGGCTGACGTCCGGCCACGATGGACTCCCTGACGACAGGCCGCTTCGACTTCTTGCTCACTCCGCCTGCTCAGCGGCAGTGAGTCCGTCGTAGTACTCGAACATGTCCGAATGCGAGATCACAGCGCTACCGCGTTCGCCATCGCCTAGTCGCGCGCCGTCTCGCGTACACCGCCATGGCCCTTCACGGTGGGTCAGCTCACTCAGCCAGTGTGCCGAACGGTCGCCGTAATACCCGAGCACGGAGTCGATCGTGTCGAGCTCGTCAGTCGTGAGGGACTTCGGATCACCACCGAGCGCGTCACGCTCGGTGAGATTCAGCCTTCCACGGTGCCGCCGGTACAAGTCGGGCACGACAGGCCCGTTCGCCCACGCCTCGATCTGCTCGTCGAACAGGGGCTTCTCTTCCCAGACGAGATGCCACGCTTGGCAGTAGTAGACGAGCTTCTGCAGCTTCATCGCGGTCATCGGGCCACGTTCGGCCAGGATGTACGCCGCGACGTCGACCGCGCGAGCCATGAGCTGTCCGCCCCCTCGTTGACCGGCTGCTCCAAGCAACCCAGTGTGCCCTCTCAGCGCGCAGCATGTCAGGCCGTTCACTTGGCCAGCGGCCAGACCTGTCGCGTGTCACCGAGGTGTGGAGCTGACACATGCCACGACCCACTTACGAATACATGTTCGATATTACGTCACTGCCGTGTCACAGTGCACTACCTGGTCGGGTGACAAAACATCGCGAAGGCCTCAGTCCGGCGGCCGTCCTTGCGCTCAGGACGCGGCCCGGCCGGATCGTGCCCAGGGTGTCCAGCCGGCTCAGCAGCCGCAGCCGCCACGGGTTCAGCATGCCGCCATTGTGGTCGGCCTCGGCTCAGACCCGGACCGTCTTCAACGCGCGGGTCCACGACTCCAGCTGGTCGAACAGGGTGGTCGCGGCGGCCTCGTGCTGCTCGCCCGGCGTGAAGGCGGTGAAGTTCTCGAAGTCGGTGTAGACGGAGAAGGACAGCTGCTGGCGGACGTGGGCCAGCTGTAGTTCGCTGGCCACGCCCCGCAGGTGCTCGATGGCCCGGGCGCCGCCGAGCGAGCCGTAGGAGACGAAGGCGGCGGCCTTGTTGTTCCACTCGCCGTACAGGTAGTCGATGGCGTTCTTGAGCACGCCGGAGGTGGAGTGGTTGTACTCGGGGGTCACGAAGACGTAGCCGTCGAACTCGGCGATCTTGGCCGCCCACGCCTTGGTGTGCTCGCCCTGGTAGCGGCCCATGGCCGGCGGGATGGCCTCGTCCAGGTGGGGCAGCGGGTAGTCGGCCAGGTCCACCAGCTCGTACTCGGCGCCGGTGCGGGCGCGGGCGCGGTCCATCACCCAGTCCGCGACGGGCTTGCCCTTGCGGCCGGGCCGGGTGCTGCCGAGGATGACGGCGATCTTCAGGTCACTCAACGGTCTGCTCCTTCACATGATCGTTCGCACCAGAGGGTAGGACGGCCGCTCGGGCCGACCCGCGGCCGGGGCCGGTCGGTCGTTGTTCGGCGAAGCCGCACAGGCAAGCCGGAATCGTGAGCTGGACGTGTCGCTCGGCCGGCTCCTACCGTCGAGGCCATGGCCGACTTCTGGACGGACGCCGAGCGTCATCTCATCCGCTACGCCGGCGCGGGCGAGTTCACCCGCGAGATCATCGACCGGGCCGAGGGCAGCTTCGTGGTCACCGAGGACGGCCGCCGCCTGCTGGACTTCACGTCCGGGCAGATGAGCGCCATCCTCGGCCACTCGCATCCGGAGATCGTGGCCACCGTGCGGGAGCAGGTCGGGAAACTGGACCACCTGTTCAGCGGCATGCTCAGCCGCCCGGTGGTCGACCTGGCCCGGCGGCTGGCCGAAACTTTGCCGGCGCCGCTGGAGAAGGTGCTGCTGCTGACCACCGGGGCGGAGTCCAACGAGGCGGCGCTGCGGATGGCCAAGCTGGTCACCGGCGGGCACGAGGTGGTGTCGTTCGCCCGGTCCTGGCACGGCATGACCCAGGCCGCCGCCGGCGCCACCTACAGCGCCGGCCGCAAGGGCTACGGCCCGGCCGCGCCCGGCAACTTCGCGCTGCCGGCGCCGTCCGGCGAGGACTGGCGGCAGCAGCTGGACCTCGGCTTCGAGATGATCGACGCCCAGTCGGTCGGCGCTCTGGCCGCCTGCCTGGTCGAGCCGATCCTCAGCTCCGGCGGGGTGATCGAGCCGCCGGTGGGCTATTTCGCCGCCCTGCTGGAGAAGTGCCGCGAGCGGGGCATGCTGCTGATCCTCGACGAGGCGCAGACCGGCTTGTGCCGCACCGGTTCCTGGTACGCGTTCGAGCGGGACGGCATCGTGCCGGACATCCTGACCCTGTCCAAGACCCTGGGCGCCGGCCTGCCGCTGGCCGCGGTGGTCACCAGCGCCGAGATCGAGCAGGCGGCCCACGACCGCGGCTACCTGTTCTTCACCACCCACGTCTGCGATCCGCTGCCGGCCGCCGTCGGCAACACTGTGCTGGACGTGCTGGTCCGGGACGGCCTCGACGAGCGGGCCCGGCACCTGGGTGGCTTGCTGCGCAAGGGATTGGACGAGATCGCCGGCCACCACGACGTGGTGGCCGACGTGCGGGGCCGGGGGCTGCTGGCCGGTCTGGAACTCGCCTCCGACGACCTCGGCCGACGGGTCACCGCCCGCTGCCTGGAGCTGGGTCTGCACATGAACATCGTGCAGCTGCCGGGCATGGTCGGGGTGTTCCGCATCGCCCCGCCGCTGACCGCGTCCGAGGACGAGATCGACCTCGGACTGTCCATTCTGGACTCGGCCATCGGCGACGTGGCCTAGGCGTCAGCCCGGTTGCGGCGCGCCCCATCCCCCGGCGACGGACAATCGGCGGTAGCTCGCACGGGGGACGACGATCAGGGGTTGATGACCGTGCCGAACGCCGCCACCACGTCCGGCGGGGACGAGCTGACGTACATGTCGCTCGGCGGCGACGAGTCGTCGAACGAACTGGTCCAGTGGATCGTGTCCGGGCAGCTGGCCCCGCCGATCTCGACGATCCGGTCGGTGATCAGCTTTCCGGTCCGCAGCTCGTACACCTTGACCGGGATGGCGATCTTGTGGAACGTCACGTCGGTCGGGATGGTTCTGAAGGCGCCGGTCAAGGCCGTGTACGGGCAGGTCTGCACCGGGCCGCCGTAGTCCTTGGTGCCGGCGCAGATCACCGCCACCGCATTGGCCGGGTCGGTCACCTGCCAGCCACCGGGCAGCTGCTTGGCGTACTCGTCGGTGCCGTAGATCAGCGACGGGTTGACGCCGTGCCCGTACGGCGGGGCGGCGCTGTACTGGGCGGGCTGGCTGCAGTAGGTCGGCTGGCCGTTGGTCGTGTCGGCGAGCAGCCGGCGGACGTTGGCCAGCTCGATCGCCTGCGTGGCCTTGACCACGCCGTCCTGGGCCTTGGCCAGCAGGGCGTTGTTCGGGTACTGGTCGATCAGCTGCTGGTAGCGCTTGCGGGCGGTCTCCCAGTCGTTGCCGGTCATCAGGTTGTCGCCGCAGCCGACCAGGGCGTCCGGGGCCACCTTCGGCACCACGGCGGCCGACCGGTCCAGGGCGTTGTGGGTCGGCTTGCGTTGGCGCAGCCAGTCGGTGACCGCGGCCGCGTGGCACGGGTCCTTGCCGGGCAGGCCGGCCAGGAAGCCGTCCAACGCCACGTCGACCATCTTCTCGTGGCCGGGCAGGTCGGCCAGCACCGAGGCCAGGCCGTCGAAGCCGGCCTTGAGCGCGTTCGCGTCGCCGGTCAGGCCGGTGTTGAGCTTGGCTCGGGCCGTGGCCAGCCGCTGGCAGGCCTGCACGGCCAGGTCCCCGTCGGCGGTCAGCGGGGCGTCGGCCACGCGGTTGCCCAGCCACACGCCTTCCATCGCGGTCAGCGCCTGCCCGCAGTTGCCGGTCTGCCGCGCCTGCGCGAGGGTCTGGCCGAGGTTGGCGTCGTCGAACCGAAGCAGCCCGAAGGCCAGCAGCACCAACGCCGTCACCACCAGCGCGATCGTGCGCTGGGGCCACCGCACCACCCCGCGGGCCCGGCCGCCGCCCAGGAACCAGGCGTGCGCGATGAGCGCCAGCCACCACAGCAGGATGAGGATCTCGAACCCCACCGACGGCACCGCCGCCACCAGCAGCGCGATCAGGCCGACCGTGATCACCAGGGTCACGATGCCCAGCCGGACCCGCCCCAGCATGAAGTAGCCGACGCTGAGCAGGGAGGCGTTGCCGATCGCCGCCGCCACCGGGTCGTGGGACCGCGGCGCGGGCGCCGGCTCCGGCTCGGGTGGCGGGTAGGTCGGGTACTGCTGCTGGTAAGGCGGGTAGTCCATCGCGGTCCCCCTACTAGTCGCCGTAGTGGACGGTAGCCGTGACCGGGGCGACGCCGGGCCTGTTCGACGCGGCGTCGCCCGACCGGACCAAGTCTTTCCGCACCATGGACCAGAGGTTAGGGCCGTCCGGCCGGGACCGGTCCCACCGTGGCAGCTACCGGTCACCCGGCCCGAGCTGCCGGCGCATGTCGTCGACCCGGGCCGTGCGACCCATCTGCTGGTACAGCGCCAACGCCTCCCTCCAGGCCGCACGGGCGTCGTCCGGTTGGTCGAGCGCGAGGTAGGTGTGCCCGAGCTGATCGAGAGTGCTCGCGAGCCTTTCGGTTTGGCCGAGAGAGTCCAGTAGTGGCAAGGCCTGGCGGTACTGCCGAACGGCCTCGTGGAGCTGGCCAGTGTGGTGGGCGATGTAGCCCAGGTTGAACCGGCAGCAGGACACGGTGTCGGGAGTGCCCTCGTCGTCCAGTCGAAGCGCCTCCTGGCAGTGATAACGGGCGGTCTCGTACTCGCCGAGGCGGGCCAGGCATTCGCCGACATGCGCGTGCGCGGCGGCCATCCACACCCGCAGCCCCAGGGCCACGAAGACATCGAGGGCCTGCTTGATGTGGTCGAGAGCCATTCGGTCGTCACCGTGCTCCGCCCACACCCACGAGAGCTGGTAGTGGACGAAACCCTGCTCGGCGAAGACATTCCGCCCTTCCGCCAGGGCCAGACCCTGGCGAGAGACGTCAAGCGCCTCGGTGTGCCGCCCCACGGCAGCGTAGGCGACACCCAGTCGGCGGAGGATGCGGACACGGGTCCCCGGGTCGGCGATGTCGGCGGCCGCGCGTTCCGCGGCCTCCCACATCGTGAGGTCCTCGCGCCGAAACCCCCGCCGGAAATGGAAGACCGCCACGTTCCAGGCCAGTTGCCAGATGGCGTCGCGCCAGCCCCGGACAATGGCGAGGTCCTGGGCGGCCAGCAGGTTGGCGTGCTCGGTGTCGAACCAGGCCAGCGCGGCCGAGTAGTCCGCCAGCGGCTGTGGACGGCACCCGGGGACGGGCGGGACCGGCGGATCCTGGGGTCGGTGCGGGGCCAGCAGACGGTCGGCGGACCGCGCGGTCTGGACGTAGAAGTCAAGCACCCGGCGCAGCGCCGCGTCCCGCTGCTCCTCGGCGATGTGGTGGTGGGCGGCGGCGACCGCGCAGTTGCGGATGATGTCGTGCATGGTGTGGCGGCCGCCGGGCCGCCGGATCAGCAACGAGGCCTCCTCCAGCTCCCGCAACACCTTCCGGACCTTCGGCAGCGACAGCCCGGTGAGGCTGGCGGCGGCGGGCAGGCTGATGTCGCAGCCGGGCGCGATGCCCAGCAACCCGAACACCTCGTGCTGCTCGGCGGTCAGGGACCGGACCGACCAGGACACCACCGCCGGCAGGCTGGCCGCGTCGTCGCCGTCGTCGAAACCGTCCAAACCGGACTCACGCAGCTCGGCGGCGAACTCCGTCAACGGGATGTCCGGGCGGGCATGGGCCCGACCGGCCACGACCGCCAAGGCCAGCGGATACCGTCCGCACAATTCGACCAACTCCGCCACGGCCTCGGGCTCGGCGGCCAGGCGCTTGTCACCCAGCCGCCGCGTGAGCGCGTCGTAGAACTCGCTCTCGCCGAAGACGCTGAGCGACAGGTGGTTGACGGTGTACCGCTGGAGCAACGCGGTCAGGATCCGCCGGCTGGTCACCAGCACCGTGCAGGTGTCCGTGCCGGGCAGCAGCGGCACCACCTGCTCGGCCGTCGCCGCGTTGTCCAGCACGATCAGCATCCGCTTGCCGGCGACCTGGCTGCGGTACAGGGCCGTGTGCTCCTCGAGATCGCCGCCGAGCCGTCCGGCGTCCACGCCGAGCGCGCCGAGAAATCCGCGCACCACGGTCAGCGGCGCCACCGGCTCGCTGTCCGGGCTGAACCCGCGGAGGTCGACGAACAGCTGCCCGTCGGGAAACCGGTCCAGGTGCTGGTGCGCCCAGCGCAACGCCAGCCACGTCTTGCCGATCCCGCCCGGGCCGGCGATCGCCGTGATCGTGGCGGTCGAGTCCTCGATCGCCGCCAATTCCTCGTCCCGCCCCGTGAACACCGCCGGCGCGGCCGGCAGCTGACGCGGCACCGCCGGCTCGTCGGCCGCGGGCGGGAGCACGTCCAGGCCGGCCACCAGTTCGTCGTATTCATCCGAATCGAGCGACAACGCCGCCGCCAACTGCCGCAATGACCCGAGCTGCGGATTTCTCTGCCGCCCGCTCTCCAATCCCCGAATCGTCCGAACCGACAGCCCCGACCGTTCAGCTAATTTCTCCTGCGTCAGGCCCGCCCGCAGCCGATACCGCCGTACGAGCGAATTGTCCCGATCCTCAGACACGACTCCCCCTCGCCCCGACCGGCACCATCTTGCCGGCGGCATTGCCTGGCCCCAATCCCGGCAGACATCCACGATAGGAGCGCATTCGAGGGAATTAGTCGAGCAGGCGACGCCCTGCCCTATCGGGCAACAGCGATAACTCGTTTGACAAAAAGGAGCAGGCACCCATGGAAAAACGGGCAATCAACGGCCTCCGGGCCGCTGCCGCGTCGTTCGGCATCGCCGCCGTCGCGGCCGCCGTCATGGCTGCGCCGGCGAGCGCCGCGGCGGACACCCCCTCGCCGGCCGCCGTCGGCCACAGCGCGGCCAGCCCCGCCGATTTCCAGACGGAGTACAACTTCGGCCCCAACACCTCGCTCGAGGTGAACAAGGTCTACGCCACCCCGCGAGGGATTCTCGTGTTCCAGTCGGACGGCAACCTCGTCGTGTCCGACGAGTACGGCTCCCCCCTGTGGGCCAGCCACACCGATTTCCAGGGCAAGTCCGCCGTCTTCCAGAGCGACGGCAACTTCGTCATCTACGACGGCTTCGGCCGCGGCGTCTGGGCCTCCGGCACCCTCGGCTCCGGCGCGGACCTGAAGTTCCAGGTCGACGGCAACCTCGTCATCTACGACCTCGCCGGCCGCCCCATCTGGGCCAGCGGCACCGGACACAGCTACTGATCCCGTGAGCGGGGGGGGGGGGGGGGGGGCCCCCCCCCCCCCCCCCCCCCCCCCCCCCCACCCCCCCCCCCCCAACCCCCCCCCCCCCCCCCCCCCCCCCCCCCACCCCCCCCCCCCCCCCCCCACCCCACCCTGGGGCCCCGGCCCCCCGGAAACCTGATATGCCCCGGGGGGGGGGGGGGGGGGGGGCCCCCCCCCCCCCCCGCCCCACGTCCCATGATCGAAGGAGCAGCCACATGAAGCAGAACCCTGTTGTCCTCCCGTCGTTCGGCCGAGTGGCCTGACGGCAGTCTCAGTAAGGGAACACGGTGTGGTGGCCGGCGAGGGTGAGCCAGCGGGTCTCGGTGAAGGCGTCGACGCCCCAGCGGCCGCCGAACTTGCCGTAGCCGCTGGACTTCACGCCGCCGAAGGGCGCCTGGGGCTCGTCGTCTACGGTCTGGTCGTTGACGTGGACGATGCCGGTCTGCAGGCGGCGGGCGATGGCGAGGCCGCGGGCGGCGTTCTGGGTGATGATGCCGGCGGTGAGGCCGTACTCGGTGTCGTTGGCGATGGCGATGGCCTGCTCGTCGTCGTCGACGGTGAGCACGACGACGGCGGGTCCGAAGATCTCCTCGGTGAAGATCCGCATGGCGGGGGTGACGTCGGCGAGCACGGTGGGCGCGAGGCGGGCGCCGGCGGGCTGGTGGCCGCCAGTGCGGACGGTGGCCCCGGCGGCGACGGCCTCGTGCACGAGGGTCGACACCCGGGCGGCGGCCTTGGCGTTGACCAGGGGCCCGACGATCGTGGCCGGGTCGATCGGGTCGCCATGGGGCAGCGCGGCGACCTTGGCCGCGAGCTTGGCGGTGAACTCCTCGGCGATCGACCGGTGGACCAGGATCCGGTCGGTGGACAGGCAGATCTGGCCGGCGTTGTTGAAGGAGCCGAAGGTGGCGGCGTTCACCGCGTAGTCGAGGTCGGCGTCGTCCAGCACCAGCAGGGCGTTCTTGCCGCCGAGTTCCAGGACCGCGGGCTTGATGTGCTCGGCGGCGATGCCGCCGATGATCCGGCCGACGTTGGTGGAGCCGGTGAAGTTGACGGTGCGGACCCGCTTGTCGGCGATGAGCGTGCGGGCCACCTCGGCGGCGTCGGCCGCAGCGTTGGTCACGACGTTGAGGACGCCGGCGGGCAGCCCGGCCTCGGCCATGATGTCGGCCAGGAACAGCCCGCAGGCGATCGGCGCTTCCTCGCTGGGCTTGAGCACCACGGTGTTGCCGACGGCGATCGGCACCGCGAACGCCCGCACGCCCAGGATGAGCGGCGCGTTCCACGGGGAGAACGCCGCCACCACGCCCAGCGGCTCCCGCAGCGCCAGGGACAGCTGGCCCTCGGTGTCGGTGGCCAGGACTTCGCCCTGCGGCTGGGTCACCGCCGCCGCGGCGTCGCGCAGGATGTTGGCGGCCAGGGTGACGTTGAAGCGGGCGAACACCGCGACCTCGCCGACCTCCTCGGCCATCAGCCGGGCCGCTTCGTCGGCTTTGGACTCCAGGATGTCGGCCGCATCGAGCAGGATTCGCCGCCGCTGGGCCGGCCGGGTCGCGGCCCAGGCCGGGAACGCCTCATGCGCGGCGTCCACCGCTCGGGTGATGTCCTCGGGCCCGCCGGCCGCGACCACCGCGTACACCTCACCCGTGTAGGGGTTGCGGTCCTCGGTCGTGTGCCGGCTCAGCGCCGGGACGTCCTTGCCGCCGATGAACAGTTCTCGTGTGATCGTCATGCTTCGAGGCTGCGCCGGCCACGCCGCCCTACCCAGCCACCTGTTGTTCCTACTACTGGCAGGGACATGCTGAGCGACGGTTCCCGCGTGATACTGGGGCCATGGATCCGAGCGCCGAACTCAGCGAGTTCCTTCGCACCCGCCGGGCCCGCCTCACGCCGTCCGACGTCGGGCTCCCCCAGTACGGGCATCGGCGCCGCGTGCCGGGCCTGCGCCGTGAGGAACTGGCCCAGCTCGCCGGCGTCTCCGTCGCGTACTACACCCGCCTCGAGCAGGGCAACGGCCGCAACGTCTCGGCCGAGGTGCTCGACGCCATCGCCGCCGCCCTCCAGCTGTCCGAGACCGAGCACGCCCACCTCGTGCACCTGGCCAAGCCGACCCGGTCGAAGCGGCGCAGCGCCTCGTCCCGCCAACAGGTCCGGGCCGGCCTGCTGGAACTTCTGTCCGCAATGGACGGTGTCCCGGCCTACATATGGGGCCGTCGCACCGATGTGCTGGCGTGGAACCGGAGCGCCTCGGCGTTGTTCGGGGACTGGGGCCAGCGGGCGGCCGAGGACCGCAACTGGGCCCGGGTGACCTTCCTGGACCCGCTGTCCCGCGAGCTTTTCGTGGACTGGGACGCCAAGGCCGCCGATGTGGTGGGCCAGTTGCGGTTGGATGCCGGCCTACATCCGCGTGATCCTCAGGTTGCCGCGCTGGTGGGCGAACTCTCGGTACGCAGCGACGAGTTCCGCGAACTGTGGGCGGCACATGACGTTCGCCGGAAGTCGCACGGGAACATGCGGCTGCTGAACCCGGTGGTCGGGGAGATTTCCGTGCGGTACGAGACGTTCGCGCTGCCGGGAGATCAGGAGCTGTCGCTGTCCACGTACCACGCGGAACCGGGATCGGCTTCGGAGCAGGGGTTGCGGCTGTTGGCCAGTTGGGGGACGGAGCCGGTCGCCGCGCGGCGATCCGACTGAGCTCAGCGGCGGCCGGAGAGGTCGTTCCACCGTGCCACCGCGTCCGCCCCGGCGGCGTCGCCGGCCTCCCGCAGCCCGGTGATCACGCCGTCGACGTCGGCGGCGGAGCGGTTCTGGCTGAGCTTGAACTTGGCCTCGACCCGCTTGATCGTCACCTCCACGCCGACGATGGCCCGCAGCTGCCCGGCGACAAACTGCTCCGGGGCGTCGTCGACCGACCAGGGGTGCGGACGGGAGCGCTCATGCCGGTCGGTGAGCTCTCGCACGAGATTGCCGACCCAGGACGGATCGTCGTGCACGGTGAGCGTGCCGTGGACGTGCGCGGCCAGGTAGTTCCAGGTCGGCACGACCCGCCCGTGCTCGGCCTTCGAGGCGTACCAGGCGGGCGTGATGTACGAGTCCGGCCCGCGGGCGATCACCAGCGCGTCGCCGATGATCTCCTGGCACCAATGGTCGTTGTTGCGGGCCAAATGCCCGCGCAGGACGCCGCGCTCCCGGTCGTAGACGAACGGCAGCATGGTGGCGACCAAGCCGTTGGAGGTCATGGTGACCAGGTCGGCGGCCCCGTGGTTGGCCAGCAGCTCGTGGACGGCCTCGTCATCGGGCGCGAAGTGCGCGGGCACGTACATCCGTCAATCCTCACACGGCAGGTGGGCCAGCTTGTCGGGATTTATCACCCGGCGGTACGCGGTGATCAGGCCGTCGACCAGCTGCACGGTGTCGACCGAGTAGACCCGGCCGTCGCGGTGGAACACCAGCGCCAGCTCGCCGCCGACCTCGGCGAACTCGATCCGGTCGGGCCGCCACTGCCGGCCGACCCGCACCATCACCTCGGCCACCCGCTCGCCGCCCTCGATGAGCTTGCGCGCGGCGAAGGCCTTGCCGCCGCCGTCGGTGACGTAGACGGCGTCGGGGTGCAGCAGCTTGACCAGGCCGGCCAGGTCGCCGGCCTGGTAGGCGGCTCGGAACGCCGTCAGCAGGCGTGCCCGCTCGGCCGGCGTCGCCCGGGGCTCGGCGGTCCGGGCGTCGGCCACCCGCCGCCGGGCCCGCGAGGCGAGCTGCCGGGCCGCCGGCGTGGTGACGTCCAGGACCTCGGCGATCCGGGCGAACGCCAGCTCGAACACGTCGTGCAGCACGAAGGCGACCCGCTCGGGCGGGCTCAGCTCCTCCATGATCAGCAGCATCGCCGAGGTCACGGACTCGTCGACCAGCACCGGCTCGGCCGCGTCGGCCCCGGTCAGCAGCGGCTCCGGCAGCCACGGCCCGACGTAGGTCTCGCGGCGGACCCGGGCGCTGCGCAGGATGTCGTAGGACCGCCGCGCCGACACCGTCACCAGCCAGGCCCGCAGGTCCTCCACCTCGCCGAGGTCCGCGCCGGCGGCCCGCAGCCACACGTCCTGCACCACGTCCTCGGCGTCGGCCACGCTGCCGAGCAGCCGGTAGGCCACGCCGAAGACCGCGGGCCGGTGCGTCTCCCAGTCGGCGCCGAGCAACGCGGCTCCCTTCCGTTCGGTCGACGGAGCCCAGCGTAGACAGCCATCCGAGCAAGCCTCAGACGTCGGCGCGGACGATCGCCTTGCCCGGCTTGACCCGGTTGGCCGGATCGAACGCCTTGGCCGCCTCGGCCAGCGGCCACACGTCGCCGACCGACACGGTGAGCCGCCCGTCCCGCACCCGCTGGGCGAGGTCGGCCAGCCGAGCCCGGTCGGGCTCGACGACAAAAAACACGGCCCGACCGTCCGCCGGCTTCACCGTGGGCGGGGCGGCGATGGTGACCAGCGTGCCGCCGGGGCGCACCAGCGCCGCCGACCGGTCCAGGATCTCCCCGCCGAGCACGTCGAACACCAGGTCGACCTGGCCGATGTCGGCCAGCTGCGAGATCTCCACGAAGACGTCGGCCCGGGCCCGCGCCCGGTCGTGGGCCCGGCCGGTGCCGATCACCCGCGCGCCGGCCTCCCGGGCCAGCTGGGCGGCGATCGAGCCGACGCCGCCGGCCACGCCGTGGATCAGCACGGTCTGCCCGGCGGTCAGGCGGCCGTGGTCGAAAAGGCCCTGCCAGGCCGTGAGCCCGGCGATCGGCAGCGCCGCCGCCAGCGTGTGGTCGATGTCGGCCGGCAGCGGGGCGAGGTTGCGGGCCTCCACCGCCACGTACTCGGCCAGCGTGCCGTTGCGGGTCCAGTCGGCCAGGCCGAACACCCGCTGGCCCACGGTCAGGCCGGTGGTGCCGTAGCCCAGCTCCACGACCTCGCCGGACAGCTCGTGCCCGGGCACGGTCGGCGTGCGGTCCCGCCCGGCACGGTCGGTCCAGGTGCCCGGCCAGTCCAGCTCGCCGGGCGTGAACCCGGCCGCGTGCACCCGTACGACGACGTCGTTCTCGGCGGCGTGCGGATGGGGCAGGTCCACAAGGGACAGTCCCGATTCCCGGTCCCGGGCGACGATGGCGCGCATCTGACGATCCTTCCTGGCGCGGTGTGGGTCGCCAGGGAGACGAGGCGGCACGGCCGAACGTGACCGGATCAGGGCAACACGATGTCGATGATCCGGGTGAGATCCGTCTCGCTCGGCCCGCGGCCGGTCAGCAGGAAGGCGTGCATGATCATCGCCGGCCCGATGTGCGCGGCCAGCGGGTGCAGCGCGCCGGGCGCGACCTCGCCGGCCCGCTCGGCGTCGGCCAGGATCGACTCGATCACCTGGAGCCGGGGCCGCACGATCGCCTCGACGAAGGTGTCCCGCAGGGTCTCGTCGCCCAGCAGCCCGGTGATCACGGCCAGGCCGGGGAAGTCGGTCTCGCCGGCGAACACCCCGCACAGCTTGGCGAACACCGCCCGCAGGTTCTCCCGGGCCGACCGCTCCCGGTCGATGTCCGCCATCGGCGGCATGACGTGGCGCACGGCGTCGAGCACCAGGGCCTGCCGGGTCGACCACCGTCGGTACACGGCGGCCTTGCCGGTGCGGGCCCGGGCGGCGACGCCCTCCATGGTAAGCCGGCCGTAGCCGACCTCGACCAGTTCCGCCAGCGTCGCCTGGTAGAGGGCGTCTTCCAGTTCCTGGCCGCGGCGGCGGGAGCGGACGGTTTCGGAGCTCACCACTCGATAGTAGACGTTGACGTTCACTACCCACAGGACTACGCTCCGTCACAGTGAACGTCTACGTCTACTAACTGGGGTGAGTTTCGGTGCCCGAGCACGAGTTGATGGACTTCGACGCCCTCTACCAGGGCAAATCCGTGCAGATGAACGACGACGGCCCGACCGTGGAGATCATTCCGTGGCAGCTGGACGGCCCGCAGCCGCTGGTCGTCGAGCTGGTCGAGGCCGGCGAGTTCACCGGCCCGGTCCTGGAGATCGGCTGCGGCCTCGGCGACAACGCCCTCTACCTGGCCGAGCAGGGCCTCAAGGTGACGGCCGTGGACGCCGCACCCACGGCGATCGAGCAGAACCGGGCCAAGGCCGCCGCCCGCGGGGCCGACGTCACCTTCGCGGTGGCCGACGCGACCGTGCTCGACGGCGTCGGCGACGGCTTCGCCAGCGCCCTGGACTCAGCCCTGATGCACTGCCTGGACGCCGACCAGCGCCGCGCCTACCTGGCCGCCCTGCACGACCGCTGCCGGCCCGGCGCCCGCCTGCACATCCTGTGCTTCCCGCCGGCCATCGGCGACTTCTTCCCGCTGGGGGCCGAGACCGACGAGGCCAGCCTGCGCCGCGACCTCGGCGAGCACTGGCGGGTCGAGCGCATGGAGATCCGCCGCTACACCACGGCCTTCACCAAGGACCAGTGGCAGACCATGGTCCCCAACTCCGAGGTCGAGTCCGACGACGATGGCCGCATCCTGCTCCCGATCTGGCAGATCACCGCGGTCAACTCCTGACCGCCGCGGGTCGTCACCGCTCGCTCAGGCCGTGGGGCCGAGCAGGGCGATGGCGGCCCGCACCGCCGTCTCGGTGACGTCGGTGACCTTCCCGCCGGCCTCGACCGTGCTGGCCATCAGCTCCCGCAGGCCGCCCAGCAGCACGATGGCCATCGGGCGCGGCACCCGCCTGATGCCCACGGCCCGCAGTTCCTCGGCGTCGGTGAGGGCCTGCACCAGCGTCACGAACTTCTCCATCAGGTCCCGCTGGAGGTCGCGGCCCAGCGTGCCCAGCGCGGGCACGTCGCGGATCCAGCTGCGGGTGACCGCGCGCTCGGTGTCGGCGCAGGCCAGCCAGGTCTCGACGGCCTGCCGGACCTGGGCGGTCCACGGCGCGGACGGGTCCACGGCCGCCGCGATCAGCCGGATCATCTCGTCGTTGGCCTCGGTGATCAGGGCCACGAAGCAGGTCTCCTTGCTGGAGAAGTGCTCGTAGAAGGTGCGCCGCGAGGTCCTGGCTGCGCGCACGATGTCGGCCACCGTCGTGTCCTGGTAGCCGCGCTCCTCGATCGAGGCCGACAGCCCGCCCAGCAGCCGCCGCCGGAAGTCCGTCGGAACCGTCGTTGTCGTCATCGCCGCCAGCCTCCCTTGAACTCCGGTGGTACACCAGCGTACCGTGACTTCGGTACGGAGGCGTACCGCATTGGAGGCCCGGTCCCGTGACGACTCTGCTCCCGCCCGGCCCGACCACCCACCGCCTCGTGCAGGCCGTCTCGGCGCTGACCCGGCCGCAGCGCGGCATGCGCCAGGCCCGCGCCCGCTACGGCGACGCCTTCACCATCAACTCCCCGATCTTCGGCCGGGCGCTGGTGATCAGCGACTCCGCCGAGATCAAGCAGCTGTTCCAGGCCGGCCCGGAGATCGCCGACAACGTGGAGCCCAACCTGGGCCGGGTGCTCGGGCCGGGCTCGCTGTTCGCGCTGTCCGGGGACGAGCACCGCAAGCAGCGCAAGCTGCTGGTGCCCCCGTTCCACGGCCGCCGCCTCGCGGCGTACGAGCAGATCATGGTGGACGAGACCGTCCGCGAGTTCGCCTCGTGGCCCGAGGGCGTCGAGTTCGCCACCATGCCGTCGATGATGCGGATCACCATCAACATCATCCTGCGCGCGGTGTTCGGGGCCGAGGGCGAGGAGTTCGACCAGCTGCGGGACCTGCTGCCGCGCTGGGTCAAGCTCGGCTCGCTGCTGGCCGTGCTGCCGGTGCCCACGGCCGACTGGGGCCGGTGGAGCCCGTGGGGCCGGTTCAAGATCATGCGCCGCGAGTACAACGAGATCGTGGCACGCCTGATCGCCAAGGCGCACAAGGGCGGCGGCCTCGACGAGCGGGAGGACATCCTGGCGTTGATGCTCCAGGCCCGCTACGACGACGGCACGCCGATGAGCCACCGCGACATCGCCGACCAGCTGCTCACCCTGCTCACCGCCGGCCACGAGACCACGGCCACCACCCTGGCCTGGGCGGTCGAGCGGCTGCGCCGGCACCCGGACGTGCTGGCCGCGCTGCACGAGGAGGAGCTGGCCGGCGGCAAAGCCTTGCGGGAGGCCACGATCCTGGAGGTCCAGCGGGCAAGACCGGTGATCGACATGGTCGGCCGCAAGATCAGGGCCGACGACGTCCGGCTCGGCCGCTGGACCCTGCCGCGGGGCATCACCGTGCTGGCCAGCATCGCCCTGATCCACGACGACGAGACCGTCTTCCCGCATCCCGAACGGTTCCACCCGCAGCGCTTCGTCGCCGCGAAACCCGATCTGTACCAGTGGATCCCGTTCGGCGGCGGCAGCCGCCGCTGCCTGGGCGCCGCGTTCGCGACCATGGAGATGAACGTGGTCCTGCGCACCCTGCTGCGCGAGTTCGACCTGACCCCCACGGCCGAGCCGGACGAGGCCTGGCACAACCGGGGCATCGCCAACGCCCCGGCCAAAGGCGGCCTAGCCGTCGTCCATCGACGCCACTGAGAGGACCCGAGGATGCCTCGCAAGCTCCCCCGGCTCACCGGCCGGCCCGTGATGATCACCGGCGCCGCCTCCGGCATCGGCCGCGGCCTGGCGGTGCGGCTGAACCGGCTCGGCTCGCCGGTGGCCATCGCCGACGTGGACGAGACCGGCCTCAAGCAGACCGCCGCGTCGCTGCGGGGCCAGGTGCTGACCCGCGTGCTCGACGTCCGGGACGCGGCCGACCAGCGCCGGTTCGCCGACGAGGTGCGGGACTGGCTGCCCGGCCCGCTGGCGGCGGTGTTCAACAACGCCGGCGTCGCGCTGTCGGCCACCGTGCTCGACGGCGACCCGGCCGACGAGCAGTGGCTCCAGGACATCAACCTCAACGGGGTTGTCCACGGCACCAAGGCTTTCCTGCCGATCCTGGTCGAGCAGGACGAGGGCGTCGTCGTGAACACCTCCAGCGTGTTCGGCCTGGCCGGCATCCCGTACCAGAGCGCCTACTGCGCGGCCAAGTTCGCGGTGCGCGGGTTCACCGACTCGCTGCGCCACGAGCTGCGCGGCACCGGCGTCAGCGCGGTCGCCGTGCACCCGGGCGGCATCAAGACGAACATCGTCCGAAATGGACGGATGCGCCAGGACCCCGATGGCCGCGACCGCAGCGAGGCGGAGATCGTGAAGTCCTTCGACGCCATCGCCATGACCACGCCGGAGCAGGCCGCGCGGATCATCCACCGGGGCGTGGAGGCCGGCAAGGCCCGGGTGCTGGTGGGGCCGGACGCGTACTTCTTCGACGCCGTCACCCGGATCGCACCCACCCACTACTACGACGTGATCAGCCGGATCGCCGACCGCTTCGGGAGCAACCGTGGCCAGTGACCACCTCGATGTGCTGATCGTCGGCGCCGGCCTGTCCGGCATCGGCGCCGCCCACCACATCCAGTCCGCCTTTCCCCACCGCACCTACGCGATCCTGGAGTCGCGGGCGGCTTTGGGCGGCACCTGGGATCTGTTCCGCTATCCGGGCGTGCGGTCGGACTCGGACATGCAGACCCTCGGCTACCGGTTCCGGCCGTGGACCCAGGCCAAGTCCCTGGCCGACGGCCCGTCGATCCTCCAGTACGTCAAGGACACCGCCGCCGAGGCCGGCATCGACCGGCACATCCGCTACGGCCACCGGGTCACCGCGGCCAGTTGGTCTACAAAGGACGCGCTGTGGACGGTCGAGGCCGAGCACGACGGCCAAGCCGTGCGGCTGACCGCGCGGCTGCTGTACGTGTGCACCGGCTACTACCACTACGACGGCGGCTACTCCCCGGCCTTCCCCGGCATCGAGCGGTTCGGCGGCAAGGTGATCCACCCGCAGCAGTGGCCGGAGGACCTGGACTACGCCGGCAAGAACGTCGTGGTCATCGGCAGCGGGGCCACCGCGGTCACGCTCGTGCCGGCCATGGCCGACAAGGCCGGGCACGTCACCATGCTCCAGCGCTCCCCCACCTACATCATCTCCCAGCCGGGCGTGGACAAGGTCGCCCTGCGGCTGCGCCGACTGCTGGGCAACCGCCTGGGCTACGCGGCCGCGCGGTGGAAGAACGTGGCCGTCTCCACCTTGCTGTACCAGCTCAGCCAGCGCCGCCCGAACGTCATTCGCAAGATCATCCGGAACGCGACGGTCAAGCTGCTGCCGCCCGGCTACGACGTCGACACCCACTTCCGGCCCCGCTACAACCCGTGGGACCAGCGGCTGTGCCTGGTGCCGGACGGCGACCTGTTCCGGGCCATCCGGCACGGCAAGGCCTCGGTGGCCACCGACGAGATCGCCGAGTTCACCGACTCCACGGTCAAGTTGCGCTCCGGGGCCGAGCTGCCGGCCGACATCGTGGTGACGGCCACCGGCCTGCGGCTGCTGGTCTTCGGCGGCATCCGGTTCACCGTGGACGAGCGGGAGATCAAGCTGCCGGAAACCATGGCGTACAAGGGCTTGATGCTCAGTGGGATGCCGAACTTCGTCTACACCATCGGCTACACCAACGCCTCGTGGACACTCAAGGCCGACCTGGTCAGCGAGTTCACCGTGCGGCTGCTCAAGCACATGGACGCCAACGGCTTCCGGCAGGTGGCGCCGGTCAACAACGATCCCGGGATCGCCGAGCGGCCGCTGCTGGACTTCCAGGCCGGCTACGTCCAGCGCTCGGTGCACGAGTTCCCGCGCGCCGGGTCGCGCCGGCCGTGGCAGCTGGGCATGAGCTACGCCAACGACGTGCTCCTGCTGCGCCACGGCCGGATCGACGACGGCACCCTCCGGTTCGGTTAGGGGATCAGGCCCACCACTTGTGGTACAGGGCGTCTCCGCCGCCGATGACGAAGGTGTCGATGCGGTTGAAGCCCCACGACACCGCGCCCGGTCCGGTCAGCAGGCCGCCGCCCAGGGACTCCCAGCCGGACCAGCCGCCGTCGAACCACTTGTGGTACATGGCGTTGTCGGTGCCGCGGACGAAGATGTCCAACCGCCCGGCGGCCCAGGACGACGCGCCCGGTCCCGAGGTCAGGACCCCGCCCAGGGACTCCCAGCCGGACCAGGCGCCGTCGAACCACTTGTGATACAAGGCGTTTCCGCCGCCACCGACGAAGACGTCGATACGCCCGGAGCTCCAGGAGACGGCCGCCGGGTAGGTCGTGAGGCCGCCGCCGAGCGACTCCCAGCCCGACCAGCCGCCCTGGAACCACTTGTGGTACAAGGCGTTGTCGCCACCACGGGCGAAGACGTCCAGCCGCCCAGCTGCCCACGACGAGACCGCCGGCGCCGAGGTCAGGACCCCGCCGAGCGACTCCCAACCGGACCAGCCGCCCTGGAACCACTTGTGGTACAGGGCGTTGTCGCCGCCCCGCACGAACAGGTCGATCCGGCCGTTGCCCCAGGAGACGGCGGCCGGGGCCGAGGTCGCGAAGCCGCCCAGGGACTCCCAGCCCGACCACGTTCCGTCGAACCACTTGTGGTAGACGGCATTGTCGGTGCCGATGGCGAACACGTCCAGCCGGCCGCTCGCCCAGGAGGACACGACCGGCGACGAGATGAGCGTGCCGCCGAGCGACTCCCAGCCCGACCACACCATGGGTGTCGCGACATCGCCGGCCGCCAGCGGTCTCAGGCCGGTCAGCGCTTCCGTGGCCGCATAGGACTTCGCGGGCGCGGCGGCCGCCGGCACCGGACTGGTCACGACCGCGAGCAACAGCAGCGCGGCCACCAGGATTCGGGATTTTGCCATGCGTTTTCCCCTGTTCGTTCAGCGGAAACAAGGCAGGAATCCCGAACGTAACCAGTGGATCACTCGCGAACAACCGCCGGGCAGCGCAGGACCGACGCCGGTGGCCCGGACGAAGGGCATTACCGCCCGGGGTCATCGCCGACTACGACGAACGCGGCCGGCTTCGACGGCCGGGCCGGCCGCTCCTTCGACGACAGCGGGCCGACAGGTGGTCGCCGGTCACCCCGCGCCGCGTCCGAGTGATGCGGAACACCTATTCCGCAGGGAACAGGATCGCGGACACTCCAGTTCGACCGGATGAGTGCACCACCATGACCTGGAGGAAGCCCATGCCCATCAAGGCATTGCGCTACAGCGAGTACGGCGGCCCCGAAGTGCTGCGCCTCGTCGACGTCGAGACCCCCGAGCCCGGCCCCGGCCAGGTTCGCGTGGCCGTGCGGGCGGCGGGCGTCAACCCGCGTGACGCCAAGCTGCGCGCCGGCCGCTACGCCCAGGAGCCGCTGGCCGCCCCGGCCGGGCTCGGCATGGAGCTGGCCGGCGCCATCGACGCCGTCGGCCCGGACGTGACCACCTGGGCGATCGGCCAGCCGGTGTTCGGCCGCTCCGCCACCCGCGACGCCGTCGCCACCCATGCCCTGTCCCCGGCCGACGACCTCGTGGCCAAGCCGGACTGGCTGACCTTTGCCCAGGCCGCGGCACTGCCGATCGCCGTCGAGACCGCCTACCGCGGGCTGGCCCAGCTCGGCGTCGAGGCCGGCCGGACGCTGCTCATCCACGCCGCCGCCGGCGGTGTCGGCCTGGTCGCCACCCAGCTGGCGCTGCTGCGCGGGCTGACCGTCGTCGGCACCGTCAGCCCGGCCAACCGGGAGGCCTACGCCAAGCTCGGCGGCATCCCCGTCGACTATGCCGCCGACGGACTGGCCGACCGGATCCGGGCCGCCGCGCCGACCGTCGATTACGTGCTCGACGCCTACGGCCACGGCCTGCTGGGCCTGTCCGTCGAGCTGACCGGCGATCCCGCCCGCGTCGTCACGATGGCCGACCCGACCGCCGCCGACCACGGCGTGCACCTGTCGATCGAGTCGTTCCCCATCCCCGAGGTGATGGCCGAGGTGCTGCCGCTGATCGAGGCCGGCCGGGTCGTGCTGCCGGTGGAGGCGACGTTCCCGCTGGCCGACGCCGCGGCCGCGTACCGGCGGGTGGAGACCGGCCACCGCCAGGGCAAGATCGTCATCACCGTGTGAAACCCGGTGGCGCCCGCCGGGGCCATCGACCACAGTGGCCCCATGCGGGATCCCCTCGCCGGCTACGTGCGCGGGCCGGCGGCCGCCACCGAGGCGACCGCCGTCGCCCTGGCGCGCGCCGCCGACGCCGAGATCGTCGTGCTGGTGGAGGGGGTCAGCGACCAGATCGCCGTCGAGACCCTCGCGCCCCGCCTCGGCCTCGACCTGGCCGCCGCCGGCATCGCCGTCCTGCCCACCGGCGGCGCGCACGCCATCGGCCGCTATCTCCGGCAGTTCGCCACCGCCCGGTCAGCCGTGCTGTGCGACGCCGGCGAGGCCCACCTCATCCACCACGGGTTGGCCCAGCTCGGCGTCTTCGTCTGCGATCACGACCTGGAGGACGAGCTCATCCGCGCCGCCGGCCTCCCCCTCGTGGAAGAAGCCCTTGCCGCGCACGGTGATCTCGCCGCCTTCCGCATCATCCAACGCCAACCCGCCTGGCGCGGCCGCCCGGAAGCCGCCCAGCTCCGCCGATTCCTCGCCGCCGGCGCCCAGCGCAAGCTCCGCTACGCCCGCCTGCTGACCGAGGCCATCCCCCTCGACCGCATGCCCCGACCGCTGACCTCACTGCTCCACCGTGTGTCCACTAAGGACTGATTCGCACCGGAAGGTTATACAGGCCACGGGTGATCGGGCTGGGCCACCATCGCAGTGAATCCGGATCCACGGCCAGCTCCAGACCGGGCAGGCGGCGCAACATGGTCCCGATGGCGATCTCCCCCTCGATCCGGGCCAGCGCCGCGCCGATGCAGATGTGCGGGCCGAGACCGAAGGCGACGTGGCGCTGCCGGCGGCCGAGCACGAACTCCGTCGGCCGGTCGAAGCGGGCCGGGTCGCGGTTGGCGGCCAGGACCGACACCAGCACGGGATCGCCGGGCTCGATCCGCTGGCCGCCGATCTCGACCGGCGCGGTGGGAAAGCGCCAGGTGGCGTTCTGCAAGGGGCTGTGCAGGCGGAGGGTCTCCTCGATGACCTCGGCCAGCACGCCGGGATCGGTGCGGGCCCGGTCGGCGTGCTCGGGGTGGGTGAGCAGGGCCAGGGCCGCGCTGCCGATCAGGCCGACGGTGGTCTCGTGGCCGCCGATGAGGATGAGGAACGCCGTGGAGGTGACCTCGTCGGCGGTGAGCTCGCCCCGCTCCTGCTGGGCGATGAGGTCGCTGACCAGGTCCGGCCCCGGATTCCGCCGCTTGCCCTCCACCAGCGCGCGGACCAGGACCTCGAGGGCGTCGGTGGCCTCCCGGACGAGGCTGCCGTCGGTGTCGTCGCTGCTGTCGATCACCAGCGCCCAGTGGTGCAGCTCCTCGCGACCGGACTCGGGCACGCCGAGCAGATCGCAGATCACGGCCATCGGCAGCGGATAGGCCAGCTCGACCACCAGGTCGCCGTGCCCGCGCTCGGCGATGCGGTCGAGCAGCTGGACCGTCAGCCGCTCGGCGTGCTCCCGCACCGGACGGATCCGCCGCGGGGTGAACGCGCCGGTCACGGCCCTGCGCAGGCGCGCGTGGTCCGCGCCGTCCCGGTTGATCACGCTGGCCACCAGGCCGGGCCGGTGGTCCAGCGGCAGGCCCATCTCCGAGCGTCGCCACCGTTCGTCGGCCAGCTCGGGGTTCTTGGCCAGGGCCGGGTGCCGCAGCGCCTCGACGGCGTCGTCGTAACGGGTGATCAGCCAGGCCGAGGCCCCGCCGGGGAAGTCGACCCGGTGCACCGGGGAGTGGGCGCGGAGCCAGTCGTAGGCGGGCGAGGGGTCGGCGTCGAAAGCCGGCCCGAACAGTGGAGGCGCGGACATACGGACCAGAGTGCCAGCTGAGCAGGGGTCACGGAGGCGGAACGGCCAAGGCACGGCGGGCGGCGGCAGCCAGGGCCTCGGGCGAGGTCACCACGGCGGCGATGTGGCCGTCGGGACGGAGCAGCCAGGTCTCCCCCGGCCGGATGTCGAGAACGTCCGGTGGTAGGCGGAGCGTGCGGACCGGGGCGGCCGGATCGACCTCGTCGACGGTGAGGGCGAGCAGGCCGTCGCGGACCAGCTGGCGGAGCCTGGTCACCTCCGGGCGGCCAGGCAGCGTGAACGGCATGTCCGGCACGAGGACGCCGACGGGCCGGTCGGGGGCCGGGGTGGTGAGCGGGGAATCGCGGTAGCAGAAGGGTTCGGCGAACCTGCCGCTGTCCACGCGGGCCCGGGCGTCGGCGGCCCCGACGGCCTCGTCGAGGACACGGCGGCGTTCCGCCCGCTCGGCTTCGGTCTGCGGCACCAGAAAACGCATGGTGGCACTGGTGATCGCCAGGTTTTCCCGGGCCGCCGCCAGGCGTTCGGCGTCGTAGCTGTCCAGCAGCGCCTCGGGGGCCCAGCCGCGCAGCACAAAAGCCAGCTTCCAGGCGGCGTTCTCGGCGTCGGCGACGCCGGAGTTGAGGCCACGGGCCCCGAACGGGGCGACCAGGTGGGCGCAGTCGCCGGCCAGCAGCACCCGGCCCACCCGCATCCGGTCCACACACCGGCTGTGGAAGCGGTAGACCGACTTCCACACCAGCTCGTACGGCCGGTCCCCGACGACCTGCCGGATCCGGGCGTCGACCGCCGCGTCGTCCGGATCGAGGCCGGCCGGGATCTGCCAGTCGATGCGGAACGTGGAGTCGGGGCACGGGTGGATCAGCACCTGCCGGCCGGGATTCCAGGACGGGTCGAAATGGAAGCGTCGCTCGGTTTCCCAACCGGGCAGGTCGGCCCGGATGTCGCAGATCAGGAACCGGTCATCGAAGCTCTGCCCCTCGAAGCCCACGCCCAGCAGCTTGCGCACCCGGTCGCCGCGGGCCCCGGCGGCGGCAACGGCGTAGGACGCCCGGATCCGCGTGCCGTCAAGACAAGTCAGCATCACCGCGTCAGCGTCCTGATCGATGCCCGCAACCTCGTGCCCCCAGCGGACGTCGATCAGCGGCTCGGCGGCGATCAGCTCGTCCAGCACCCGTTCGGTGTGGCCCTGGGAGATGTTGACGAACGCCGGCAGCGGGGACCGTCCGGGATCCACGAAGGACCAACTGAACAGCTCCCGGTCCCGGTAGAACGTGCGGGCGGTCGTCCACATGAGACCATCGTCGGCCAACCGCCCGGCCCCGACGGCCGACCAGATGTCCAGCACGTCACGCTGCTGGCAGATCGCCTTGGAGCCGACACCGTCCCGGGCCGGCCGGGAATCCAGCAGCACCACCGGAATCCCCCATCGCGCCAGCAGCAGCGCGGTGGTCTGGCCGACCGGGCCGTTGCCGATGACCGCGACCGGCGAGCTCATCCCTGCAACACGTCCCAGACCTCGCGGTCCCGCTCGGCGGTCCAGATCCGCGGCCAGTCGACGCCGTCGAACTCGTCCCACAGCCGTTGCACGTCGAACGGCAGGCAGTGCTCGAAGATCGGCCACGCGCCGAACTTCGGGGCCAGCGCGGCATGAGTGGCCTCGAACGCCTCCTTGACCGTGCCGCCCCGGCGGTGCACCTCGCCGACCTTCTCCCGCATCACCAGGAGAAACGACCGCGTCTGCTCGATCGCCGCGTCCACGGCGGCACGGCCGCGCGTGACGCCGCCGCGGCCGCCGATGAGCACCTCCGCGCCGAACTCCTTGACCCGGTCCAGAGTCCCGGTCGACCAGTCGGTGTGGAAGGCGTCGCCGGTGTAGAGCGCGGCCTCGGCCTCGACCAGGTCGCCGGCGAACAGCACCTTGGACCGCGGCAGCCAGGCCACGATGTCGCCGGCGGTGTGGCCGCGTCCGCAGTACTGGAGCACCAGCTCGCCGCGGTCGCCGCCGAGCTGGATGGTCATCGAGTCGCCGAACGTCACGTCGGGCCAGGTCAGGCCGGGCACCGACGCCGGCTCGCGGAACAGCCGTGGCATACGGCCGAACTCGCTGTCCCAGTCCTGCTGCCCGCGCTCGGCGATCAGCTTGCGCGTGTTGTCGTGGGTGACGATGACGTCGGCGTCGAAGGCGGACGCGCCGAGCACCCGAACGGCGTGGTAGTGCGAGAGCACGAGGTAGCGGACCGGTTTGTCGGTGTGCTCACGCAGCCGGTCCAGCCAGCCGCGGGCGGCGACCGGGGTGGCGCGGGCCTCGAAGGCCACCAGGAAGTCCTCCCCCTCGATCGCGCCCACGTTGGGATCGCCCTCGGCGGTCAGGGCGTAGACGCCGTCGGCGACGACGTCCAGGGTCTCGGTCTTGTCGCCGAGGTCGGCCGACGAGGCGAACGGCTTGGCCATGGCAGTCCTTCCGACGCTGGTCCCCCCACTGTGGCAGCGGCGACATATATTGGAAAAGGACGGGAACACTCTGAGACACATAAGGAGAACCAATGAGTCGGTTCTCGCTGCGGCAGCTGGAGTACTTCGTGGCCATCGCCGAGGCCGGCACCCTCAGCGAGGCCGCGGCCCGGCTGCGGGTGTCCCAGCCCGGCCTGTCCCAGTCGCTGACCGACCTGGAGCGGGCGCTGGGCGTGCAGCTGGCGGTGCGCCGCAAGGCCCACGGCATCACGCTCACCCCGTCCGGGTCCCAGGTGCTGCGGCACGCCCGCGACCTGCTGCGCCGGGCCGAGGACCTGGAGAGCGCCGCGTCCGGCGGCGACGCCCTGAGCGGCGTGCTGTCGCTGGGCTGCTACGTGACGCTCGCGCCGACCGTGTTTCCCCCGCTGCTCCAGGAGTTCTCGGCGCTGCACCCGGACCTGACCGTCGACTTCGTCGAGGACACCCAGGACGTGCTGCAACGACGGCTGCTGGGCGGCGAGCTGGACCTGGCCATCCTCTACGACATGCAGGTGCGGCCGGAGCTGACCCGCGCGGTGATCGGCTCGGCCCGGCCGCACATCCTGCTGCCGTCCGACCACCGCCTGGCCCGGGAACCCGCCGTGTCGCTGGTCGACCTGGCCGACGAGCCCATGGTGCTGCTGGACGCCCCGCCCAGCTCCCAGAACACCCTGGCCATCTTCGAACGCTTCGGCGTGAGCCCCGATGTCCGTTACCGGCCAACCACTTTCGAGCTCACCCGGGCCCTGGTCGGCCGGGGCATGGGCTACGCCCTGCTCGTGCAACGCCCCGCCAACGACCGCACGTACGAGGGAAACCCGGTGGTGGTCAAGGAGATCGCCGAGCCCATCGAGCCCTCGCACGTGCTGGTCGCCTGGCCCAAGGCCATGCGGCTGAACCGGAGGGCCGAGGCGTTCGTGCGGTTCTGCCTCGGCCGCTCCACTTAGGACTCCTGCGACCAGAAGCCGCAGTGGTGGTCCTGCCCCAGGTCGATCTGGGTGGCGCCGGCCGGCTGGAGCACCCGCGTCGTGTCGCCGTCGGCGAAGCGGGGCCACTGCGGCAGGCCGGGCCCGTTCGGGTTGCCGGTGCGGGCGAAGTTGGTCCAGTAGCCCACCATCTGCCGGGACAGCTCGCTCTGCTGCGGGTTCAGCGGCGCCCCGAAGTCGAACAGATAGCCCATCTCCGAGCCGTGGTACGCGCCGTGGTCGTAGCCGTCGGGCAGGCCGACGAAGTTGGGCACGGTGTGGTCGGCGAAGGAGTAGCTGTAGACCGGAACCTTCTGCGCCAGTAGGCGGTTCGAAGTCAGCGCCGGGCAGATCCAGCCCCGGTCGGAGGTCAGCACGTTCCACGCCCGCAGCGGCGAGTCGTAGGCCGACAACGGGTACTGCCGGGCCACCGCGTCGGCCCGGTCGCCGAAGGTCTTGGCCAGGTTGCGCTGGTAGGCGGCGGCGTCGAACTTGCCGTCCTCCTCGTACAGCCAGCCGAAGTAGCCCTGCTCCTCACGGTTGTTGCCCTGGAGCACCGGGACGTTCGTGAACTTGCCGGTCCGCAGCGCCACCCGCGGGTCCGTCGGCAGCAGCGGCGTGCCGTAGCCCACCTGCGAGAACTCCTTGCTGGCCTTGACCAACGTCAGCAGGTCGACCTTGCGCATGCAGTCCAGGTCGGCGCAGCCCAGCTTCACGGCCAGCGACCGGCCCTCGTCGGCGATCTCGTCCCGCGGCTCCCACCACTGGTTCGGCGCCGAGTCCGGGTAGTTCAGGTTGGCCGGGAAGTTGGTGTCGCAGGCGCCGCTCTCCACGACCGCCCGGCCGAACATGCCCTTGGCCGCCGGCGAGGCGAGCAGCGCGCACGTGGACAGCGCGCCCGCCGACTCGCCGAACACCGTGACATTGTGGGGATCGCCGCCGAAGGCCCGGATGTTGTCACGCACCCAGCGCAGCCCGGCCTGCTGGTCGGCCAGGCCGTAGGTGCCGGAGTCGGGCAGGCCGGGGTAGCCGAAGAACCCGATGGTGCCCAGCCGGTAGGCGACCGTGACGACGATGACGTCGCCTTCGACCGCGAGCCGGCTGCCGTCGTAGTCGGCAGCCGCGCCGGCGTAGAAACCACCGCCGTGCAGCCACACCATGACCGGCTTGGGCCGGGCGGCGGGCGTGCGCGGCGTGGTGACGTTCAGGTAGAGGCAGTCCTCCGACGAGCCCGGCATCAACTCGTCGCCGGTCGGCCCGATTTGAGGGCAGGCCGCCGGCCGCTCGGTCGCGTCCCGCACACCGGTCCAGGACTCCGCCGGCTGCGGCGGCTGCCAGCGCCGGTCGCCGGTCGGCGGGGCCGCGAACGGGATGCCGGTGAACGTTCTCGACTCGCTGCCGAGGGTCCCTCGCACAAATCCGTTGTCGGTGCGGACGA
Source organism: Kutzneria sp. NPDC052558 (assembly GCF_044547355.1). Lineage (NCBI taxonomy): Bacteria > Bacillati > Actinomycetota > Actinomycetes > Pseudonocardiales > Pseudonocardiaceae > Kutzneria > Kutzneria sp. NPDC052558. The sequence goes on from NZ_JBIUAG010000002.1 coordinate 661,599, forward strand.
CGTCCCCCGTGGACTCGGCGGTGGCGCTCGACAGTCCGACGAAGCCCAGGGTGGCGGCCAGCACGGCGGTCAGGGAGACAGCTGTACAGCGAATACCTTTTTTGGGCATGACACAACGTTACGACTGTCGGTCGGTCGCGCGAATCGCTCGATGGTGGCGACCTGCCGTGACCTTCGCGGACTACCATGCGACTAAAGTTCCATGACCTTCGCCGACCGACAGGTTTAACCACGCGGCGTTGACTCCACAGTGGTCAGCCGCGCACAGTCCTGAAGAATTCTCGGATTTCTGTGACCAGCTCGTCGGGCCGCTCCAGCGCGGCGAAGTGGCCGCCGCGGTCGAACTCCTTGAACCGCTGTAGGTTGTAGGCGCGGGCCACCCATTCACGCGGTGGGGTGAAGTTGTCCTTGGCGAACGACGCGAAGCCGGTGGGCACGTGCACGTAGCCCGGTGTGTTCCGGCCGAGCATGCCCTCGGTGCGCATGGTCTCGTAGTACAGCCGGGCCGAGGTGGCGGCCGTGCCGGTCAGCCAGTAGAGGGTGATGTCGGTGAGCAGCTCGTCCTTGCTGAACACCGATTCCACGTCGCCGCCGCAGTCGCTCCAGGCCCGGAACTTCTCCACGATCCACGCGGCCAGGCCGGCCGGCGAGTCGGTAAGGCCGGCGGCGAGCGTCGCCGGCTTGGTCCCCTGGAGCTGGGCGTACGCGCCCTCGGCGGTGAAGAAGTGCTCGGCCTGGGCCAGAAACGCCTGTTCGGCCGGGGTGAGCGGCGAGCCGTCCAGAGTCGGCGTCGCGCCCATCAGGTTCAGGTGGATGCCGGCCACGTGGTCGCCGTGATCGCGGCCGATGCGGCTGGTGATCTGCGCGCCGAAGTCACCGCCCTGGGCCCCATATCTTTGGTAGCCGAGTTCCCTGGTCATCAGGCCGTTGAACAGGGCGGCGATGGCCGTCGGGTTCAGGCCGGGCGTGCCGGGATGCGGGGAGAAGCCGAAGCCGGGCAGGCTGGGCGCGATCACGTCGAACGCGTCGGCCGGGTCGCCGCCGTGGGCCGCCGGGTCGGTCAGCGGGCCGATGATCTTGGTGACCTCGACGAAGGAGCCGGGCCAGCCGTGCGAGAACAGCAGCGGAAACGGCTTGGGGCCAACGCCTTTCGTGTGCACGAAGTGCAGGGTGTGGCCGTCGGCCTCGGCCAGGAACTGGGGCAGCTCGTTGAGCTTGCGCTCGGCCGCCCGCCAGTCGAACCCGGTGCGCCAGTACTCGACCAGCTCGGCCAGGTAGCCCGGCGGCGTGCCGTGGGTCCAGTCCGGTCCGGACAGTGCCGGCGCGAACCGGGTCCGGGCCAGCCGCTCGTTCAGGTCGGCGAGCTGGTCATCGCTGGTGTCACTGCGGAACGGGCGTGCCATGAGCTGTTTCCTTTGCCGTTGAATGCCTCCCTTCGAGCGTGCTGGATCCGCCGACCGTTGACTGGCAGAAAAACGACATCAGGTTTTTTCAGGTCAGATGCTGGGCGGCGTAGGCCCGCCACGGGCGCCAGGCCGCCGAATGCTCCGTGACGGCCGGAATCCCGAGCCGGCGGGCGGCCCGTCGGACGGCGGGATCGTTGGCGCTGAAGGCATCCGGGTCGCCGAGGGCGCGCATGGCGATCGCCTCCACGGTTCTGGTGTCGAGGCCCAGCGCCTTCAGCTGCGCCCGGGCCCGGTCCCAGTCGCTGCCGACGCCGAGATCCACTTCTCTCTCGGCCAAGGCGCGGATGAGGGGAATGTCCAGTGCCTCCAAGGTAGCCACCTCCGGGAACAGGTGCGTGAGCCCGTCTGACGCTGGTAGTTCGGTGCCGTACTCGACTGCCTTCGGCCCCAGCACCATGCGTACAACGAACTCCTCGGCGCTCACGGTTCGCGGCACCCGTCGGCCAGGGTTCTTGTCCACCAACGGCTTCAGCACCGGATCGGTCCGCAGCTGCTCGTCAACCGCGACCGGATCCGCGTCCAGATCGAGCAGCCGGCGGCACCGGGCGATGGCCGTGGCCAGATCCCGCAGGTCGACCAGGGTCAGCCGGCAGTCGATGTGCTCCGGCAGCGGCCGCAACGCCACGATGCCGTAGCCGTGGGGCAGACGCAGCGTCCGTCGATACGTCCCATCGCGCCACTCCTCCACTCCCGGCAGCGCCTCCGCCGCCAGCCGTCCGAACAGATGGTCCGCGTCCAGCGGCTGGCGGAAGGGCAGCCGCAGCGCCAACGTCCCCGGCGCGGCCGGTTGCTGCCGCTTCCTGGCCCGCTGCCTCAGCTCGCTCGGCGTAATTGCGAATACCTCGCGGACCGTGTCGTTAAACGTCCGCACGCTGGCGAACCCCGCCGCGAACGCCACATCACTGAGCGGCACCGGCGTCGTCTCCACCAACAGCCTGGCCATCTGCGCCCGTTGCGCCCGGGCGATGGCCAGCGGGCCCGCGCCCAACTCGGCCCGCACCTGCCGCTGCACCTGCCGCACGCTGTAGCCCAGCCTCGCCGCCAGGCCCGGCACGCCCTCCCGGTCCACCACGCCGTCGGCGATCAGCCGCATCGCCCTCGCCACCAGGTCGGCCCGCTCGTTCCACTCCGGCGAGCCCGGGCTCGCGTCCGGGCGGCACCGCCGGCAGGCCCGGAACCCCGCGCCCTGCGCCGCCGCCGCGGTCGGGAAGAAGCGCAGGTTCGCCGCTTTCGGCGGCGTGACCGGACAACTCGGCCGGCAGTAGATGCCCGTCGTCACGACCGCCGCGAAGAACCACCCGTCGAAGCGGGCGTCCTTGGCCCGCACCGCCCGGAGGCAGCGCTCCACGTCCTCGTGCACCGGTCCAGCATCGCACCTGCCCGATCGGGCCGGAGATGCCGCCCGATCGGTGACCCGGGTGAGCTTTGTTCGCGTTCGGCCGACCGAGACGATCAAGGCTGCTGACAGTGACACTGGGGAAAGCAGGCATCGGATGAGGTCGGCACGAGGATGGGCGGCGGTGTCGCTCGCGGCGGCGCTGCTGGTGGGCGGCGGCGCGCCGTTAGCGCACGCCGCCGGGGACGCGAAGCTGGTGGGGGCGGCGGTCTCCTTCCACACCAACGACGAGAACAAGGATTTCGACACCCACGTCACCGTGACGGTCCGGGACCGGAACAACGTGGTGGCGGCGGTCATCTCCGCCGACTTCGAACGCTTCGACACCAACACCGACTACGGGCCGTACCAGCTGGCGATCCAGAACCAGAGCAGCTGGCAGGACCTGCGCTCGGGCGTCACGACCATCGACATCGACCCCAACGGCAACGACACCTGGCGGTTCAACTTCACCGTCGACCTGACGTTCGCCGACGGCTCGCACCTGGGCAACCAGATCGGCGGGGTCGAGCTGACCCAGGACCGGACGTCCAACAGCTGGAACATCCTGCCGCCGCTGGACGACTACTACGCCCGGATGGACTTCAGCTGGATCCCGCAGGCGCGCACCGTCGCCGACTCGGTCCGGCTGGCCCAGGACCGGCGGATTCCGCCGCTGCTGTGGGAGGGGTGCCTGTCCGCCGACCAGAGCGGCAAGGGCGAGGGCTACCTGACGCACGTGCTGGCCGAGGTCGGGCTGCTCAAGGTCATCGAGGACCCCGACGGGCGCGCCGAGCTGACCAGGGCGTTCACCGGGACGCCGTCGCCGGTCGCCGACCCTCGGCACGTCTACCAGGACTGCCTCGACCAACTGGCCGCCAACTGGCGGGTCGGAACCGGTGTCCTCAGCACCACCCCGGGCTGGACCAAGGTCATCGCCGACGTCCGGCGCGTGCCGGCGCTGAGCGGCAAGCCCGGCACTGACAGCGTGCCCACCTGCCGCACCGGCGGCGGTGACCAGGACGAATGGGACTTCACCATGGCCCTGATGATCCGGGTCTGGGGCCTGCTCAAGCAGGAGTCGCCGGCCACCCTGTTCGGCGTCAACGATCCGGCCCGGTTCGACCAGCTGCGCCGCGACCTCGCCGACCGGGCCTGGTTGCAGGGCTCCGCGCAGGACGTGGACGCCACCGTGTGCAAGATCCTCGGGGTGTCGGTGCCGGAGACCGAGAACCACCAGTTCCTCATCCGCACCACCCGGCTGCTGCACAACGAGTCGCTGCCGATGGTGACGCCGCCGGCCGGCGCGTACGTCTCCGTGTACGACAAGGACACCAACACCGACAACAACGCCAACGGGGTCTCCGCCTACGTGCACGGAAAACTCGGCGGCGTGCTGAGCGGCGACTGGATCGAGTACAACGCCCGCGGCTACTCCCGGTACCAGATGATCGGGCTGCTCAACCTCTACGACTTCGCCGCCGACCCGAGCGTGCGCGCCGACGCCAAGAAGGTCCTGGACTTCCTGGCCCTCAAGCACGTGTCCGAGGCCGAGGACAGCAAGCGGATCGCCCCGTTCCGGCGCAAGGCCGAGAAGCAGTCCGACCTGCTGTTCGGCGTCGACCCCGTGGACCCCATGTTCGAGCAGCTGATCGGCGGGCTGCCCCAGCCGTCCACCCCGCCCGCCGGCGGCGGCAGCGTGTCGGAGGAGATGGCCCTGCCCTCCACCACCGGCTACCGGCCGCCGGCCTGGATGTACGACCTGGCCCTGAGCCGTCAGCACCGGGACTTCTACCAGCACTTCGACGGCCAGCACCAGGGCGAGATCTCCTACGGTGGCCCCGACTTCACCCTCAGCGGCGGCGGCGCGCCCACCCAGTGCCCCTACCCCGCCGGGGCGCTCGGCTGCGTCGGCTCCGGCAACGACCCCGGCACCGTCGAGCCCATTGTCCTGATGCCGCACCGCAATCGGACGGCTGGCGACAACCGTGACGACTATCCCAGCTACCACAACGAGATCTGGGTCGACCAGGGCTCCGTCACCGGCAAGCAGGAGTGCCTGTACCGCAACTTCGCCTGCGGCGCCGCGGTTCACGTGCCCGACAACATCGTGAACAACGTTCCCGGGTGTCGCGTCGCCTCCGGCTCGGACACCGCGCTTCGGTTCGACTCTTCTTGTTCTCCGTCGTATGCCGGCGACTGCTTCTTCGTCTACACCTCGTCGACCGGCGGGATCGCTTACCTGGTAACCCATTCCTGCGACCCCTCCGCCGGCGATCCGGCCATTGCCAACGCCTTCCAGGCCTTCATCGGCTACGAACGGACCACCGGCAAGGCGTCTGCCGGCAGTTCGGCCATCACGCTGTCCCTTCCGACCTCGGCTGTCGACCTCACCGGCGCCCCCGCCGGCGAGTCCGTCACCGGGCGTGTTTCCGGTGGATACCAGGTTGATGCCCCCGGTTCCGGGCAGACCGGCCAGGCCCTCAGCGGAGACCTCACCCTTTCAGGCGGGCGGTTCCCCGTTCCCTCGCAGACCCTGACCGCCAGCCTCTCCGGGCAGTCCGTGGGGTTGACCGCGGTCACCTCGGGCATCGGATCCGTCACCTTCCTCGACGGTTCGGCGGTGCTCGGCACCTCCACAGTGGACGGTTCCGGCGCCGCCCGGCTCACCGCCACCCTGGCCCCTGGCCAGCACCGGATCACCGCCGTCTACAACGGCAACGCGACTTACGTCGCCGCGATGGCCGATACGTCGGTGACCGTCGTGTAGGTGGTAAACAGCCCGGCGTGGTCGCATTCGGCCATGCCGGGCTTTTCTTTGTGCCAGGGTGGTGACTGTGAGGGGGAGAGGCGTTCGAGGGTTTAGGTTGGGGTTTTTGGGGAGGCGTGGGTTGGGTCGGATGTTGGCCCACCCGTTGCCGTTTGGGTGGTTGACGTTTGGCCCCCACCCGACCCCGCCCACAGACCTCATCCCTGGCCAGGTCCTTGCGGCATCCTTCGCTGCCGAATCGGTCGTTCTGTTCTCATGGGATTTAGCGCTTCTTGTTGCCGCCAAGCGCCTCTCGCGCTGATCGGCTGCGCCCGGCACTTTCATGTGGTCCGGGCCGCCAGGGTTACCTGAGGTTCACCGCTAGGACCATGGCCCGCTGGGTCCGATGCTTTAGCCCTTGCTGTGTCTGGCTGGGGTGCCGCGAGTCAGGTGGGGGGTGGGGTCTGTAGCGCGGTGGCAGGAGGGTGGGGGGTGCGGTTTACAGAGGGCTTGGGACGTGGGAGGGGTGTGGCTTTGGTTGTTTGCTTGCCGTTTGGGGGGTGGGCGCTTTACTAGCTTGGAAAGCGCTTTCCTGAAGGAATCTTCAGGGTGGACACGATCGGGTAATCATTGCCGGGTAAGGGGATTTGTCTCTGGTGAGTGGTAAGATGGGGGCATGTCAGCGAACCCGGAAATGTCGGTCGGCACCGAGAGGTGGCGGCTGAGTGACGGGGAGCTGCGGGAACGTGGGAAGTGGCTGGAGAAGCGGCGTAAGGCCGACTACCTGGAGCAGATCGAGGTTGTGCGGGAATGGTGGAATCGCACCAGCCGCACCAAGGATGATCGGGCGGCGATCGTGGCCGACCTGAGCGTCGGCTGGAACATCACCCGGGCAGAGGCCCGGGAACTGGTCCGGTACGCGGAGCTGTTCCAACGGGATGCCGTTCGCGACGTGGCCCAGGACGAGCAACTCAGCAGGCAGCATCTGGTCGTCATGGACAAGACGCTCGCCGAGGCGCCGGAGCCGGACCGGGAGAAGGTCGAGGCGGCGTTGGTGCGGTACGCGGCGACGCTCGACCTCGGCCAGTTCAAGGATGTCGCCCAGCGGATCCTGGTGTTGCTGGACCAGGACGGGAAAGCGCCTGATGACCGGGAGTCGGCCCAGCCCAAGCGGACGTTGACCATCCGCAAGCGCCGCAACGGCGGGGACATCGACGGGTTCCTCGACCTGGAGAGCCTGGCGTTGTTGGAGGCGTTGATCAGTCCGTTGGCCAAGCCGACATCGGCTGAGGACCCGCGCACGACCGCGGAGCGGCAGGGTGACGCGCTGGTGGAGATCCTCGAGCTGGCGGCGGGGTGCAAGGACCTGCCCGAGGAGGGTGGGGAGAAGCCGCACATCGCCCTCACCATGTCGTGGAAGGACTTTCAGGAGCAGAGGGGCACCGCCGACCTGGCGGGTATGGGGCCGCTCAACGCCGCCTCGGTGCGCAGGATCGCCTGTGACAGCACGATCCTGCGGGTGGTGCTGGGGGCCAGGTCCGAGGTGCTCGACATCGGACGGGCCAGTCGGACGATCCCCAACGCGATACGCAGAGCGTTGATCATCCGGGATAAGGGGTGCGCGTTTCCGGGATGTGGAAGGAAACCTCGGCAATGTCACGCGCACCATGTGGTGGAATGGGCTGACGGGGGGCCGACCAGTCTGGACAATCTGGTGTTGCTGTGCAGCGCCTGTCATCGGCTGATTCATCACAGCGACTGGACAGTGGAGATCAACGACGGGCTGCCGGAATTCCGCGACGGCCGCGATCGGGAACTGCGGGCAGGCTAAGGCATGTCCCTCGCGCGGTTGCCGAGGCCGGCCGCCGCACGAGACGACGGCCGGCTCCGCCGGCGGTGAAAGGCTAGGAGCGGAAGGGGCCTTCTATCTCCTGGCCGGTGTCCAAAGTGGCCTTGATGCGGTTGCTGGTGTAGTTGCCGCTGTCCTCGGCGAACTTGGTGCGGGCGATGAAGGTGCCGTCCTTGAGCACGGTGGGGGTCTGGGAGCCGTCCGGGCCGATCAGCACGACCTTGGCGACGTTGGGGGCAGCGATGCCGAAGTGGACGGACTCGGTGGAGCGATTGTCGGAGCTGAGGTAGTCCCACGGGCGGGAGGCGGTGAGGTTGGCGTAGGTGTGGTGGGTGCCGATGACGCTGCCGAGGCTGCGGGTGGGAATGCCGTTGGTGAGATCGCAGATGGCGGCGTACTCGTCGTCGCGAATGACCAGGTAGCCGGTGGTGGCATCGAGATCGAGACGGGCGGCGGCGCGGTAGGCGCCGGGAGGGAGCTTGGTGTAGGGGGTGTGGATGCACGCGTTGACGAGCGCCATGTCGGGCCCGGAAGCGGCGGTGGCGCCGGAATCGCGGAACAAGGGCACGGCGAAGACAACGCCGGCGGCCAGGGCGACAACGGCGGCGGCAGCGGTCAGGGGCACGCGCCACGGATGGGAACGCGAAGGCTGGGAGCCCAGGTGGGGCTCGATGTCCTCGGCCCACAAGCGATCCCGCAAGCCCTCGGGCATGGGGCGCTGCTCGGGCAGGTCGGCGGTCTCGTTCACGGCCCCTCCTCAAGGGCGCTCAGGTGGATGCCCGGACCGGTGTCCCGCAGCAGACCACGAAGCTTGCTGCGGGCCCGGGAAATCCGGGCCCGAACGCTCACCTCGGCGATGCCCAGCACCTCGGCGGCGTCGGCGATGGAAACCTCGCCGAGCAGGCACAACTCCACAGCCCGGCGTTCGCCCTTGGGCAGGCGTTCGACGGCGTCGAGAACCTCCCGCAGGCGGTGGTCGGCGTCGATCTGGTCGACGACCTCCTCGGCGTGGTCCCGGGTGGTGTCGTTGAGCGGAATCCGCGTCAACAGCCGGGAGAACCGGCCGGCCCGCCGGTACTCGTGCCGGGCCAGATTGCTGGCCACGGTGAACAGCCACGGCCGGGCGCTGGCGTTGACGAGGGTCATGTCGCCCAGCTTCCGCCACGCGGCCAGGAAGGTCGAGGACGTCAGGTCCTCGGCCACCGACCACGAGCCGGTCAGCCGGTAGGCGTAGTTCCACACCGCCTCGGCATGCCGCCGGTAAAACTCGCCGAACGCGGCCCGGTCACCCCGGGCGGCCTGCTCCCACAGTGCCTGATCACCGGGCCCCTGGTCCTCGCCCGGTGGATCCGCGTCACCGTCCGCATCGGGTCGCCCCACCCATTCTCCAGCCGTCGTCACACCCAGGCAGTTCCCACTCGCCCGGCCAACGTTGCGTCTGGTGTGGGACGAGATCCGGCCGCGCCCGCGAAGGCACGGCCGGACCGGATGCTAACGCCGGAACGGACCGGTCACCACCTGGCCGTTGTCGAGCGTCGCTCGCACGGAGTTGGTGGTGGACTGGTTGCTGTCCTCGCCCCACGGGGTCCTGGCGACGAACGTGCCGTCCTTGACCGAGGCCGGCGCCTGCGTGCCGTCCGGGCCCACCAACGACACCTTGGCCACGTTGTCGGACGCGATGCCGAACAGGACGGACACCTTCTCCTCGTTCCACGCGCTGAGGTAGTCGAACGGTCGGCCCGAGGTGAGGTTGGCGTAGGTGTGCGTGGTGCTCACGTCCCCGCCCATCACGCCGCCGGCCCTGCCGTTCTCGATCACGCAGACGGCGGCGTTCTTGTTGTTGCGGATCACCAGGAAGCCGAGCTGAGCGCTCAGGTCGTACCGGGCGCCGGCGCGCCAGCTGGCCGGGTCGGGCAGGCCCGGGGTGTTCTTCACGCACTCCTTGGCGATCAGCGCGTCGCCGGAGGCATGGGTGTCCTCCGCGCCGGCCACGTTCACGGTCGTGCTGTTGGGAATGGCGGCGAAGGCCACGGCGCTGCCAGCGACGATCGCAACGGCCGCGGCGGCCACGGACAGGGTCACGGTGAGCTTCTTTGTCGTCATGCCCGGTGTGTTCCCGGCCGCCCCGACCGTGTTGCGTCCCGGTGCTCACCAGGTCACGGGCAGCTCGTGCACGCCGTAGATGCTCATGTCGGTCCGCAGTTTCACGTCGGCGGCGGGGATGGCCAAGGCGAGCCCCGGGAACCGCCGCAGCAGGCCGTCGAAGCCGGCGCGCATCTCGATGCGGGCCAACTGCTGCCCGAGGCACTGGTGGGGCCCGTGCCCGAAGGACAAGTGGCCGCGGGCCTTGCGGCGCACGTCGAGCGAGTCGGCCTCATCGAAACGCTGGGGGTCGTGCCCGGCGGCCAGCAGGGAGACGACGACGGTGGAGCCCTCGGGGATGGTCTCGCCGCCGACCTCCAGGTCCTCGGTGGCGTAGCGCAGGAACAGGTCGCCGACGGCGAGATAGCGCAGCAGCTCCTCGACGGCGTCGGGCATCAGGCCGGGGTCGGCCCGCAGCTCGGCCAGCTGGTCGGGGTGCTCCAGCAGGGCGAACGTGCCCAGGGCGAGCATGTTGGCGGTGGTCTCGTGTCCGGCCAGCAGCAGCAGGAACGCGATGCCGATCAGCTCCTCGACGCTGAGATCGGGATCGCCGGCCAGGTCGGACAGCAGGTCCTCGCCGGGCTCGGCCCGCTTGCCGGTGATCAGCTGGGCCAGGTAGGAGGTCAAGGCGTTCCAGGCGGCCATCTTCTCCTCCAGCGTCTGGTCCTTGACCAGGAACTGGGCCGAGTTGACCTGGAAGGTCTCCCGATCCTCGTAGGGCACGCCGAGCATCTCGCAGATCACCAGCGAGGGCACCGGCAGCGCGAACGCCTTGACCAGGTCCACCGGCGCGGCCATGGCGGCCAGCCGGTCCAACTGGGCCTCGACGATCTCGACGATGTGCTCCTCCAGCGACCGCATACGCTTGACGGTGAACGCGCCGATGAGCTTGCGCCGCAGCCGGGAGTGATCCGCCCCGTCCATGGCGATGAACAGCCCCGGCACCTGCGGGGACGGCTCGGTCGGGGCGGGCATGCCCGGGGCCTCCCACGGCACGTGCAGGACGCCGAGGTCCTGCCGCGAGCTGAACCGGGTGTCGGCCAGCACCTGGCGGACGGCCTCGTGGCCGGTGACCAGCCAGCCCTCGTGGCCGTCGGGGAAGACCAGCGGGCTGACGGGCCGGGCCGAGCGCAGCCGGGTGATCGCCCGGGGTGGGTCGAACGGGCCGGCGTCGCGGTCCGTGGGCAGGCCCTGCGGGACGGGAACCGCTTGAGTCATCGGACGTTCCTTCCGTGGTGGGCGTCGACGGCAACACTGGCCGCCGGCGCTGACACCGAACCGCCATGGCCCTGACACCGCCCGTGGCAAAATCGGGCAGGTGCAGATCGGGATGCTCGGACCGTTCGAGGTCCGCACGGACGACGGCGTGCTCGCCGACGTTCCGGGCGCCCGACTGCGGGGACTGCTGGCGGCGTTGGCGCTGGAACCGGGGCACGTGGTACCCAAGGCGAGGCTGGTCGACTGGATCTGGGGCGAGAGCCCGCCCGCGGATGCGGCGAATGCCTTGCAGCGCCTGGTTTCCCGGCTGCGCAAGGTGCTGCCGGACGGTCTGGTCGACGGGCAGCCGAACGGCTACCGACTGGTCGTCGATCCGGATGCCGTGGACGCCGTGCGGTTCGAACGCCTCATCGGCCAGGATCCGCGCGAGGCCCTCACGCTGTGGCGCGGCGCGGCCATGCAGGACGTTGGCCTCCAGGAGAGCGCGGCGTTCGACGCGGCGGTCACCCGGCTGGAGAGCCTGCGTCTGACGGCCCTGGAGGACCACTTCGACGCGGAGCCCGGCCACGGCGCGGAGCTGATCACGGAGCTGACCGACCTGGTGGCCGCGAATCCGGTGCGGGAACGGCTGGTCGCCGCGCTGATGCGGGCCCTGGCCGCGAGCGGCCGTGAGACCGAGGCGCTCCAGCTCTACCAGCGCACGCGGGAAACCCTGGCCGACATGCTGGGCGTCGACCCCTCGCCGGAGCTGTCCGCACTGCACGTCGCGCTGCTACGAGGTGAGCTGGGCCGCCGGGCCGACAGCCGCACGACCAACCTCCGGGCCGAGCTGACCAGCTACGTCGGCAAGGAGGCCGATGTCGCCGCGGTCCGCGAGCTGGTGGCCGAGCACCGGCTGACCACGCTGATCGGCCCGGGTGGCTCGGGCAAGACCCGGCTGGCCACCGAGACCGTGCGCACGATGCTCGGGGAGCTGCCGGACGGGGCCTGGCTGGTGGAGCTCGCGCCCATCGGCGCCGACGGTGACGTGGCGCAGGCGACGCTCGCGGCCCTGGGCCGGCGCGACGCCCTGCTCGACGACGCCCCCGACCTGGAGCCGACCGACCGGGTCGTCGCCGCGATCCGGGAGCGGGAAACGCTGCTGATCCTGGACAACTGCGAGCACGTGATCGAGTCGGCGGCGAAGTTCGCGCACCGGGTACTCGGCGAGTGCCGGCGGCTGCGGATCCTCGCGACCAGCCGGGAGCCGCTCGGCATCACCGGCGAGGCGCTGTGGGCGGTCGCGCCGCTGGTGCTGCCCGCGGACGACGCCGGGCCGGCGGAGATCGAGGCGGCCCCAGCCGTCCGGCTGCTGCGGGACCGGGCCGCCGCTGTGCGGCCGGATCTCGTCACCGATGCCGCCACGCTGGCCCGGGTCTGCCGGGCGCTGGACGGCATGCCGCTGGCGATCGAGCTGGCGGCGGCCCGGCTGCGCACCATGTCCCTGGCCCAGCTGGCCACCCGGCTCGACGACCGGTTCCGTCTGCTCACCGGCGGCAGCCGAACGGCGCTGCCTCGGCACCGGACGCTGCGAGCGATGATCGACTGGAGCTGGGACCTGCTGTCGGACAACGAAAGGATCGTGCTGCGGCGGCTGTCGGTGTTCGCCGGCGGCGCGAGTCTCGAAGCGGCGGAACGGGTCTGCTCGCCCGACGCGCTGGAGTTGCTGTCGGCGTTGACCGAGAAGTCGCTGGTGGTGGCGGACGGCGAGCGCTACCGCATGCTCGGCACGATCCGGGAGTACGCCGAGCAGCGCCTCGCCGAGGCCGGGGAGACGGATCTGGCCCGGCAGGCTCATCTCGCGTACTTCACCGAGCTCGCCGAGACCGCCGACCCGCACCTGCGCCGGGCCGAGCAGCTGACCTGGCTGGCGACGGTCAAGGCCGACCACGACAACATCACCGCCGCGATGCGCGGTGCGCTCGCGGCCGGCGAGGCCGAGGCGGCGATGCGGCTCTCGGTCGGCGCCGGCTGGTACTGGTGGCTGGCCGGGCGCAAGACCGAGGGCGCCGAGCTGACCCTGGCCGCCGTCGCCCTGCCCGGCCCGGTCTCCGATGAGGTCCGGGCCACCGTCTACGCGTTCGTGGTGGCGTTCCTGGCTTCGGGGCGCGGCGATCAGTACCAGTCGCCGGAGTGGATCCACGAGGCGTACGCCAGGGGCCGGGGTGTGCGCGACCCGCACCCGGCGCTGAAGTTCGTGGCGGTGTGGGAACGCCTGTTCCAGGCACCGGGTGAGTTCGTGCCCGCGTTCGAACCGCTGTTCCAGGACGACGATCCGTGGGTGCGCGCCCTGGCGTGGCTGCAACTCGCCAAGACGTGGATGACCGCGGGCGACGACGGCGGCGAGGCCGACGCCTGCCTCGCCGAGGCGCTGGTTGGGTTTCGGGCGGTCGGCGAACGCTGGGGCATCTCGTTCGCCCTGATGGAGACGGCCAATCGGATGGCCGCGCGCGGCGAGTTCGCCGAGGCCTGCCGGCACTACGAGCAGGCGATCGCGATCGTCACCGAGGTCGGCGCGATCGAGGACGTCGTGCAGATGCGGTCCCGCCAGGCCCAGTTGCACTGGCTGTCGGGCGACCGGAAGTCCAGCGCCACCGCCTTGGCCGAGGCCGAGCGGCTCGCGGAACGGGTGGCCTGGCCGAACGCGCTGTCCGAGCTGGCCCTGGCCAAGGCCGAGCTCGCGCGCTGGGACGGCGACGCCGAGCAGGCCCGCCGGCAACTCGACGTCGCGATGGCCATGGTGGCCAACGAGGCCGAACGGGAGAACCTCCGCCCGGTGATCCAGAACCTGCTCGGCTACCTGGCCGAGGATCTCGATCAGGCCCGTGACTACCGCGCCGAGGCGCTGCGCGCGGTGTCCGCGATCGACGTCGGGCACGCGCCCGCGGTCGCCCAGGTGCTCGTCGGCATCGCGGATCTGGCTCTGCGTCAGGGAAGTCTCGCGCAGGCCGCGCGGCTGCTCGCCGCCAGCACCGCCGTGCGCGGCCATCCCGACCGGTCCTACCCGGACGTCGCCCGGATCGAACAGGCCGCGCGCAGCGGCCTCGGCGACGCCCGGTTCGCCGCGGCGACCGAGGAAGGGGCCGGGGCGGACTGGCGGGAGCTGACCGCCGTCACGCTGGGCTGAGGACCGCCCACTGGTTTGGCGGTCGGCGATAATGGGGACAAAAGGTGCGAACAGCATCGAGAGGAGCGGCACGATGGCGTCCATCTGGCAGCGGATCACCGCCTTCCTGCGCAGTCCCCAGGGCCGCAAGCTGACCGAACAGGTCAAGCAGGCGGCCAAGGATCCTCGCAACCAGCAGCGTGCGCGGGACGCGCTTCGCCGGCTGCGCAAACGCTGACCGAATCGAGGACCGTATCTGTCCTCGATCACTCATAGGGTGGTGGCCATGGACATCAGGATCGAGCTCGTCATCCTGCCCGTGACCGACGTGGACCGGGCCCGGGACTTCTACGTCAACCAGCTCGGCTTCCACCTCGACCACGACCACACGGTCAGCGACGAGGTGCGGTTCGTGCAGCTCACCCCGCCCGGCTCGGCCTGCTCCATCGCCTTCGGCAAGGGCCTGACCGACGCCGCCCCCGGCTCGGTCAAGGGCCTGCAGGCCGTGATCGAGGACGCCGACAAGGTGCGGGCCGAGCTGGTCGAGCGGGGCGCGCCGGTCAGCGAGGTGCAGGAGCTGGCCTGGGGTCGCTTCGTCTTCCTCGACGACCCCGACGGCAACCACTGGGCCTTCCAGCAGATCGTCCGCCCGGCCTGACGCGAAGGTGTCACAACCCGGCGGGCTGTCCGGTCCCTAGTGCGTACCGGAAATTCCACTGGGGAGGACACCCATGAACGCGCGCCTGGACATCTACCGCAACCCCGTGTCGGCCAAGGTGCTGCGGCACCTGTTCTCGGCCAGCAAGGTGCTGGCCGACTCGCCGCTGCCGCACACCGTGCAGCGCCTGGTGGAGATCCGCGCCAGCCAGATCAACGGCTGCGGCTTCTGCCTCGACATGCACACCAAGGACGCCACCCACGCCGGCGAGGACTCGGTTCGCCTGCACCTGGTCGCCGGCTGGCGCGAGGCCACCGTCTTCACCGAGGCCGAGCGGGCCGCCCTCGAGCTGGCCGAGCAGGGCACCCGCACCGCCGACGCCGCCGGCGGCGTCACCGACGACGCCTGGTCCGCCGCCGCCAAGCACTACGACGACGACCAGCTCGCCGCCCTCGTCGCGCTGATCGCCGTGATCAACACCTACAACCGCATCAACATCATCAACCAGCAGCCAGCCGGCGCCTACGAGGTCGGCCAGTTCGGCTGAGTTCGGCCATAGCGGGGACGGAAGCCCGTCCCCGCTGCCGACTCAAGGATGAACATAATTGCCGAACGGGGATCTCACCTGGCACTGAGCCGATCGAGACGCTTCACATCATCGCTGCCCTCAAACCCCTTCGCCGCACATGCGTCCACCAACTCGCGCCCCAGCTCACCCAATCGACGTACGAGACCTTCGACCTCGACCTTCCCGCATGACGCAACCAGGCCCGTGTTCGTCGAGATCTTCACCCCACCCTGCCCGAGCGATTCGAACTCCACCCAGTACGGGCCGTCGAAGAACCTCACCCGCCTGACGGAATCGCCGCCGTCGACGACCCCCAGAGCGGCCTGAAACTCCACCAACAGCGCTATGACCAAGTCGTTCCAGCCCCGCTCCGGAAACGGGTCGCCATTCATGGTGAACCACACGTCACCCCAAATAGCACCAGACCTCGAAGCACTCAACGATTCGACGTCAACATCAATTTCAACCATGCCACTCAGCTACTTCCATACCGGATATGCTGTTTCTATGGTACGCATCGCCTTGTTGACCCACATTTCCAGATCCAAACCATTTGCCGATCCTCAGCAGGTGATGGTGCCGCGGCGCAGGGCGTGGCCGCTGTCGTTGGTGTCGTCGGACCAGTAGACGGGCTTGGAGCCGCTGACGCATTCGTCGGCGCCGGAGAGGGAAAAGCCCTCGTTGTTGTAGTTGGGCATGCCGCTGGGGCGGTTGTAGACGGCGGTGACGGCGAAGGAGCCGGCGGCGGTGAGCTTCATGGTGCGGTGCTGGCCGGAGCAGGTGTCGTCGCAGACGACCCAGAGGCGGGAGGCCTGGGGCTCCCACTGGAGTTCCATGACGGCGGGCATACCGCTGCTGACCGAGGTGACACGGGTGAAGGCGCCGGAGTCCTGGAGCACGTAGCCGTAGATCATGCCGGTGCCCTCGACGCCGACGAAGAACACGCCGCCGGTGTGGGAGCCGTAGCGGCTGGGGTCGTAGGTGGCGCCGGTGGAGGAGTCGACGAGGCCGGCGAGGGCGGAGTCGGGGATCCAGGTGATGCCCTCGAAGCCGAGGTTGGCGCCGACGGGCGGCAGGTCGGCGGTGAGGTTCCACTCCCGGGTGGCGGTGAGGGTGGTGCCGGTGCCGCTGACGTCGTAGCGCAGCACGGAGGTGCGGCTGGTGCCGGAGGCGTCGGTGTTGCGTTCGGTGGAGACGTAGACGCCGCCGGCGGAGCCGGCGCCAGTGAGGGTGACGCCCTCGTCGTCGGGAGTGCCGGAACCGTTGGGGTAGCGCAGGGTCTTGCCGGACGTCCACCCCGAGGTGGTGTCGGGCTTCCAGCCGGCGCCGTTGCGGACGAGCCGCCACAGCTTGCCGGAGTTCTGGGCGGCCCACAGCACGCCGCCCTCCTGGTACAGGCCACTGAGGTCCTCGCCGAAGACGTTGGAGCCGTCGGCGGTGGTCACGGTGCCGCTGCCCGGCCAAGCCACCGGCGTCGCGCAACTGTTGGGCGCGCCCAGGCTCAAGGGGGCCTGGATGAAAGCACCGGTGCCGTCGGGGCAGCGGGACCACGACGGGTTGGAGTGCTGGGTCCAGCTGACGCTGTCGACCAGGGTGCTGCCGTGGTAGAGCCGGGCCGAGTCGGAAGAGCCCAGCCCGAACGAGCTGTGCACGTCGAACGCCTTGAACCCGCCGGCGGCCAGGGTGGTCCCGCCGGGGATGGTGTACTGGGAGCTGTCCTGGTTGTCCTTGAGGACCCAGCCCGAGACGTCCACGGCGGCGGAGCCGGTGTTGTAGAGCTCGATCGAGTCGTTGACGTCGCCGGTGGTCACGACCTCGTTGACACGCACGGTGTCCCCGGCCGCGGCATGGGCCGGGCCGCCGGTCAGCAAGGCGGCTAACGCTGACACTGCGACCAGACCCACGGCACTGCGGCGTGCGCGCGATTCGCTCACGAAACCCTCCCAGGATGAGGCAAACGGCCTACGACACTGGCCGACCGATCATCCCGGCGGGTGGGTTTCCGTTGAACAGTCGCAGAATTACTGGCACTGGGCCGTTCGGCTGAAGGTCACGTAGGTCCGGGCGACAGCCCGGGTGAATCCGACAAGTGCTCGGCGCTGCGGCTCGATCGCTGAGCCGTCCCCCGCCCGGGGGGGGCCCCCCCCCCCGGCCCCCCCCCCCCCGGGGGCCCCCCCGCCCGGGGGGCGGGGGGGGGGGGGGCCGCGGGCCGGGGGGCCACGGGGACCGGGGGAGGCCGGGGCGCCCCGCAAG